>DAHVDN010000012.1 GCA_027313505.1 Candidatus Dormiibacterota bacterium
GGGACGGTCACAGTGGGGGTGTCGCCACCCACGCCCGGACCCTGTGAGACTGCATTCAGAGGAACATGGCCAAGCTCAGAGCTGACCATTTCGGGTGAAATCCTGACCCCTTGGTTTCGGCGCGGGCCGCCAGGACGGCACCGGATTGGGGCCAGCTAGGTGTCGCCGGTACGGGGCGGGGCCGGCCCGGTCCCCGGGTCACGGGGGGTTGGTCTCCAGCTCGGACGCGATCGAACATAGTCTGAACCCGGTTCGCGAGCTCATTGAGCCGACGAGGTCAGCCTCAATTTGCCGTGCTCCTGCCGATCATGCGCTCCGTTGTTTCTGCACCGGACCACGTCACGCCCAGGGTTGCACGAAAGTCCGGGAGTCTCTGTCCACTGGGGAATCCAGGAGCCGCTGACGAGGGGTATTTGGGTGGTTCACGACTCGGCGGACGCCACCTGGGACCGCCCGAGTAAAGCCCAAACGACTGTTCTACTCCTCGTGACCCTAGGCGAAAGGCACCTCATCTCGAGTTCGTTTTCAAGGATGCTCGTGGTGACCGAGAACGAATCGCTGGTTGCAAGCCCTGTAACTGAGGGCACACCTGAGGTCCGCAGCCGACCCAATGCTGGGGTTGGTCGTGAACGCCGACGACACCGCCCAATTTTGTTGGCCAATGGCGAGCCCTTGGCTTTCCCTTCTTCGAGGGCCAGGCGCTTACCGCCTCTGCTCCTGTTCGTGGGAGCACCCGCTGAACGTGAGCTCAGCCATCTGCTGGGATGGTCGGGAAGGGCGGATTCGAACCGCCGACCTCACGGTCCCGAACCGTGCACTCTAACCTGGCTGAGCTACTCCCCGAGACGGCCAAGTATAACCCGCATGGGAACGGCCCTTCTGCCTCGTACACTGACCTCAGTGTCTATCTACCTTGTGAGGCACGGTGCCACCACCTGGACCGAGGCCCGGCGCCACACTGGAAACACCGATGTCCCCCTGACGCGTGCCGGTGAGGTCGAGGCGCTGGGCCTGAGGGCAAAGTTGGGGGGAATCACATTCGCGAGGGTGGTCTGCAGCCCGCGTCAGCGTGCTCGAGCAACTGCTAAGCTGGCGGGGTTCGGTGAGCGGCTGGAGGTTGATCCATCACTCGCCGAATATGACTATGGCGACTTCGAGGGCCTCACCAGCGAGCAGATTGCTGAGCGTCATCCTGGATGGGAGCTGTGGAGGGATGGCTGTCCGGGCGGGGAGAGCCCTGACCAGGTTCTGGAACGGGCGAGCTTGCTTCTTCGCACACTGGACCTGCCATATCCGGGAAACAGCCTGCTTTTTGGCCACGGACATATTCTGCGGGCGGTGGCGGCCGCCTATCTCGGGGTGCCAGTGACGTTCTGCCGGCACCTGATTCTCAAGGTGGCATCCATATCGGTCCTCGACGAGGAGCATGGCCAACCGGCGATCGCCAGCTGGGACCTTGTCTGACTCCCGAACTCAGGCGAGTCGAGGCTGCCGTACGAGCCTGTCCATCAGCACCGGGTGGTTGCCAAGCTCGCCGGCTGCCCGCGCCACCGCGAACTCGTAGACCGGAGAGACTCTAATGGCCCTGGGCAGCAACGCCTTGGTCGACCGCAGCCAGAGGCGCAGGGCTTGGTGGGCGGCCTGGTGAATCGGCGTCCACCGGATCCGGTAGTGCCGGCGCACCACCTCCGGAAGCAGCCCGGCGGTTATGAATCCAGTTAGCTCGGCCAGCCCTCTGGGTCCCTGGAGCCCAAGCCTCGGGACCAGGATGACGTCGGCAACCCGCCGTGAGCCAGCGCCCGGCAGGGCGACGCCAGCCTCAATCTGGGAGTCTATCCACCCCCTCATTGCCGCCACGCTGGTCCAACCCGAACCTTCCGGCAGTCCCATTATCTGGACCACGGCATCCCACTCGCGGACGAATCGGTCTCGCTGCCTGTCACTGAGGCCGCCAATCATCTTGTCGTGAGTGTCCAACATCGCGTCCACCAATGAGGCGTGGACCCAGAGGATCAGATCTCTATCGTTCGCCTGATACGCACTTCCCGAGCCCCACGCGGCGGTCGAGTGCTCCTCCGGGAGGGTCCCCTGAACTCGCCGGTGCATGCGATTGACCTCGCGGGTGGCCGCCAGCGCCTCCTCACTAGTTCCGAAGACGACGCTGGTGACCCAGGCCACGGTGCGCTGGAAGCGCCCCACGGGGTCGGAGGTGAAGTCACTGTGGTCCAGTGCCCCCTGCGCGACCAGTGGGTGTGCCACCTGCATCAGCAGTGCCCGAGACGCTCCCAACAGGAGCATCGGCTCGCGCATCACCCGCCAGGTGACACTGCTGGGGCCGAAGAGGCCTGGGTCCAGCGATGTGTCCGATATAGGGAACGGTCCGGGAGGCGGCAGGCCGGCCGCCAGCATCCAGAGCATGTCAGAGCGTGATGGAACCTTGAACTGCATCTTTCCAGAGTATCCCGACGACGTGGGTTAGGACCGCCGGCGATCTCGGCGTCGACGGGTGGGATTCCCCCTTGGTTGACGGCCGCACTCTCTCCACTTATGGTCTCCCCAATGCCCGACGACGCCATATCTTCACTTCTCGACCCATTCCGCTTCCTGCTCGGGCTCTGGTCGGGCTCGGGTGTGGGCATGTGGAACCCAAAGAGTCCTTTTCGATATCGTGAGGAGCTGCTTTTGGAGGCGGTCCCGGAGCGTGCTCTGGTTCACCTTCAGCAGCGGACCGTCGAGGCTGTGACCGGCAAGCTGAGCCACTCCGAGCAGGGGTTCTTGCGCCTCTTCCCGGCCGGTGAGGCCGAACTGGTGGTCGCCGTGCCTGCAGGATACACCGAGATCCATCAGGGCCGGGTCGAGGGAGCGCTACTGCGGCTCGACCTGATCAGCATCGCGGCTTCCCCAAGGTCGCGCCCTCTTGGGCGCACGGAGCGGCGTCTCGAGCTTCGAGCGGGCCAGCTTCACAACTCAGTCGGGATAGCGGTGGGGGGAGGCCCGGTGGTGGCACACGTGGCTTCAGCGTTGAACCGGGTTTCAGGTTCCGGCGCTCCGTGACCGCCAGGTGACCGACCGAGAGCGCTGGGCCGAGGGTCGTCCGAGATCCGAACCGGCGAGGGCTGAGGCGATGGCGCTGGACACGGTGGACCCGATCGCCTGGGCTCGTCCTCTCTTCCAAATCGACGACGACGCGCCGATCTACCTGGATGGGAATTCCCTAGGGATGCTGCCTCGGAGATCTTTGGAGCGGGTCACGGAGGTCGTCACCGAGGAATGGGGCAGGCGACTGGTACGGTCCTGGGGCTCATGGGTTGACCTTCCCACCGACGTCGGGGATCTGTTGGCAACCCACCTCCTGGGGGCCGCCCCGGGCCAGACGGTGGTCAGCGACGCGACCACCGTGAATCTGTACAAGCTGGCCAGCGCTGCCCTGGACGCCCGTCCTGGACGTTCGGTCGTCGTCTCTGACCGCGCCAATTTCCCAACTGACCGCTACCTGCTGCAGGGTCTGGCCCAGGCGCGTGGGATGGAGCTTCGCTTGGTCGACTTCCCGGATTTGGGGGGCCCCGATCCCAGCCTGTTGCGCCCACATCTGGGCACGGAAACGGCCCTGGTCAGCCTCTCCCACGTGGACTATCGATCCGGAGCGCTGGCGGACATGGGTGCCATCAATGAGCTCATCCACGCCTCGGGGGCGCTGAGCCTCTGGGACCTGTGCCACTCAGTGGGAGCTGTTCCCATCGAGCTGGATAGGACTGAGACCGATCTGGCCGCCGGTTGCACCTACAAGTACCTCAACGGAGGCCCCGGTTCCCCCGCGTTCCTCTACGTTCGCCAGGAGCTGCAAAGGTCCCTGCGCCAGCCGATCTGGGGCTGGTTCGGGCAGGCCGATCAGTTCGCCATGGGGCAGGGATACAATCCGCTGCCCTCGATCGCGAGGTTTCAGACCGGTTCTCCATCGATCGTCGGGATAGCCCTGGTGGAGGCGGGGACCGGTTTGCTGGCCGAAATCGGGATTGAGGCGATTCGCGCCAAGAGCTTGGAGCTCACCTCCTTCCTGATCGACCTCTACGACAGTTGGCTGGCCCCGTTGGGCCTAGAGTTGGCGACCCCAAGGGATCCGGCGAGGCGGGGGTCCCAGGTCTGCCTTCGCCACCCCGATGCCTATCGAATCTGCCGGGTGTTGGTCAGTGAGGCAGCCGTCATAGCGGACTTTCGGGCACCAGACCGGCTCCGTTTCGGTTGCGCCGCGCCGACGACCAGGTTTGTGGATGTGTACGACGCGATGCTGCGCTTGCGAAAGGTAGTGCAGGGCGGCCAGTACATGAGCATCGACCCGGAACCGGAACAGGTCACCTGAGACCCCTCAGTCGCCTTGGTGCAGCCCCAAAACCGATGCCAGAAAAGCGATGGTTTGCTCGGTGAGCCGGACATCTTGCTTCAGCACCATCACGCTGTGCCCAGCGGGGTAGTGATGAAACACGACATTCTTACCGAGTTCTCGCAACCGCTGCACGTAGACCTCGACTTGGTGATACGGACAGCGGCTGTCGTTTTCGCCAGCCTGGATCAGCAGGGGGGCTAGAACTCGATCCGCGTAGGTGATCGGTGACCGCTCCCGGTACAGAGCCGGTCGCTCAGACGGGTCACCTTTGAAAAGCGCTCGGTCCATCGCCTTGAGGGGCTGAGACTCCTCCTCAAATGCCAGGACGTAGTCTGCAACCGGCACCCTAGCCACCCCGGCGGCGAACAGCTCCGGGTGAAGGCCAAGGCCAAGTAAGGTTATGTAGCCACCCCAAGAAGCTCCCATCAGAACCACTCGCGCGGGGTCGGCAAGGCCGCGGGCCACCAGATCCGCCACCCCATGGGCCACATCCTCAACCTCAGGAAAGCCAGGATCGCCGATGAGCTGGTCCATCTGGAAGCTTCCGTACCCAGTGCTACCGCGGTAGTTGGGGGCGGCCACCATGAGCCCCAGGTCCACCAGCGCCGCCATCGACGGCCTGTAGGAGTCGTCCACATGCGAATGTGGCCCGCCGTGGACCCAGATCACGGTTGGGTGCGGACCGGGGCCTGGGGGTCTGGCGATGAAGCCATGGAGCATCTGCCCATCCGTTGTCGGGAATCGCCAATTGGTCAGCGCGGTCGCCCTGGGAGGGCGAGGACCAGGAAGCTTCACCACCTCTCGCTCGGCGGGAAGCTCTAGAGCCCTGGGCACCCGGGCGGCACTTCCGCACAGTGCCCAGACGTTTCCATCGGGTCTAAGCCGGGCCGCGCTCACAGTCCCGGACGGCGATTGAACTTTGGACACCTGCCCACCCTCTAGCTCCAGCATCCAAAGCCGATGCCGGCCGTCGAGCAGCTGGCGGAGGAGCAATGCCCTCCCATCCGCTGCCCAGTCCATCGCTTCGAGCTCCCCGTGGAGGCCGGTGGCCAGCCGCTTGAACTCATCTCGCCTCGGCCACCAGAGAGCCGGCCGAAGGTGGCCCGACTGGTCCTCATTGACCGCAATGCAGGGGTCGCCCGGAGTGGGACGGAAGCCGGCGATCGATCCCAGGTGCCGTTGGCTGTTCGAGGGAAGCAGTCCAACCAGACTCCCGTCCTCCGCTCCCAGAACCCGAAGGTCGGGGTGGAGGGTGTCCCCCCGCTCTGAGCACGCCAACAGCGCGTAACGGTCGTCTCCGGAGAGCGCCAGAACGAACGCCTCTTCCTCGCGATGATAGATTCGGCGGGTTTTACGAGCTGCGCTGAGCGAGGTGGTGATGACCGTGAAACCGGCCTCATCGGCCAGCCCAACCAAGATGAGTTGTCCCCCCCAGGCGAAGCCGGAAGCCCAGCCGGGTGCCGCCTCGGGCAGTAGCTGGCTGGACTTCCCGGTGGTGAAGGGGGCAGCCATCCACACGCCCCGCTCGTCCCCGGTTTCGTCCTCGAACCAGACGACCGTCTCGCCGTCCGGACTGATGTCGATGCTTCGGGTCCCAATCGCACCGGAGGTCACCTGCTGATGGGAGCGCCTCCCGAGCTCCACCTTCCAGCCCTGCCAGCTACCACCTCTGGAGGAGCTGTACACCAGCCGCTGTGGTCGCTCACGAGACCAGCGGGGCAGCTCCATCTGCGGTCGAAGGAAGCGCCCCGGCCATCGCCCTCTGCCCACCGCCCGAAACTCTTCGGGAGTCGATACCATCAGCGAAAGTACCTCCCATGTGTGCCGACGGCGACTCCCTCCAGCGGGCGGTCCCTTCAGAGATCTTAGAGCGGCGGGCCCGGTCGGATCAGGAGGAGACCGCTGCCCTGCGCGTCCGGCTGGGACGCCCCGAGAGCCAGACGAATCCACCCACGGCCGCCATTATGTAGACGATGTAGGCCACCACTTGGAGGCCGGTGGGCCGAGCCGCGTAGCCCAAGAAGGTGTGGAGGATGTCACCGAGCGTCCCGGTTTCGCTGAGGACCAAAGAGGTGTTCCAAAGAGGATGGGTCAGCAGGGGCAGCCAGCCCAACTGCTGGAGATTCTCGATGGCATCCACCAGCAGCCCGGCCGCGAACAGCATCAGTAAGGTCCCCACAATTCGGAAGAACCGACCGAGATTCAGGCGGTGTCCCAGCCGGTAGATGGCCAAGGCGATGATCAGGGAAGCCAGCACCCCCAGCCCCGCACCTAGGGCGGCAGCCGGGACCGACGCGGCGAAGCTGGTACCGCCGGAGGAGGCGGCGAAAAAGATAGCCAGGGTGAAGACCACCGTCTCCAGCCCCTCCCGGCCCACCGCCTGAAAGGCCACCAGGCTAAGGCTCCAACGGGTCCTACTTCCCATCGCTGAGTCGGTTCTCGCCCTCAGCTCGGAAGAGAGGGATCGAGCGTGGGAGTGCATCCAGAAGGTCATGTAGGTGAGGACCCCACAAGCCAGCAGGAAGGTGGCCGTCTCGAAAATCGTCTGCACCCTCGAGCCCTCGTAGGTGTGGACGAGCAGAAATGCCGCTGCCCCACCACCGAAGGCCAGGAGCAGAGCAGCGCCGACCCCAAGGTAGACGTCACGGAAATGGTCGCGGTGACCGCTGCGGGACAGGTAAGCCAGTAGGATCGCCACGATCATGCTTGCCTCAACACCTTCGCGCAGGAAAATGACGAAGGTGGGGAGCAACGTGCGATCCTCCTCGAGTGGGGTCGAGTCAATCTCGGCGGTGGCTGTCGTTTAGCCTCGACTCAGACTGCGGTTAGTAGGGGCTAAGCCTATGGGAGCTAAATAAGTGTCGTCAAGTCGGAATACCGCTCACGATCTCTCCCCGGTCTCCTCGCGGTATCTGGAAGCGATCTACTACATGACCCATGAGGGCGAGTCCGTGAGACCCTCCAGGCTGGCTGAGTGGTTGGGGGTGAGCGCTCCTACGGTGACCGGGGTGGTTCAGCGGTTGCGCGACGAGGGCCTCCTTCACGTCCGAACGGATCGCAGCATCGCGTTGAGCGAGACCGGGGATGCCGAGGCTGGCGCGATAGTGCGCAGGCATCGCATCGTGGAGTGCTGGCTGGCGGATGACATCGGGCTGGACTGGGCCGCCGCCGATCTCGAGGCCGGTAGGATCGCCCACTTTTTTTCCGACGACCTGGTTCTGCGGATCTTCGCTCGATTGGGCCGGCCCGGCACCTGCCCCCACGGCAACGAGATTCCAGGGGTCCAGTCCAGGAAGCGCCGACTGGTGAGCTTGGCGGAGCTCAGCCCGAATGTCGTAGCCCCGATAGCGCGCATATCCGAGGTGGCGGAGCATGAGGCTCCGCAGCTGCTCCGCCTTCTGGATCGGGAGGGGTTGCATTTGGGAGAGCTGGTATCTGTAAAGCGGTCCCCGGGGGCGGACGCGGTGACGGTGATCAGGGGTAGCCGGCAGACGGCCTTGGGGATGGGCGCAGCACAGTCAGTGTGGGTCGACCTCAGTCACGCTCCTCGGGCGGCTCATACGGATCGTGCAGCTGTTTGAGAAAGGCGTCGTACTCCTTTTCGGAGAGCCACTCCGCGCTCCTCAACTCACCACTGCTCAACCAGCCTAAGCTCATCGCGGCAGCCCCTCCCAAAAGCACGAAGGCGGCCAGGTTTGGGAGCGAGAAGGTTCTGGTGAGCAAGGGGACCACAACCAATGTCACCGCCACCACGCCATAGACCAGCCAGACCACCTTCTCGGTCCTGGTGAACCGCGGCACCGGTGGGATCGCAGTCGGCGGTGACTGCTCTGGCTCCCGGTCCCCCTCCATCATCACTGGCGCATCCTATCTGGCCAGGCCTTCTAAGCGTCGTCGGCCGACGATCCGGAGGTGCGGCCCATTCAGGCTTCAGCCCCGCCCGATTCTTGAATTGCCATGTGGAAATTGACATATTGATAGTTCGACGCTATAAATTGTGCATGATAAAGGAAGACATGATGCGCGAATTGCTCCGCCGGGTGGCCGCTGGAGAGATCAGCCCGGAGGAGGCGACAGAGCGTATAGCGGCTCTCCAGAGGACCGCGGTGGCCGACGACGAGGCTCCGGTCAGGCGGGTCAAGGTGACCGGGCTGATCCATCCCACCAAGATCGTGGGGGACGACCAGGTTCGCGATGTGACGGTGCAGGGTCCTCATCGGGCGGCACGTGAGGGCGACTCGATGGTGGTCCGGGGCATGCCACTCGGCGAAGAGGGAGGGTGGTTCTCCTTTCGCTGGCCGGAGAAGCTTCCCTTTGGGAGTGGATCCGCGGAGAATCCGCTTCGACCGGTGCTCATCCGCATGAACCCGAAACTGCCCCTGGAGGTGGAGATGGCGGCCGGCCTGCTCACCGTGGAAGGGATCAAAGGGCCGATCAAGGCTGACATCCAGGCCGGGAGTGCCAGGGTAGAGGGGTTTTCCGAAGCGATCGACCTCAACGTGACATGGGGGACTGTGTCGGTGCGGGGTCTGCTGAATCAGGGCGCGTCCAGGATTCGCTGTGAGGCAGGGACTGTCAAGGTGCGCCTGGAGCGGGGCTCGAGCGTGCGCGTGGTGGCCCGAAGTACCCTCGGCAAGATATCTCTCCCCGGAGATGGCGCGGGCCTCGCCGAAGGTTGGACCATGGGAGGCGACCTGCGCGAGGCGACGATTGGTGAAGGGGCGGGGCACTTGGAGATTGATGCGACCACCGGGGCGGTTTGGGTGGAGGAGGTTTGAGCGACCACAGGCCACCACGCAGCTGCCCAGTATGTGGTGAGACCCTTCATCTGACCAGGCTCAGCTGCCAGGGTTGTGGCACAGAGCTCACCGGTGACTTTGAGAACTGTGAGTTCTGTTCGCTGCGCAAGGACGAGCTGGAGGTGCTGAAGATCTTCCTCTCCTCTCGGGGGAACATGAAGGCTTTGGAACGTCAGCTGGGGGTCAGCTATCCAACTGCGCGAGCACGCTTGGATACTGTGCTGTCCCACCTCGGGATGGAAGCGACAGGAGCTCAACCGGTCGAGAACCCTCTCGAGCTACTGCGGGCGCTGGCCAGGGGCGAACTGGACCTCGGCGAAGCCGCGGAGCGCCTGACACATCTCGGATAGGCCGGTTCGTGGCACTCAGCGGAAGCCGTAGAGCCCTTCGTGAAAATCGCCGGTGGTGGACCAGCGCTGGATGACCCGGTCGACGACCTCGTCGTCGACCACCTCGACTCCGAGTTGGCGGGCGTTGCCCTCGACCGCCTCCAGAACCTGTCCCTTGACGAAGTCTGGGACCTGGTCGAAGCGGCTCCTGGCCGAATCTGTCCATTCCAGCTCCGGGCCCCCGCGAGCCTGGATCCGGTGGGAGACTTCGCCCCACATCTGGTACTTGATCTCCATGATCTCCGGGGTTATGGTGGTGCCGAGATCCTTTTTGTGGGCGGTCCACTCCACCCGCCACCGAGTCAGCTCCCGGCAGAACTCGGGGACCTCAGCCAGACGTGCCTCCGCCTCGGCGGTCCAGGTGAAGGTCGGTAGGTTCCCGCGGTCGCTGAGGGGGTGGCCATACCCGAGCTTCTTACCCAGGCTCTCTATGAACTCGCTGCGGATCTCGGGCATTCCCTTGAGGGCAGCCCGCTGCTCCGCCACCTTCTCCGCCATCTCCCGGGCTCGCTCAGGTCCCAGGTGGCTGCGTTCGGCTCCCTGTTGGGCACGCCGCATGGCCTCCACATGAGCGTCTAGGTTCCAACTAGGAGCCGAGGGGTCGTGGGGGACGGGGCAGACTCCACTTTCCACCGAGTCCCGGTCTTGGTTGGGTGAAGGACTGGTGCCTACCCCGGGGAATGGGCACCCTGGGGCGTCTTCAATTTCCACTGAAGGTCTCCTCATCCGCGCCCGGAATTTCCATGTCACAGCTCTGGCAGCTGTTGGGTCCGACGCCTGAGTTGGCCGCGGTGATCCGCTCCAGCGCCTCGCGAAGGGTTGTCATCTGCTCGGATTCTAGGACATCTCCGAAGTGGAGCTGGACCGAGCGCAGGTGGTCACAGGCGGCAGCCGTCAACCGCTGTCGGCCAAGCTCCGTCAGCACCGCGAAGCTGCCCCTGGCGTCACTGGGACAGACCTCGCGCCGGACCAACCCCGAGGCCTCCAGCCGCTCCACGAGCCGGGTCAGTCCGCTCCGGCTGAGCAGCACCCGGTCTGCCAGTTGAGCCATCCGGAGGCGCCCCTCGCCCGACGAACTCAGCTGGGCCAGGACGTCGTACTCAGCCAAGGGCAGGCGTTGGGCAGCTACCAACTCTCGCTCCAAGGCCCTGGTGAGGACGGTGTGTGCCTTCAGAAAGGCCTGCCAAGCGGCCATCGTCTCCGGGCTCAGCCCATTTTCGTTCGCGGTGCGGTCTACCGGAGGTGCTTGCACAAGCAAATAACCTTCCATTACGATATGATTGCGTAAGCAATTATGACGCATTCAGGCGTCGCTAGGGATCGCTAAGGAGGAAGTTGTCTTGAGTTGGACACTGGACCCGTATCACACGTCGATTGAGTTCTCGGTACGGCACATGATGGTCAGCACCGTCAGGGGTCACTTCACCGAGTTCAGCGCAGAGTTGGAGATCGAGCCGGAGGATCTGACGCGCAGCTCCGCGAAGGCCACCATCAAGGCGGCCAGCATCGACACCCGGGTCGGGCCTCGCAACGATCATCTCCGATCTGGTGACTTCTTCGAAGCTGAGAAGTATCCCGAGCTCACCTACCAGAGCCGGCGGATCGAGGCTCTCGGTGGCGACCGTTATCGGGTTGAGGGGGACCTCACCATCAAGGATGTGACCAAGCCGGTGGTGCTCGACGTCAGCTTCCTCGGGATCACCAAGAGCCCCCAAGGAGCCACAGTGGCAGGGTTCGAAGCCACGGGCAAGCTCAATCGGTCCGACTTCGGTCTGACCTACAATGCCGCGCTTGAGGCAGGTGGGGTCGTGATTGGTGATGAGATCAAGATCACCATCGACGCCGAGGCCAACCTGGCAGCCTGAGAGATGGCAGGGGTGGTCGCCGCCGTGTTGCGGCGACCACCCCCTTTCAGGAGACCTCCTCCTCGTCCTCCGGAACAATTTCGAAGACAGCTCCCGGGGCCAGGCGCTCTCGGCAAAGCATCCCCTGCAGATGGTCGGACTCGTGCTGCACGATCCGCGCCAGCCACCCTTGATAGTTCTTGACCATGCCTCGGCCCTGAGGGTTGCGGTAGCGCACGGTCACCTGTTCAAAACGTCGCACAATCCCGGCCATTCCGGGCAGTGAGAGACAGCCTTCGGTGGCATCCACCTCGCCCTCGCCCGACAGCAGCTCCGGATTACACATGGCAAACTTACGGTCCTCGTATACGATCACCGCGAGCTGCAGGTTGAGTCCCACCTGGGGCGCGGCGAGTCCAACGCCGCTCCATTCCTCGCAGCGGATGTACATCTCGTCGACCAGGCGGCGCAGAGCTCCGTCGAATATGCGCACGGGGCGGGCGCGCTGATGCAGGACCGAAGCGGGGTCGGTCACCAATTGCAGTGGAGGGGGTGGCTTCACCTTCTCATCATCTCAGGATCCGGCTACGTTCGGCCCGCGATCAGCATCAGGGCGGCACCCCAATCGAGGCTCGATCGACCGATCACCTCATTGAGCCACGACAGCCTCTCCTCTCTCACCTCCAGCCCCAAGGCCCTGTGGCAGCCGTCCAGCGCCGCCAACTCACCCTCCCCCGGCCGACGGACCCCGATTATGAGGCGCGCGAGCCCGACCTCCCTAGTCAGTTTGAAGCCGACCCCGGCCAGCTTGCGGCCTTCGACCGACAGGTCGCTGAAACCAGGGCACCACGCTCCCTCGACGCGCCCGCTCTCAACTCGCGCTCCAAATCGGGCGATTCCTCTTTGGAGCAGTCCCTGGGCCACCTTCAACATGAGGTCAAGCGGCCGCGCGCTCGGAGTTGGAAGCCGAGTCACCAGCAGCACTCCGAGCCAGCAGGGCCCGACTGGGCCAACGGTACCCCCGATGGGGCTCAACCTGACCTGCCCGACGCAGGGAACTCCGCGGATGGCGTCCTCCAAGCCGGGCTTCCGCCAGATGCTAGAGCCAAGGGTCACGCCGCGGGAGCTCGTAACCGGGATGGCCACCGTGTCCCCTTGGTGCTGCGGGGCCAGCAGCAACGCGCCCTCCTCCCCCAGGGAGGGGTCATCCTCAGATCGGGGCTCTACAAACCGCGTCCGCCCCCCGAGTTCCACCCCCCCGGTCAAAAGCTCAATCCTTCAGCGGACCGCTGGCATCAACTTCCTCGATCCTCTGCTGTGCGGCCGCCCTGCGCACTTGGGGAGCGAGCTGTTGGGCCAGAGCATGCAGTGAGCGGTGAGCCTGGACCTCCAGGATCCCGCTGACTCCGAACCTCGCGGCCAGGTAGCCCAGTGGTCCTCCCGGGAGCTGGTAGCTGAGCTGCTGAGTGACCTCGGTCGAGCTGGGTCCCACCGCTCGGCACCTGATTCGGAGCTGCGCCGAGGCCCCCATGGCGTGCCCCCAGCTGCTGACTAGGGTGGGGCGCTCGCACTCTCCGATGACCCACTCGCTGTCGGCCAGCTTGCCCCCGGCCACCAATCGAATTTGGAGCCGATCTCCCTGCTTCAGCGGAGGATTCAGCGACCCGGCGACCTCCCTGACTCCGAACATCCAGCGGGGCGCGTTCCGAACATCGGCGATGAAGTCCCAAGCATCCTCCGGGGTCACCGGAATCAGGATCTGGTGATGGACCTCAGGCACGGGCGGCTCCGAAGCTGTTCATGTGGCCAGTCGAGGATATCCCGTACGGTTATGTGCATGCCCGCAGCCAACCTCGCTGACTTCCCCGAGCTCCAGGGGCTAGACCACTTTCTGCAGTGGGACTTGGTCACCGTGAACCCCTGGGGAGTCCCCTCGATCGCGGCTGTGGGAGCCAGGGTCAAAGTCGCTCAGAACGCCATCTGGACATCGACCACGGTGGGCTACGCCGCCAAGGTGCGCAACCTTCGACTCAACCCGCGAGTCACCATGCTGCGCTCGCTGGGCGATCTCCGGTCGATCGCACTGCGCGGCGAGGCGACGGTTGAAGAGGGCGGGGGCACCGAGAACCTGGCCCGCCTCTTTGAGCTCATGGACGGCCCCGAGGGAGTAAGGCCCTTCTTCGCCGAGACCACCACCAACCCTGCCTGGCGACGGCTGTATCGGGAATACTGGAGGCGAATCCTGATCAGGGTCCGGATCGTGGAGGTGGAGATAACGGATGAGACGGGCATCCGTAGGACCAAGGTCGGAAGCTGGGACTCCGCCAGACGATCTGGAAGGCCAGGCAAAGAGCGCAAAGCTCCCGCTCGCCGGCTCCAGCCTGGAACGCTGGAGGCCCGCGGGCGCCAGATGCTCAAAGACGGGCTGCCCACCGTCCTAGCCGTCCGGGAAGACCAGCGACGAGCGCCGTTGGCCGTCCCCGTCGAGGCCCAAGTGGATCGTCGAGGCAGGTTATTGGTACGAGCTCCCGCTCTGCCGGCTGGGGAGTTCGGGAGGAGCTCTGTGGCGGTGCGCATCATCGACGACTCATTCGAGTTGGCTCGCATGGTCGCCTGGGTCGGCACCCTCTCTCCCGGCAGTGGCTGGCGGGAGTTTCGGCCCCGCTCGGTCTACGGGTTCACCAAGCCGCCGGGTTGGCTGCCAGATGTCGCCGCCGGCCTGGCGGCTACGGTCATGAGCATGCGGGCTGGTTCCGCCAGGCTCGTCACTACACCCTCAATTGAGGTTGCTTCGCGAAGCTCACTGACTGTGCCTTCTAAGCCGCTGGTCCTGACCGATCACGCCTGGAAGGCGCTGAACGCGCTGTTCAGCAGCTGCAATGCGACTGCCCCCTTCTACGCGGCCATGGCCGCGGTCGCTCCCCAACCCCGGGCCCGCTCCCTCCTTTCGTACTTGCATCATCGTGCGGAGCTGGAGCGCGACTGGGCCCATTCCCTCCTCATCCGCGGTCGCCGACGGATATCCGCACTAGAGCTGACCCGCGGAGTGGTGCGGATGCGCCCTCGAAGCCTGGATCCTCTGGGCGAGGCGCTGCGCCAGGATCTCCTCCTGGAGCGCTTCCGGGAGGTTCTGCGGACGGACCTTCCAGCACCACTGCGGGCCGCGGTAACTCGGGAATTGCCTCGCCAGTGGTCCGCCACAGCGTCAAGAACCGCTGGAAGGTCGGGCTTGGCCGCGGTCTCGGCGATCGCCACCTCCGCTTCGGCTGCGGCCGACCGGCTCGACGGCCCGCGTCGGTCCTCGACATGACAGTCACGCGCACCAGACCCGCCATTCTCTTCCTGGGAGTTCTGGGACAGGCTCTGGCGCTACGCGCCGGCTTCAAACGCCCCAGTCGATTCTGGCCGCTGATGACCCTTGGCCTTGTCGGGTCCTGCCTGCTGTTGGGTCCCAGGCGTGAAGAACCCTCTCGACAGGTTGGCTGGCGGTGGATTGCCGCCGGCATTGCCGCAGGGGTCGGGGCTTTCGGGCTCACCACCCAGGTCGCAAGCCTGGCGAAGAAGACCAGCTTCGGTGGCCGATGGCTCACGCGAGTTGGCGCCAGCACTGGTGCCGTCAGGCGTCCGATTGCTGCGGGTCTGATAGTGCCATGCGCGGTCGCCGAGGAGCTCTTCTGGCGCGAGGGGGTGCTCTCCCGGGCGGGCGATCCTCAATCGGGGAAGGCGCTGTGGCGGGCGACCCTGCTATATGGGGCTGTCCAGGGGGCTTCCCTAAATCCACTTCCGGTGGGCGGCGGGTTGTTGCTTGGTGCGCTGACTGGGTTCTTGCGACAGCGGTCCCGCTCCCTGGTCCCCGCGATCGCGGCCCACCTGATCTACTCGGAACTGACCCTGGCCGCCCCTGGTCTGCCATTTGGCGGATCGTCTCGGGATGACCCCCTAACACAGCCGTAACCCGATCGTCGCCGCCTGCCGTTCGAATGATGGCAAGATCGGACCGTGGTCAGCGCGATGCCCAATTTTGGGGAGGAGGATTCCTCAGAGCTCTTCTGGCTGCCATCCGTCAGCCAGACCCCTCACCTGCCGCCCCCGCCTGAGGAGGCGGTCGTGGGCGCCCTGGCGGCGCTCAGGGACCTCCTTGGTCCCCACGCCCTCAGAGTCACGGCCGAGCCGCTGCGCCGGCTGCGCGACCGCGCGGTTCTCGGATATCAGCTGCGCTGGCGGCTTCCCCGCCTCGACGCCCTTCCATCCCCTGACGATTTCTGGAGAGCGGCCGCAGAGGCTGACCTTCTGGAGCCGCTCGACGACGCGTTGCTCCTCGCCCAGCTGGCGGTCGCTCAGAATGTGCGGCCGGGCGCGGTGTTCATAAACCTGGTGGGTTTCAGACGCCGCCGCCCGGGGATTGCGGGCCTGCTCGCGAGAGAGGTTCGGCGGGCGGACATCCCCGCATCCCGGGTTGTTTGGCAGCTCAACGGGGGAGAGGAGATCACGGACGCACCCCCGATCGCCGACCTGGCCTTTGACCTGCGGCTGAAGGGGTTCAAGGTGGCCCTTCTGGGCATTGGCGAGAGCCGCACACGAATGTCGACGGTAGCAGCGGTGGTGCCGGAGATCCTGCACATCGACGCCAGCCTGGTCTCGGGAGTCGCTAACAACCCCGGATTGTCCGCGACTGTCAGCGGGCTTGCCGAGTTCGCTCGTCGAGCGGGCAACCGGCTGGCGGCCGGCGGCATCGCCACCCGAGAGGAGCTCGACTTCCTGCAGCAGCTGGGAGTCGAATACGGCATGGGGTCGCTGTTTGGGCTGCCCCAGGTAGCCGAGGGTCCTGAGGCCGTGGAACTGCTCCGTCCGCGAATCCTTCTCGACCTGGACGCGGAGGGGAGTGCCTCGCCGGGGCTGAGCATCAATGACCCCAAGACCGCTGAGGTCGGAGGGACCCATCTGCCCGTGGCGGGGCGGGGCCACGCGCCTTGGGATGTCACCGAAGAGCTGGGCCATGCCGCCAGGTCGCTTCAGGGAGAGCATGACCCCGATGTCATTCTGGAACTGGTCGCTGACCATCTGGCCCGGATGGTGCCTTACGACGGCCTCACCATCTACCAGGCCGACTGGGACGCGCTCCGGTTCCGGCCGCTGCTGGCCCGGTGCACGACGGAGGAAAGCTACGTGGAGGGTGTGATGGGGCACACCTTCGCGATCGGGACCGGGCTGACCGGCTGGGCTTTCGACCTCGGCACTCCGCAGATGGTCAACGACGCCGATTCTCACCCGGCCGCGGGGCATCTGCCGGGGACCGCGGTGGACGACGAGTCCATGCTTCTCATCCCGCTCGTGGCGGGCGACCACCGTCTCGGAATCATGAACCTGGCGCGGTTCCGGACCGACGCATTCACCACGTCGGAGTTGACCACGGCCACCCTGCTCGCCCACATGACCGCGGCCGCCTGGCGCAATGCTCAGCTCTATGCGGAGCAGCTGCAACACGCCATCACCGACCCCCTGACCGGCCTTCTCAACACCAGGTGGTTGAGGGATTCCGCGCGCCGAGAGCTAGCGCTGGCCGAGCGGCAGCAGCGGGACCTGGTGCTGCTCATGATCGACTTGGACAAATTCAAGTTGGTGAACGACAGCTGCGGTCACGGAGCCGGAGACGCCGTCCTGAGGGCGGTGGGGAGTTCACTCCAGGAGGCGGTGCGTGCGGAGGACGCCGCCATCCGGTACGGAGGAGAGGAGTTCGTAGTCCTCCTCCATGATGCCGGCCCCACTGGGGCGGTCCGAGTCTGGAGGGAGTTGCGCAGCCGTCTGGCGCAGATTCCGCTTCCCCCCGAATGCAGTCTGGCGAGGGTCACGGCATCGGCGGGAATGGCCCGCTACCCAGACCATGGGCGGACGATAAGCCAGCTTCTGGGAGCTGCTGACGCGGCCATGTACTCCGTCAAGCGTCGCGGCGGTAACCGGCTCGCGGCGGCCGTAACCGCGAGTCTTAGAGCGGCTGATCCAGGCAGCTGATGGTGCGTTGCACGGCGCCCATCACCTGCAGCGTCGCCTGAAGCTCCGCATCGGTGAACTTGGAGAGCACCCGCTCGGCCGCATCCCTCCGAAATCCGGCCGCCTCCTCCGCATCCGCGGCTCCCTTGGGAGTGAGGACCACGTGAACCTGGCGTCGGTCCTCGCCGGCCCTCTGCCGCTCCACCAAACCGTGCTCCTCCAGTCGGTCCATCAGGGAGCTCACAGAGGGCATGCTGACCGCGAGGATCTCCGCAAGCTGACCGATCGTCACGGGCCCGAACTCACGAAGGAGCATCAGCACGTGCATCTGGCCGGCGGAGGTGTCCTTGCGGGCAAATCGCGCTGCCGGCCCCTTCCTCCAATGTTGGGCCGCCACCTGGTCCAGGGCGTCGAGTGCCAACCGCAGAAGCTGTTGGTGAGAGGCTGCTGGTTCGGTCGCGATTTGCGGCACCGAGGCGCTCATGGAGCCGCCACCAGCTGCGGCTCGGCTGACTCGTCCTCAACAGCTGCGGTCTGGTCGGCAACGTTGCCCAAGGAGGTACGCAGCGGGACCTCCTTCATGTAGATGACGGCCACGATGGCCAATCCGGCGGCGACGAACCCAAGCCAGAAGCTTGCCCCGATGGCTTGGGCCAAGCTCTGGTGGATTGCATAGACGATAGTCGGGATGAAGTGCTGCAGCGGGCCCGGGAGCAGGTGGGTCAGCTGGGCTCCGAGATTTCCCACTCCGGTCAGACTCGACTCTCCGCCGCTTGCGAAGTGCGAAGTCAGCCCCTTGGGCACGCCGGCTCGCGCGAGGTTCTTGGGGAGCTGGCTGGTGAAGGTCGAGGCGAGGTAGGTCCCCGCCACCGCAAGTCCAATCGAACCGCCAACCTGGCGGAAGAAGGTGAGGTTGCTGGTGGCGACTCCGATGTAGCGCTGGGGGACCGCATTTTGGACGACGACCGTGTACCCGGACATGGATGGCCCGATCCCTACTCCCATGACGAACATCCAGCCCCATAGCGACCAATCGCCGACGGTGGCGGTCAGCCGAGTCATCAACAGCATGCCGAGGGTCGCGACGACCATGGACACCAGCAGCAGCATCTTGTACCTGCCGGTGCGACTGATGATCAGGCCTGCCACCACGCTGGTGCCCATCAGCCCGAGGAGAAGCGGCCAAAGCATGTAGCCAGAGGCGGTGGCGCTGATGTCACGCACCGCCTGGAAATACCTGGGCAGGAAGATCACCCCGATGAAGAAGGCGAAGGAGAGCAAGAACATCGCGACCTGGGAGGCCGCGTAGGTTCTAACCCGGAATAGGTCCAAGGGCACGATCGGCTCCGCCACGCGGCTCTCGATGAAAACGAAGACCGCTCCCAGCACCGCGGAGAGAGCCAGCAAGCCCCCAACCCGCCAGTCGAGCCACCCAATAGTCTGTCCGGAGGTGGTGGTCAGACCCTTCTCGGTCAGGCCGATGAGGAGCGGGATCACGGCGGCGGTGAAGACCAGTGTTCCAAGGTAGTCGATCGAAGGGCGCGGACCATCCGCCCGATGGTTGGGAAGGATCCAAGAGATGACGACCAGGGCCACGATCCCAATGGGCAGGTTGACGTAGAAGACCCAGTGCCAGCTGATGTTGTCGGTGATGAAGCCCCCAAGGAACGGTCCCACCAGGAAGGCCAGTCCGAAGACCGCACCGAAAAAACCCTGGTACTTGCCCCGCTCACGAGGGGTGAACAGGTCGCCGATCACCGCCAGCGAGATCGGGAACAAAGCGCCGGCTCCGAGCCCCTGCAGCCCCCTGAAGAAGATGAGCTCCGCCATGCTCTGGGAGAGACCAGAGAGTGCCGAGCCCACCAAAAACAGGGAGATCCCAATGATCAACATCAGCTTGCGGCCGAAGATATCGGAGAGCTTGCCGTAGATCGGAATCGTCACCGTGCTGGTGAGGAGGTAGGAGGTCACCACCCATACGTAGAGGCTGTTGCCTCCCAGGTCCGTGACTATCGTTGGCAGCGCCGTGCCGACGACGGTCTGGTCGAGGGCGCTGAGGAAGAGACCGAGCATCACCGCGCTGACGATTGCCAGCTTCGCGCGCTGGGATAGCTGAATAGATGGTTGCGCTGAGATCATCTCCGCCCGTTTCCTCCCTGATTCGTCCCTTGGGACCTTGCCCGACCCCAAAAGCTTAGAGCAATCGAAACTATTATGTCAAATCTAAGTATAAGGCGGAGCCTAAGCGGTTCTGCGGAAGGCGGCCGCCGGCTGGGGGTGAGCGAACAGGTATCCCTGTCCGAGGGGTACTCCGAGTTCCACCAGTCGGGCGCGTTCCGCTTCGGTCTCGACCCCCTCCGCGATCAGGGTGCAGTCGCCGCGCTCAGCGAAGTGCTGGATTCCTGCAACCATCGCCTCCCGGACGGCGTCCCCGGACATGCCCCGTACCAGGGAGATGTCCAGCTTTACGAAGTCGGGCCGGAGCTCCAGAATGTGCCGGAGACTGGCATATCCGGCTCCGGCGTCATCCACGGCCAACCGGGTGTTGGGTCCCATGTGACGGACTGCCTGGCGCACCTGCTCGTAGTCCTCGATCAGGCGGTGCTCGGTGATCTCCACCACCACCTCGTATCGCCGTTGTCGCAGAGTGCGGGAGATCTGAGCCTGGGCGCCCACTAGAACCTGGGGCGAGAGGTTTAACGAGAGGAATTGATTGGGCTCCAAAAGCTGGCCCCCCGCTCGCAGCGAGCGCTTCAGAGTTGCCAGCTCGAGCTGCTCCAGAAGATCGTGTTCGGCGGCGATGGCGAACGCCCGGTCCGGGGTGAGGTCTCCCGAAAATCGCGTGAGTGCCTCGTAGCCGACCACCCGCCTCGAGCGGATCTCAACAATCGGTTGGAAGACGGGGTGAAAGCTGCCCTCCTCGAGCGCTCTGAGGACCACCTCCGCCCCTCCATCGACGCTGGTTGGCGACGCCAGCAACGGTCCAAGGCTGGTGGCGGCCGCGATGGCGAAGTCAGCAAGGGACGGCAGCATCGCGATCAGGTGCTGGGAGGCGGTATCCGGATCCGGATCTTCTGTGGCGGTTATCAGGAGTCCGAGAAGGCGGTTACCCTGCCTGATCGGCGCGTATGCGAAGGCGTGCAGACCGCAGAGTGAACAGGCCGTCCAGTAGTCTCGGATGTCGGGGTCATCGGTCCGTCGCGCAGCTTCGGCGCAGCGCTCGATCCACGGTCCTGATAGGGCACGCGCCCGCAGGGCGCGGGTTCGCTCGTCGGGCAGTCCACGATAGTTGACCCCGGGATAACCAAGGGGGGGGTGGGGGTAGCTGGCAACCGGGATCGCCGGACCCGAACCGGCCAGTGAGACGATCTGAGCGATCGCGGTTCCGCGCAGTCGAACCAGTTCTCGACAGATGCGCTGAGCGCCCTCGTTCCCTGTTTCCCTCGGGTCCACGAAGGTCGCGACCTCCCGGATCACCCGTCGCTCTGAGAGCTCCATCATGAGCAGTTGATGATCTCCCGAGTGTAGGCGGGCGGCCAGCGCGACCATGGTGATCAGCAGGCCCAACCCGGTCTCGAGCCACCCCAGTCGGCTGCCCAGCGAAGGCCCAGAGCCACCCACCAGGGCCAGCAATAGACCGAGGTTTGCAGCCCCAGCTCCTGAGAGAACCCAGCGCTCGATGGGTCGGAGCGCACCCCACCTGGTCCAGGTCAGGCTGATCAGCACTCCGCCGAAAATCAGCGTCACCCATCCCAGCGTGGCTCCGCCGCCCGCGAGCTTGGACAGCTGCTCCGGCGCCACTCCACTACCTGCGATCCCGCTACCGACGACCGCCCCCGCCAGAAGCATGGCGGCGAAGATGCTCACAACTCCCGCATAGGAGAGGTGGGTCCATCGCCCCTGGCTGGAGACCCGCCTCCATACCTCCCCGGGAGTCGCCAAGGAGAGGGTGACACCCAGGGCAAAAACCACGTGCCACAGGAGTCGACCGGAGACATCGCCCGCCGTGGTCTGCAGGATCTGCAGCCGGCCCCCCTCGGCAGCCCAGATGATACCTGCCGCCATCAACGCGAGAAAGGTTCCCGAGAGCCCCAGGAGCCTGAGGTTGGTCCCACTCAGCATCTGCTCCTCGAACAGCAGCAGGGCGATGAGGCCGCAGCCAGTGGCCGCTGCGCTGAGGTAGATGACCCGCCCCCCGGTGGCTCCCGAAGAGCTCAATCGGGCCAGGGGCAACATCGCGAGCACCAGCAGCGCCGTGGCGAGCGCCGCGCGCGCGGCGGGGTCCTTAGGTAGCCGCAATCGAGGGAGCCGACGGCTCTGACTCCATTCGACCGGCGCGGCCCGCGACGTCACGCCGGACACTTCAACCTCTCACCTCGCTTTGGAGCGTATGCTTCCGGCTCCGGGATCCTGTGACGAATCGAAGTAGCTTTGGTCACAGTAGGGGGCGATCGTCAGCCTACCGGTCAGCTGACCCCAGGTGAGAGCTCCATTCCAAGGACGCTGTGTGTCACCTCTCTCACAACCGACCTCACCCGCTCAGTGACTTCGACGGCCGCCTCTTCTCGGAGCCGAAGGCGGATTGATGGACCCTGCACGGCGACGAGCGCGGCGGTATCCGGCAGGCGAGCCAGGAGCTGGCCGAGGATGTGCGTCGTGAGCCGGGCTCCGGCATCGCTGAGACTCTGGTCGCGACCGCTCAAGGATGTTGGGTCGCCCCAGGGAAGTGGGTCCGGGAATCGCCGACGGTCGTTCAGCCATTCCCACGCCGTACGGAAGCTCTTGAGTCCCCCCAGACTCTCAGGTATCGCTTCCGGTCGATCCAGGGCCGAGCCCCAGGCCGGCTCGTGATGGTCTGGCCGGGGCCTCCTGGACCCGAGTGCCCTGAGCGATATCACCGGTTCTCCAGCCCTCTTCACAGGAAGGGGCTGCCCTCCCTCTCCAACCGCCGCGAGAGCTTCCCGCAGTTCTCCATCGCCGCTCCAGTAGGCTACGAGTGCCAGGGTCGGGGGAGGCAGGGAGATGTCGATCAGCGCCTGCATCTTGCGGTCCTGAGATTCCAACCTGTTGACGGGTCTCGGCTCGGCGCACGCCAAGAGACCCGCCGGATGGGGCAGGTTCAGCTCATACCCGGCCATTGACAACTTGCCCATCAGGAGTAGGTCGGACCGATAGGGCAGTTCCCGGCGACGGGCGGGCTGGGCCGACGCCCAGTGTCCCATCGCTCTGCCCAGCTGAAGGAGCTTCCACCGGCCATCGTCATCGGGGGCGTCGCGACCGGGGTCGCGCTCCTCCGCCGGCTCGACCAGGCCAACCATGGTGGTGAGGCGATGCCGTTCCACGAAGGTCAGCCCCCTAAGGGCTTCGCGCACGTCGCGATGCGGGGGCAGGTCGCCTATGAGCAGCGGCGGGGCCGCACCATCTTCAACCATTCGTGAGTACCCGGCCAGGGAGAGGTCCCAACCCCCGCCCGGGACTGCGATGTGGAGGTCGCCCGGTCCTGCTCGAAGTAGAACCGCTGCCCTCGGCCCCCACGGCCAGGCCGGGACCCGAGTCGGCCTCGCGGGGCTTGTCGGACGCCCCTCCGGTCGCTCGTAGGTGGAACGGTCGTAAGCGGCTCGTAGCTCGGGGGTCGCCACCAACGCCCAGGCGGTCTGGAGCTGGCTGAAGAGCGCTGTGGCACGGGCCGGATCGAGTCGCTGGCTACCGCTCCGATGGACCTGGACGTCCGGATGAAGCTCTCGGGCCCGCGCCCTGTACCGCCGCCTCAGCTCCTGCCAGCTGGCGGTTCGCTCCGCTCCCAACAGCTGGTAAACATCTACCGGCCGGGACGAGGCCCTCATCGGCACGATGGGATCCATCTGATCGAGCCACCCCTCGCTTGCCTGGTCACAGGTCGAACGGGTCCTGGAAGAAACCGGGCATGTGGGCGGAGAGCCAGTCGTTGAAGATGGTGAAGTGGTTGAAGGCAACCAGAACCCCCATCAGCAGAACCACCGCACCTCCAATGGTGGAGATCAACTGCTGATGTGCGCCCAGCGCCCTGAGCAGCGGTCGAATCCGGTCCAGCAAGAGGGCTGCCAAAAGAAACGGGAGCCCTAGCCCGATGCAGTAGGCGGTCATCAGGTAGAGCCCCTGCCCGGTGGTTCCCGAGTTCAACCCTGAGGTGAGCACCGCGCCCAGGACCGGCCCGATGCAGGGTGACCAGCCTGCCGCAAGGCCAAGGCCAAGGAGGAAGCCAGCACCGAATCCTTTGTGCCGGCGGTTCACCGGGAGCACTCTCAGCTCCCGTGAGAGCCAGCCGATATGGATGAGGCCCATAAGGTTGAGACCGAGCAGTATGACCATGACCCCCAGGACCGGCGTGACCACTGTCCTCCACGGCGAAAGGAGGCGGTCCAGCGCATAGAAGAAGGCGATGCTGAATACCGCAAGGCCGACAACGAAACCCACCGATCCGCGGATGACCCGCCACCGCGGGCCGGCGCGCAAAGACCGTCCGCCAGGGGAATTCACCCCAGGCTGAGCTGCCTCGTGGCCCAGAAAGGCGAGGTAGGCAGGGACCAGCGGGAGGACGCAGGGGGAGAGGAAGGAAGCAGCTCCAGCCGCGGCGGCCAGGGGGAGGGTGACATCGCTCAGCTGCACGGTTTCCGACCCTTCGGGCGGTCGCCATCGCGACCGCGACCTGATTCGCATTGCTTGGGCAAAGCTGGGAACCAAAGGGCGTGCTCAGGCGTCGCCGCCGGCAGCCCCTAGCAGTGCCATCCTCTGCAGCTCCTGATCGGCCAGCGCCGGGTCCAACTTTCGGAAGAGGGCCCGAGGCGCGGTGAGAGGTTGGCCCGGCTCAAGCCGGGTCGGGACCCAGGATCCGACCGCCCTAGTCCAATCGGTTACCAGCACCCGATGGGGGTCGCCATCCCCCAGATCGACCTCCTCCAGCACCGGTAGGGGAGCCAGCAGCCCCTCCTGGCCGAGCATTTCGTGGAGGGCTTGGGAAGAGAAAGGGAGGAACGGGGTGAACAGCACCTTGAGGTCGGAAATGCACTGCAGTGCTATGAACAGAACGGTTCCTGCGCGCTCACGATCCACCTTCACGAGCCGCCAGGGCTCCATCTCACCCAGGTACTGATTGACCTTGGCGGCCAGTGCCATCACTTCAGCCAGAGCGCTCTTGAAGTGGGCCGTGCCCAAAAGGTCGCCCACGTGGTCGAAACCGGACTCGACCGACTGCAGCAGCCCGGCGTCGGCAACTCCAATCTGACCAGGGGTGGGGACAGCTCTGAAGTGCCTGGCGGCGAGGGTCAGAGTGCGCTGGACCAGGTTGCCCCAGGTCGCCACCAGCTCGTCGTTGTTGCGGCGGATGAATTCCGCCCAGGTGAAGTCGGTGTCCTGAGTCTCCGGGCCACCGGCTGTCAGGTAGTACCTGAGGGGGTCTGGGTCGTAGCGTAGGAGGAAGTCACGGACCTCGATCACCACTCCGCGGCTACTCGAGAACTTCTGCCCCTCCTGAGTCAGGAATTCGCTGCTGACCACGTTCTCCGGCAAGACCAGGTGGGGTGCGCCCTCGCCGCCCCCCAGTTCGCCCCCACCTCCGTACCCCATCAGGATGCTGGGCCAGATCACCGAGTGGAAGACGATGTTGTCCTTGCCCATGAAGTAGAAGTGGCGGGACTCGGGGTCCTGCCACCAATCTCGCCACGCCTCTGGTTGCCCACGGAGCCGAGCCCATTCGATGCTCGCGGATAGATAACCGATGACGGCGTCAAACCACACGTAGATGCGTTTGTCGTCCCGCTCTTCGAACTCGGGAACAGGTACGTGAATTCCCCAGTCTATGTCTCGGGTCACGGCCCTCGGGCGCAGCTCGCCAAGGAGGTTGGAGGAGAAGGCGAGGACATTGCTGCGCCAGTCACTCTTCTGTTCGAGCCAGTCAGACAGCGCGCTGGCAAAAGCGGGTAGGTCCAGGAAGAAGTGCTCCGACTCGCGGAAGACCGGCGGTGCTCCGTCGATCTTCGATCGGGGATCGATAAGGTCCTGGGGGTCCAGCATCCGGCCGCAGTTGTCGCACTGGTCGCCGCGGGCCGAAGTGTAGCCGCAATGTGGGCAGGTGCCCTCTATGTAGCGGTCCGGCAGGGTTCGCCCAGTCTTTTCGGAGAATGCCCCGAGCTGAGTCCTACGAATGAGGAAGCCCTTCTCATAGAGGGTGCGGAAGAGGTCCTGAACAACCAACTGGTGGTTTTTGGTGGTGGTTCTGGTGAACAGGTCGTAGCTCAGCCCGAGCCTTCGCAGGTCCTCCGTGATCACCTGGCTGTAGCGGTCGGCGATCTCGCGCGGACCGATCCCCTCGCGGTCGGCCGCCACCAGAATCGGGGTTCCGTGCTCATCGGTCCCGCTCACCATGAGGACCTTGGCCCCACGCAGGCGCTGGAATCGTGCGAAGACGTCGGAAGGCACGCCGAAGCCCGCGACGTGTCCGATGTGGCGAGGCCCGCTGGCGTACGGCCAGGCCACGGCGACCAGGATGTGTTCGGAGGACGGTTGCTTTGAACTCAAGACCCGAACGATGGTAGTCGGTGTGGTCACCCGAAGGTGGAACAATGCCCAGGTGCCTTTGAGACCGCGGGTGCTGCTGGTGATCGCGGACAGCTCGCGCACGGGTGGCCCCGAGCACGTTTTGACATTGGCCCGAGAGATCCAGAGATCCGGCTGGCAGGCTGCTGTGGTCTGCCCTGAGGGCGATCTGCGGGACCGATGCCGCGAGGCGGGGCTGGACAGCTGGCCGGTGTCCATGAGCGGCCGGTCTCTGGTCGCCGCCCCGGTCCGCCTGCGGCAGCTTATCCGTCGATACCACGCGGATGTGATCCACAGTCACGGACTCAGGGCTGGAGGGGTCGTGCGCCGTTCGCGGATCGCTTCCCCTTGGGTGCAGACCCATCATCTGGATGGATGGTTCACGACCGGGAGACCTCGCTTCGCGCTCCACCGCCACGAGATGAAAGCGCAGGTAGCCAGGGCCAACCTCCAGATCGCCGTCTCTCAGTCGGTGGCCGATTTTCTCAGCGGAGAGGCCGGAGTCAGGAAGGCGCTGATTCGTGTCGTCCCCAACGGGATAGAACCTCTGGAGCGACATCGCCTTTTTCGGGGTGGGACGACCGTCGTGGGGGTGCTGGCCAGTTTGGTGTCGAGCAAAGGTGTCGATCTGGCGGTCATGGCCCTGGCCACCCCTCAAGGCCGGGGCTTGAAGCTGCTGGTGGGTGGAACCGGGCCCGAGCTCGCCAACCTGGTGGACCTGGCCGAGCGTTTGG
The DNA here is from genome assembly GCA_027313505.1 of Candidatus Dormiibacterota bacterium. Classification (GTDB taxonomy): domain Bacteria; phylum Chloroflexota; class Dormibacteria; order Aeolococcales; family Bog-877; genus AG-12. The sequence goes on from DAHVDN010000012.1 coordinate 26,707, forward strand.
GGGTGGCTGGTCGGACCAGTTTTCTGGGCCGAGTCACCGACCGGCAGGATTTCTTCGATCGCTGCGACGTGGTCTGGGTGCCGAGCCGAGCGGAGCCCTTCGGGCTGGTCGCCTGCGAGGCTATGAGCGCCGGGGTACCAGTTGTGGCCAGCAGGGTGGGGGGTCTGCCAGAAATCCTCGATGCCCCTTCGGCTGGTGCCTTGGTCGCTCCCGCAAACCCCGCAGCTCTGGCCAGCGTTACGGTCGCCCTGTTGAGTGATGGGGAGCGCTACTCCAGGCTATCGGCCGCCGGGGCTGAACGGGTCAGGCAGCGCTTCACGGCGGCCCGAATGGCGGCCTTGACTCGGGGGGTGTATCGAGAGTTACTCGACTGACCGACACCCGGACGGCGCTACTTTTTGGAGGCCTGGTAGTAGGGGTTGGCACCCTGGGCGTGGTCGGTGGTGTCCACGACGTCGTGAAGCTCGGCAAACCGCTCCAGGATGGTTGTTCGAACCCCCTGTGAGAGGGTTACCTCGGCCAGTCCGCACCCCTGGCATCCGCCACCCATCTGGACATAGGCGACTCCGTCGGCGATGTCCAGGAGACCGATGTACCCACCGTGCGCTGCGACAGCGGGATTGATCTCCTGGTCCAGCAGCTCTTGAACTGCCTGAGCCAGGGGGTCGGCATCGGGGTTGTAGCTGGTCTCCAGCGACAGTGCTCCAGAGACGACATCGGCGTCGACCGTGGCGCCGATCACGTGACGGGAGATCACCTTGGGGGCCACGAATGAGATGTCCTCCGACCCGCGAACCAGGATCTCGTCATCCTTCAGGTCACCACTCTCAACAAGGGCGAAGGTGAAGCTGAGCCGCTCACCGACCAGACCTGCCGGAGTCACCGAGATCCAACCCTCGGGATGTCCCTGACGTTGGCGGAACGCGCGTATCCTCTCCGCTCCGCGCTCGGTGAGGTTGAGCTCAGGGACCGCTGGCAGCGTGGTGTCCATGAGCATAGTCTGACGGCATGGCTCGTCGAGTGTTGTTCGTGCTCCCAACTGGCACCTACCGGGCAGGTGCATTCCTCAGCGCCGCCGCGAAGCTGCAGTTGGAGGTGGTGGTGGCCACCGAGGAGCCGTCGACTTTGGGCTGGAAGCACCCGGAGTCGGAGGTGGTCGTAGACCTCGATCGCCCCGACAATGTGGCCGAGGCCGTGGCTCACCTCAACCAGGGGGAGCGGCTTGAGGCGGTGGTGGCGGTGGACGAGGCCTCGGTCCTGGTGGCCGCTCACCTAGGGGAAGCACTCGGCCTCCGGGGAAACTCGGTAGCGGCAGCTCGGGCCACCCGTGACAAGGCTCTGTTGCGGTCCAGGCTGCTCCGAGCTGGGGTCCCTCAGCCGGAGTGGGCGCTATGGGAAGGGGAGACACCCCCTCCTTGGCGCACCTTCCCGGCGGTGTTGAAGCCTTTGGACCAGGCCGCTAGCCGCGGAGTCATCCGTATCGATCGACCATCTGACCTTCCCTCTGCCGCCCGGCGCATCCGAAAACTCTTGTCAAAAGATCCACGATGCCCGCCAAGCAATGGCCTCCACCAGTACCCACTTCTCCTGGAGGCCTTCGTTCCCGGTCCCGAGGTCGCCGCGGAGGCTTTGGTTCGCAACGGCGAAATAATCCCCCTGGCAATCTATGACAAGCCGGAACCGCTCGACGGGCCGTACTTCGAAGAGACCATCTACACGGTGCCGACCGCACTTGCACCCGAGGCCGCTGACCAGGTGTGGGGCACCCTTCAGGCGGCGATAACGGCGATTGGCCTGATGTGCGGTCCGGTGCACGCCGAACTGCGGCTCGGGGCCGCGATTCCGCGAGTCATAGATCTGGCATCTCGCGCCATCGGCGGCCACTGCTCGGCGGTGCTCCACTTTGCCGCCGGCCTTTCGCTTGAGGAACTCATCCTGCGCAACGCGGTTGGAGATGCACTTCCGGACACCTCCCTGGTGAAGGGGGGGTTCGGGGTGATGATGCTCCCCGTGCCCCGAACCGGTTGGCTGAGGGGTGTTGTCGGTCGGGATGAGGTGCTGTCGCTTCCAGGAGTCGAGGGGCTGGAGATCGCCGTTCCGGTAGGCGGATGGGTCGCCTCCCCGCCGGAGGGAAACAGGTATCTCGGATTCCTGTTTGCCAAAGGGAAGGATGGTGGCGACGCCGCGGGGCTCCTGAAGCAGGCCGAGGCGAAGCTGACGTTTGTCATCGACGAGGAGGCACCGGGGGACGGCTGAGGGGCCGTCCCCCAGGGGCTCACTTCGCCAGGTGGCGCATCTCCGACCCCCCATACAGCTGGCGCGGGCGTCCTATCCGTTGCTCGGGGTCTAGGAGACCCTCCTCCCAGTGGGCGAGCCATCCTGGAGTGCGGCCTATGGCGAACAGGACCGGGAACATCTCAACTGGGATGCCCATGGCCAGGTAGATGATGCCTGAGTAGAAGTCTACATTCGGGTAGAGCTTATGGCTGATGAAGTAATCGTCCGCCAGAGCGATCCGCTCCACTTCCAGGGCGATGTCCAGCAAAGGGCTCCTCCCTGTCACCTCGAAGACCTGCTCTGCGACCTTCTTGATGAGCAGGGCCCTGGGGTCGAAGTTCTTGTAAACTCGATGGCCGAAGCCCATAAGCCGGAACTCGCCAGCCTTCACCCGGCGGATGTAGTCCGGGATGTTGTCCACGGTGCCGATGGCCTGGAGCATCCTTAGGACCTGCTCGTTGGCACCTCCGTGAAGGGGCCCATAAAGGGCAGCGCAGGCGGCGGACAGCGCCGCGTAGGGGTCGGCCTCAGAGCTGCCCACCATTCGCATGGTGCTGGTTGAGCAGTTCTGCTCGTGGTCGGCGTGCAGCACCAAGAGCACGTTGAGGGCATGCTCCAGGATCGGGTTGGGTTGGTACTTGAGCTCGGTGGCCCGCCACATCATGTTGAGGAAGTTGCCGGCATAGGAGAGGTCGTCATCCGGATATGCGTAATACAGCCCCATCGCATGTCGGTAAGCGAAGGCTGCCAGGGTGGGCATCTTGGCAATCAGTCGGACGATCTGGCGATGCCGAATCTCGGGATCCCGGATCTGCTTCGACTCGGGGTAGAAGGTGGAGAGCGCGCCAACAGCGGAGACCAGCATCCCCATCGGGTGGGCATCATGGTGAAACCCGTCGATGAAGTGCTTGATGCTCTCGTGGATGAAGGTGTGGTTGGTGATCTCGTCGGTCCAAACCCGGAGCCGGTCGCCATCAGGGAGCTCTCCGTTCAGCAGGAGGTAGGCGATCTCAAGAAAGCTGCGGCTATCGGCCAGCTCCTCTATGGGGTAGCCCCGGTACCTCAGAATCCCCTTGTCACCATCGATGTAGGTGATGGTGCTCCGGCAGCTGGCGGTGTTTTGGAAGGCAGGGTCATAGCCCATGAGGCCAAAGTCGTCGTCAGAGGTTTTGATCTGCCGGAGATCCAGGGTCCGGATGGCTCCGTCGACTATCGGCAACTCATAGCTCTTTCCGGTCCGTGAGTCGGTGACCTGCAGAGTTCCCTCTGATCCATCGGCAGCCGATCCTTCCGCCATCTCCATCCTCCTACTCAGCAGGGCCGGAGCCCTGGTTCAAATCGCCTTCACTTGATCCCGAGCCAACTGCCCGGCTGTTTTCCCAGCCCCCATCTTCCCGCTTCGAGATATCTCCTTGCGACTTCGGTAGTTATGGCCGGCGCGCCGGCGAAGAATACGACCAGCCCCAAAGGTGCGCCGGATAGAGGGGGGCCCCCATCCCTGGCGATCCCTGCGCCCTCAAACCACCTCACGACCGCCTATCCGCGGAGATCCTCGGTGGGCGGAACCCAAAGGCGGCCCACTCGGAGGTTTTGGAGGCCGTGATGGGTTGGGAACTGGGGGTTTAGCCGGGTACCGGCCGCCAGTGGTCCAGGGCACAAAGTCACCTTGTCCCCTCACCGAACTCTGCCTTGGCACCGGGCTCGGCAATGCGCCTAAAGGGGTCGATCCAGCACCGGGTGGAGCGCCTGGTCCGGCCTGGTCCGGCCCGCCCAGCGGACAGATCCGGTGTGACAGGGACCAGTTCTCAGGAGGTAAGTTCGGCGAGACCGATAGACTTAGGCCGGGAGGAGATCCTGGCCCAGCTCACCGAAGGAGTTCGAGCTCTCGCCGAGTCGGATCGTTGGATGAACTGGCTGAGGATCTGCCGGCGCTTTAGGCGCTACAGCTTTCACAACCAAATCCTCATTCTCACCCAGCGGCCCACGGCGACCAGGGTGGCCGGTTACCGAACCTGGCAGGGGCTCGGTCGGCAGGTACGCCGCGGCGAACGGGGATTGGCTATCTTGGCCCCCTGTCACCCACCGGTTCACCTCGAGGAGGCAACCGACGAGTTGCTGCCAAGCCCTGTGACCTTTTTCCGGGTCGTCAGAGTTTTCGATCTGGAACAGACAGACGGCCCACCACTTCCCTCTCCGGTGGCGGACCTGGACGACGGCGGGCGCCATCCCGAGCTGGACATGCTCCTCACGAGAGCCGTCGAGTTCGGATTCTCCGTGGAATTCTGGGAGCTCAAGGGCGATCTCCATGGGGACTGCAGTCACGCCCTGCGCCGGATCCGTCTTGACCGAAGAATGGCTGCAGCGCAGATGACCAAGACGCTCTGCCACGAACTGGCGCACGCGCTGCTGCATGGGGTGGCGTACGAGACCGGCCGGGCGCTCGCGGAACTGGAGGCCGAGAGTGTGGCCTACCTCGTCTGCCACGACCTTGGGATCGACAGCGCCGCCTACAGTTTCGGGTATCTGGCCAGCTGGGCCGGTGGAGGACCAGAGGCGGAACGAGCAATCATCGCCTCGGGTGGGAGAATTTCCATGGCAGCCACCAAGATCCTGGGGGAGGTGGAACTGGCGTAGGCCGGAGCGGCAGGGTACATCCGAACCGATCGACGACGGGTCAGCGCTTTATGGTTGGCACACCAATTCATGAGTGCCAGTCCAGATGAGTCAGCGGGAGCAGCGAGCAACCGGACCGCGTTGAGCGCTCACGCCCAACAGCCTGCGCTGGTCGAGGCCGGGATATTGCTGGCCTCGGAGCTGGCGCTGCCAAACGTTCTAAGGCGCTTGGTCGAGCTGGCAACGGAGTTCACGGGAGCGCGGTATGGAGCTCTGGGAGTGCTGGCCGGGGACGGGACGATCGGGGAGTTCATCACAGTCGGTCTGTCCGAGACAGAGCGGCAGGCGATCGGTGCACCGCCCCGCGGTCTCGGTGTTCTCGGCCTCCTGGTCCAGCGTCCCGAGCCGCTGCGTTTGGAGCGCATCCAGGACCACTCCAGATCGGTTGGTTTTCCTCCCCACCATCCCCTGATGTCCAGCTTCCTCGGAGCTCCGGTGCGAGCACGGGGTCGGGTCTTCGGCAACTTGTACCTGACCGAGAAGGCAGGTGGTGTGCCCTTCGACGCCGGCGACGAGCAGCTGCTCGTAACCCTCGCGGGGCAGGCGGGAGTCGCCATCGCTAACTCTGAGAGCTTTGAGGAGCTGCGTCAGCGGGAGCGGTGGCTCCAGGCCCTGCAGGCGATAACCTCCGCAATGCTCTCGGGAGGGTCCATCGACGCTTTGCACTCCGCCATAGTCAGGGTGGCTCGCGAGATGACGGACTCTGTGATGAGCGCTGTAATACGGCCGCGAGACGAGGATCCCAGCAGGCTTTGGGTCACTGCGGTCGACGGTCGGGGGGCCCACCGGCTCGAGCACCTGGAGCTTCCGACCAAGGGCACAGCCTCCCACGCCGTGATGCGCAGCGGCCGGCCTCGGCTGGTGGAGACCGGTAGTGCGCAGGCCGCCTGGTTCGCCCGGGCGGGGGTTGAGGTAGGGCCGATGATGGTGGTGCCACTGAGCGTTCGGCAGCGGGCGGAGGGGACGATCATCATCGCCCGGGCACCGGGGGCCAGCCCCTTCCAGCAGGAGGATCTGAGCCTCCTTGACAGTTTTGCCAGCCAGGCTGCGCTGGCGATCGACTACCTGCAGATCCAGGAGCAACTCCAGCACCTTGCGGTCCTCCAGGAGCGTCAGCGAATCGCCCGGGATATTCACGATGACCCGGTGCAGGCGGTCATCTATCTGGCACGTCGGCTGGAGTTTCTGGCGGCGGCTCCGGATTTGACCGGGCCGGCGGCCCGTCAGCTGGATCAGGTTCGAAGCCTGGCGGTGGCAGTGGCTGACGGGCTACGTCAGTTGACCGAGGGGCTGAGGTCCGAAACCCTGGAGCAGCATGGGCTGGGCCCAGCGCTGACCGAGTTGGGACAGCGCTTTCAGGAGCGCTCCGGGGTCAAGGTCGAGGTTCGCACCACCGGGGAGGTCACAAGGTGGCCGGCGGCGCTGGAACGAGGATGGCTGCGCATAGCCCAGGAGGCGATTTCGAATGTGGAGCGACACGCTGGCGCGGGCCTGGTCGTGATTCGGGTGGATCAGCGCGGAGAGCTCCTGAGGCTGGCCATTCGAGATGATGGGGTAGGGTTTCGCGCAAAGAATAGCCGGGCTCCCAACGAGGGGCTCGGTATGCTCGGAATGCGGGAGCGGGCGCAGCTGCTTGGGGGGTCCTTCTGGGTCCGTTCACGCCCGGGCCGCGGCGCTCTGGTGTTGGTCCGGGTGGTCCGTCAAGCCAGCGGCAGCGCCGGCTCGGGGGAGCTGCAGCGTTTGTCGACGGGGGCAAACACCTAGACCGCGCCGGGGTTTCCGACCGAGTGGCGCTCTCGGTTTCCGGTTAGGGTTTGAAGGAGAGATATGTCTGATCAGATCACCATCGTCATAGCCGAGGATCACACCCTGGTTCGTGAGGGGACGCGGGAGATCCTGGCTCGGGAAGCGGATCTCCTCGTGGTAGGGGAAGCCGCCCGCGGGGACGAGGCGGTCATCTTGGTGCGGCAGCTCCTGCCCATGGTGCTGCTCATGGACATGCGCATGCCGGGACTGACAGGAATCGAGGTGACCCGACAGCTCATGGTCGACCTCCCAGATCTCAAAATACTCATCCTCAGCGCTCACGAGGACGAGGATTATGTGCGTGAGGCGCTGGCGTCAGGGGCCTCTGGTTACCTCCTCAAAACCGCTCCCGGGCGAGAACTGGTGGAGGGGGTCAGGGCCGTGGCTGCCGGCTCGACCGTCCTCTCTCCCACCCTGAGCCGCAAGCTTGCCCAGTCCCGAATGGATCCCAGCAGAGCCACTGATCGGCTCAGTTCCCGAGAGTTCGCGGTCCTGCGGCTAATCGCCCAAGGTAGGGCGAACAAGGAGATCGCGGTCGAGCTCGGCATCAGCCTGCGCACCGTGGAGGGCCATCTTCACAACATCTTTGAGAAGCTTCGCGTGACATCCCGGACCGAGGCCGTGGTGCACGCCGTGAACCATGGCCTCCTCTCAATTGGTGAGCCGGGGGAGCGGTGATCCCCATGCCGCCGCCGGAGGCCACCGACTGTGGCAAAGGAGGGAGGCGGGATCGCTACGCGGTCCGGCTGCTCAGGGCGCAGGAGCGGGACCGGAAGTGGCTGGCGGACAGGATCCACGAGGACCCGCTCCAGATGCTCAGCCACATCACTCGCCTTCTGGATCGTGCCACCAACGCTTCTCTTACCGCCGCTGACCTCAACGACGTCGCCAGGGAGGCCGCCCGTTTGACCGCCACTGTCAGCGATCATCTGCAGGCGCTGGCGCGTGACCTCAGGCCATCGGTACTTGATGACTTCGGGCTCGCTCCTGCACTTCGCGCGCTGGCCGCGGACCTCACCCTGCGCAGCGGCGTCGCAGTCAGGTTCACGGTACATGGAGACCAGGGCCGAGCCGACTCCGACATCGAAGCCACCTGCTACCGAATTGCCCAGGAGGCGCTGCAAAATGTGGAGCGGCACGCTGAGGCGGGCCAGGTCGACGTTCGGCTCACCGTCAGCGTCACCACGGTCAGGATGGTCGTCGCCGACGACGGAGTCGGCTTCTCCCCACGTGGAAGACATGATGTGGGTGCGGGCTTCGGCTTGGAGGACATGGAACAGCGCGCGCTGGCCCTGGGGGGCAGCGTCAGAGTTCGCAGCCTGCGCCCTTCCGGCACTGTGCTGCGCCTTTCTCTGCCGCGCCAGATCACCGTTGGGGCAATTCCTCTCTACGGGGAATGAGCGGCGGGCAGTACTGGCCAGTTGTGCAGGTGAAAACGCTGCTCGGAACACCGGGCTTTCCCGCTTAAGCCGGGTTCGGTTTTGGGTCAAGCTCAGAGCTGAACTAGGGCCCCAAGGGCCGTCGGCAGGCGGGACCGGATTCCCGCAGAGGTGCAAGCGGTGGTCGCAAAGATCGGTGCTGAGGAGGGCAACGGCAGCGCACGGGTGACTCAGATCCCGGAACCACGGTTCGCCCGATTCTTGCTCGCAGACACAAGATTGGCGTGGTTGTGGCTGCTGGTCCGCCTGTATGTCGGTTACCAGTGGATCACGGCGGCGATGGACAAGATTGGTACTCCCGCCTGGACCGGCAACGCGGCCGGTGCGGGGCTGAAGGGATTCGCCCTCGGCGCCATCGGAGAGACCAAGGGTGCCCACGCCCAGGTCTTGGGCTGGTACGCGAGCTTTCTCAAGGACGTGATCGTCCCCAACGCTGCGGTGTTCGGGTATGTGGTCACCATCGGGGAGATGGCCGCGGGTGTCGCCATAATCCTCGGGGTCTTCACAGGGATCGCGGCCTTCGGTGGCGCCTTCATGAACATGAACTACATGTTGGCCGGAGCGATCACCATCAACCCCCTGATGTTCGTGCTGGAGCTGTTTCTGATCCTCGCATGGAGAGTGGCCGGCTACTGGGGGCTGGACGGGCTGCTGCTGCCGTTCCTGGGAACCCCGTGGCAGAGAGGGCGTGCCTTCCGGCCCGCAGCTCAGCGCTCAACCTCTGCCGCGTGAGGATGGCCCCGACGGCCTCTGGCGGCGACCCGCCAGGGGTCGTCCTGTCTGGCCCACCGAAGGCCGGCCGGCGCTGGGGGGAAGCCGAAGCTGACTCTGGCGACGGGCCAAGGTCGGCTGGCGCATACGATAGTTGAAGAATTCAGCGGCAGCTGACCTAGGTCCGCATGCTGGGAGGTGCCAAGTGGAATCGGATTCAGAATCTCGTGAAGGTGTTGCCACAATCGTGGTTGGTGTGGATGGCTCGGATGGTGGCCTACGAGCTTTGGAGTGGGCCATCCAGGAGGCGACGTTTCGGAAGATGCGCGTGCGGGCGATCGGCATTGTGCAGATCCACCTGGTAGCTCTGAGCGTACCCGGATATCCCTACGCCGACGAGCGTTACATCAATGACTTGGTCGAATCGGTGAGGAAGATGGTCGCCGATCAGGTGGATGCCGCCAACCCTGACCGTGCTGTGGAGGTCACCGTGGATGCCGTGATGGGAGCTCCTGCGGAGGTCTTGGTCGAGGCATCCAAGGGAGCTGAGATGCTGGTGGTTGGATCACGTGGCCGCGGCGGTTTCACCGGCCTGCTTCTGGGCTCGGTCTCCCAGCAGTGTGTCAGCCATGCCCAGGGGCCAGTGGCTGTGATCCGGCAGCGCAAGAGCTGAGTCCCAACAAGGAATCACGCCCAAGGGGATCCGGTCTAGACCGCGACTCTACCCTCTGAACGCCGCTGTTCCAACGGCTTTCCGGCCTCGGCGAACTACGACCCGTGAGCTGGGCGCCCGAGCGGGGGCCGCGTCCCGGTAGGATGCGATGGACCTACGGTGGATGCGGCGATGGGAAGGGCCGGCCGATCGCGATGGCCGGGTTGTTGCAGACGGCGAGAGCGGGAGGTGCGGAACATGTCGGTCGAAGCGCCTATAGGAATGGGGGTAGCCAGCGACCGCGGCGGCACGGCCGCGCCGCCAAGCATCTCAATAGTTCCCCTTCGCGGTTTGCCCATCGTGGGTGTCGCCCTGGCCCTGCTGGTGGGTGCCATCGCAGGCAACTGGCTCTGGGCTCTGGACTTCTTTCATGTCGTGGCAGGCGGCCTCTGGACCGGCATAGACCTGTTCGTTGGCTTGGTGATCGGCCCCATTCTGGGTCGACTATCGATTGCAGCCCGCATGGAGTTCTCCGCTCGCTTCATGCCCAAGATGGTCTTGATCATGCCCACGCTGGTCACACTCACCCTGGGTTCAGGGTTCCAGCTTGCCAGACATCTGGGGAATCTAAGCCCGGCCTACACCTATCACGGCTGGCTTGTGGCCTCCTTTGTGGTGGTCGGGGTGATGGCCGTGATCGCGCTCGGAGTGCTCGAGCCGGCCAACATTGCCGTCCTGTTCGAACTCAAGAGCCCTCACCCCAGGGGAGATGTGATTGGGCGCCTGATGAAGCGATTTGTCTACACCGCGGCCATCACCGGCCTGATGCAGGTCGCAACGCTGGTGATCATGAGTCGGTTGGCCAGCTGATGGCGCAGCTCCACTTGGAAACCGGCGGTGCCGAGCGCTTGCCTCCGGTGGCGGCGCTGGCGGTGGGTTCACTGACCCTCATAGTGGTCGGTGGGATCTACCTGGCTGCCCACATCCCGGGGCCGGTGTCACTCGCTCCCGCAATCGCCTTGCTGGTTGCGGCTTGCCTGCTCATGGCTTTCAACGGCTTCCTGCTGTCTCAGCTGCGCGACTTTGGCTGGGTCCGGTTCCGCCAGGTGGGGAAGTGGGCGCTTCTCGCCTACGGCCTCAGCGCGGGCATGCTGGAGTACGTATTCATCTACGACCGCGTGCCCGGACCGGAGCTTCTGGTGCTGACCCTGATGTTGCTGGTTTACGCCGTCGACATCCCTCTTATCCTCGCCTTTTCAGTGGCTCGCTACTACCAACCCAAGCGCTAGGTTTGGGCTCACGGCTCACCTCAGCGGCCGGCACCACCCGGCGCTGCGGAAATCCCGATGCGTAAAGGTGCTCCCTGGGGGCCGGTTGGCGCGCGGCGCCCCTTGATGAGCGGGAAAGCCGGACCCGTGAAGACCGAGGGGTCCTACTCCTCGATTTCCGGTCCGACGGTGATCTTGCTGGCCGCGGCCTGCGGGTTGGCGGTTGCGAATCTGTATTACGCCCAGCCTTTACTGCACATTCTGGCGGCCGACTTCGGAAGTAGCCCAGCTGCGGTCACCACCGTGGTCACCGTCACCCAGGTGGGCTACGCGGCCGGGCTGCTGCTCCTGGTGCCGCTCGGGGATCTTCTGAACCGTCGGAGATTGGTGGGGTTGGTCCTTGTCCTGGACGGGCTCGCGCTGGCCGGCGCTGGGCTGAGCGGAAACCTCATGGCCTTCGAAGTCTGTTCGCTGGTGGTTGGATGCACATCGGTGGTGGCTCAGGTGCTGGTGCCCTTTGCTGCCGATCTCGCCTCGGATGAGCGTCGCGGGCAGGTCGTTGGGACGGTCATGACCGGGCTTTTGCTGGGCATCCTGCTGGGCCGAACGGTCTCCGGTCTGCTGGCGGCGTGGGCGGGCTGGAGGAGCGTCTACTGGGCAGCCAGTGTGACCATGGTGGTTTTGGCGGTGACGCTGGGACGCCTGCTCCCCCGGGTCCGGCCGGTGACCTCGATGAACTATTCGCAGCTCCTGCGGTCGACCGCTCGGCTGGCCATGGACGAGCCGGTGCTCAGGCAGCGAGCCGTGTTGGGCGGCCTTGCCTTCGCAGCGTTCAGCGCTGCCTGGACCACTCTCGCCTTCCTGCTGTCAGGCCCGCCTTATCACTTCCACATCGCGGTCATAGGCCTCTTCGGCCTGGTCGGTGCGGCCGGTGCCGTCTGCGCCAGCTTCGCCGGTAGGTTGGCGGATCGGGGATGGGCTCGGCCGGCGTCGATCGGGTTCGCCCTGGTGGTCGCGCTGGCTTTTGCCCTCATGATCCTGGGCCGGACAGCGCTCATCCCATTGCTCGCAGGGGTCGTGGCCCTGGATATCGGGGTCCAGGGGCTGGGGATAACCAACCAGAGCCTGATTTACGGACTTCGAGACGGTGCCCGCAGCCGGCTCAACAGCGTTTACATGACCACCTATTTCGTGGGGGGATCGCTGGGGTCGGCCGGGGCTGGACTCATTTACACCGCATCGGGCTGGGTCGGGGTGTGCGTCTTCGGACTGGCCCTTGCGTCCTCCCTGGTGGCTGTCTCCAGCCTGGATCCCAAGGGGAGGCCGCTCGACCGCGATGGATCCGTGGCCGCGGCGGGCCGGAGGCGGACACAGTCCAGCTAGGCGTTCAGGCGAGACGCTCCAAAATCATCGCCATCCCCATACCTCCTCCGACGCACATGGTCTCCAACCCCATCGTCTTGTCGGCTGTTTTGAGGCCGTTGAGGAGGGTGCAGGTGATCCTGGCTCCGGTCATGCCGAACGGGTGTCCCAGCGCTATCGACCCCCCGAACACGTTGAGCTTGTCCCCCATGGGGTCAAGCCCGATGCCTCGCGCGGAAGGGATCACCTGGGCGGCGAAGGCCTCGTTTATCTCAACCAGGTCGATGTCCTGGATCCTCATCCCGGCACGCCGGAGGACTTGCGCGGTGGCCGGGATCGGCCCGAGCCCCATGTATTCCGGCTCCAGCGCGGCCACCGCGGTCGCCACAACCCTCGCCAGCGGTTGGATTCCCAGCTCCTGGGCCCTATCCAACGACATGACCACGACCGCTGCCGCCCCGTCGTTTAGCGGGCACGCATTGCCCGCCGTCACCGTACCCCCCTCTTTGAAGACGGGCTTCAAGGTGGAGAGCACCTCAACTGTGGTGTTGGGTCTTGGTCCGTCGTCGCGGTCCATGACCGACCCACCTGACAGGGGCACTGGGATGATCTCGCGAGCGAAGAAGCCGTCATCCTGAGACCGCACTGCGAGGTTCTGGCTCCTGGCCGCAAACGCATCCATCTCCTCCCGGGTGATGCCCTCGCGCTCGGCGACATTCTCCGCGGTGAGCCCCATGGGCAGGTAGAGGTCGGGGAATCCCTCAGTGTTGTCCGGCAAGAGGCGGGGGTTGCGGGCGTCGGGCGGGTCGGAGGTGCCGTGGCCGTAGCGACTAACCGTCTCCACCCCCATGGAGACGAAGACATCACCCTCCCCTGCCCTGATGGCGTGCGCCGCCATTCTGGTGGTCTGGAGGGATGAGCTGCAATACCGGGTGATGGTGGTGCCTGGGGCGTTCACCCCGGACAGGATGCTGATCGCTCGTCCGAGGTTGAAGCCAGACTCACCTCCCGGAAGCCCGCAGCCGCAGATGACGTCCTCAATGTCAGAGGGATCTAGCTGGGGGAGCTTGGCCAACACCTGCTTCAGCACGTGGGCACCCAGATCGTCCGGACGCCAGTCAACCAGGGACCCCTTTCCCGCCCTTCCAATCGGAGTTCTTCCGGCCGCCACTATCACCGCTTCGGACATCGAACCACCTCCTAGCGCACTCGACCACCAACTGTCGCCGGCGCCGTCCCTTTATCCCAGAACAACTATGGCGCATCCCGCAACGGCCGCGCCCTGAAGAGGATTAACCTGGGCTTCCGTGGACATCCATGAGGATCCCGCAGGCGACCCCCCGATCCGCCTCGGGCTCTCCCTGGGCTACTGGGGGTCGGGTCCGCCGGAGGGTACAGCCGAGCTGGTCGGGGAGGCCGAGCGACTCGGCTTCGACTCTGTTTGGACCGCTGAGGCCTACGGCTCGGACAGCCTGACACCTCTTGCCTGGTGGGGTAGGGGAACCGAGAGGTTGCGCCTCGGCACCGCCGTCGCTCAGATGCACGCCCGCGCCCCGGCCGCCACTGCCATGGCGGCAGCGACCATGGACCATCTGAGCGGTGGCCGCTTCATATTGGGACTCGGCGCCTCGGGGCCCCAGGTGGTTGAGGGTTGGTATGGCACCTCGTTCGCTCCACAGCTGGGCGGGACCCGGGAATACGTAGCGATAGTGCGCCAGATCCTTCGCCGCGAAGGGCCCCTGGTCCATGCCGGGACGCGGTACCAGCTGCCCCTGCCCGGCGGTGCGGGCAAGCCCCTCCAGCTCACAGTTCACCCCAAGCGACAGCAGTTGCCGATCTGGCTTGCCGCAGAGGGCCCCCGGAACATCGCCCTGGCTGCCGAGATCGCTGATGGCTGGTTGGCCGGGTTTCATGCGCCTTCACGCAGCGATTGGCAAAGGCAGGCACTTGAGGACGGCTTCAGGAGGCGACGGGAGACTGGACGCCCCCCTTCGTTCGAGATAGCAGCCAATCTGCCCCTGGTTATCGACGACGACATTGAAGCGGCCGCCGATCGGCTCCGGCCGCTGATCGCCCTTTACGTCGGCGGAATGGGCAGCAAGCGCCACAACTTTCACTTCGACCTCTTCTGTCGAATGGGCTTTGAGGAGCAGGCACTCCACATCCAGGACCTCTACCTCGCCGGCAATCCCCGCTCAGCCGCCGGGGTGGTGCCGGTAGAGATGGTGGAGGCGGTCGCCCTGATCGGTCCCCCGGCCAAGGTGCAGGAGGAGGTCGCGCTGTGGCGTCACGGCTTGCCCACCCTTCTCCTGGTGGACGGCCCGGTCAGGCGGCTCCGGCAGGCTGCGGAGCTCTTTCTCTGACCTCACCGCTCCAGTTGCACTCCCGGCGGGGGAGAGCCCACCATCCCCAGGGCTGGGGGGGGAGCACAGCCATCGTCGCCGATTGCTGTGGGACGGCACATTGCGGTCGAGCCCAAGACTGAGGAAGATTGGTGGAAGCGGGCCTGTGGGCCCGCGCCGTTCCGGGCCGCCGTCGGCTCGGCTCAAGGAGTGAAGTGACTGAATCACCGGATTCTCTGGAAGCTCTCCGAGCGGGCGTCGGACAGTCGCTTGGGGTCAGTCCCTGGCACCTGATTACCCAGGCGCAGGTTGACCTCTTCGCCGAGGCGACCGGCGATCACCAATGGATACACGTCGACCCCTCAAGGGCCAGCTCCGGGCCATTCGGCGGCACCATCGCCCATGGGTATCTCACTCTTTCGATGCTGCCGATGCTGCTCCAGGAGCTGGTGAGAGTCCCGGGGGTCGCCCTGGCAGTCAACTACGGGGTGAACCGGGTCCGCTTCACCTCGCCGGTGCCCGTTGGGGCCAGGGTTCGTGCAGCGGCTCTGGTGAAGGAGGCGACAGAGATCGACGGCGGGTTACAACTGGTGCTGTCGGTGACAGTTGAGATTGAGGGTCGGGATAAGCCGGCCTGTGTGGCTGAGACGGTCACCCGTCTGTACCGTCCCAGGCCAGGTGAGGAGTAGAGATCATGAGATTTGACAACCGGGTGGCGCTGGTGACCGGTGCGGGTCGGGGCATCGGCTCGGCGACCGCGCAACGGCTGGCCAACGAAGGGGCGGCGGTCGCGGTAGCCGACATCGATCTGGAGGTGGCGGAGGAGACCGCTGACGCGATCCGCGTCAGCGGTGGTTCGGCGATCGCCATGGCCTGCGATGTGAGTCGGCGATCCGACGTTGCCGCAATGGTGGAGCGCACCGTCTCCGAGTTGGGCCGCCTGGACATCCTGGTGACCTGCGCCGGGTTGATACGCGACAACCTGGTCCACAAGATGACCGAGGACGATTGGGACCTCGTTATCGACACTCACCTCAAGGGCAGTTTCCTCTGCGCCCAATCCGCCCAGGCGGTGATGGTGGCTCAGAAGTCGGGCCGGATCATCTTGATTTCTTCCACCTCCGCCTTGGGAAACCGGGGCCAGGCGAACTACTCGGCGGCAAAAATGGGCATTCAAGGGCTGGCCAGGACGCTGGCGCTGGAGCTCGGCCGCTACCAGATAACGTGCAACGTGGTTGCTCCCGGATTCATCGAGACCCGTATGACCGAGGCGACGGCCGCGCGGATGGGGGTCAGCTTCGAGCAGCTCGCAGAAGGGTTCGCCGCCACTAACCCCATCCCGCGCACCGGAAAGCCGGACGACGTGGCGGGGGCGATCGCATTTCTTGCCAGCGACGACGCCAGCTACGTGACCGGTCAGGTCCTCTATGTGAGGGGTGCTCCCTAGCCGCTGATGACGCCCGCCACCGGTGTCGAGCTGAAGGACCGAGTCGCCCTGGTGACCGGTGCCACCCGGGGGATTGGCTACGAGACCGCTCGCGCCCTCATCTCCCAGGGGTGTCGGGTGGCGATCTCAGCCCGCCGGGAGGCCGAGCTGGCGGAGGCGGCAGCTTCGCTGGGCGAGCTGGGCCGGCAAGCAGTTTTGCCGGTGCGGGCCCACGCCGGGGTGCTGGAGGATTCGGTGCGGCTGGTGGGGGAGGTGATGGAGGTCTATGGGCGGCTGGACATCCTGATCAATAATGCCGCTGCCAATCCCCATTTCGGGATGACCCTGGATGTCGAGCCGGGAGCCTGGGACAAGACTTTTGAGGTCAACCTTCGCGGACCACTCTTTCTCATCCGCGAGGCGCATCGGGTCTGGATGGGGGAACACGGCGGAGCCATAGTCAACGTGTCGAGTGTTGGCGGCGCCTCTCCGACGCCGGGGCTCGGGGTGTACGACATCACCAAGGCAGCTCTGAACATGCTGACCAAGCAGCTGGCGATGGAGCTGGGTCAGGATCGGATAAGGGTGAACGCCGTCGCCCCGGGCGTGGTTCGTACAGCGTTCGCAGCACCCCTGGTCTCCAATCCTGCCATTCAACAAGCTACCGTCGAGCGCAATCCCCTTGGTAGATTCGCCGAGCCTCACGAGGTGGCAGAGGTGATCCTCTTCCTGGTTTCCGATCGAGCTTCGTATATCAACGGCGCCGTCATAGCCGTGGACGGCGGTCTGAGCTCCGGTCCCGGGCTCTGATGCCCCTGGGTCTGGGGACTCCAGGATTGGCCACCGCACAATGAATGAGGACTGAGTTTGTGGTCGCGACCATTGCAGAATTCGCCATGGCCATCAATAATCCGGAGCGCAAAGGAACCAGCTGGCCGAATGTTTATGCCAGCAGCCGAACAGGGGTTCACGGGAGGTGAAGGTTGGAGCTCAGGGACACCGCTGAGGAGTCGGCGTTTCGGGGAGCGCTGCGCGCTTGGATCGTAGCCACCCTCCCTCCGGAGCTGACCGGACTCGGAACTCGCCACGAGAGCCTGGAGCTCTTGCGCGAGTGGAGCCGCGCTCTGGCTGCGGCGGGTTATGCAGGCCTCACCTGGCCAAAGGAGTACGGCGGCGGTGGTGGGAAACACTCAGAGGAGGCGATAGTCCTTGAAGAGTTGGCCAGAGCCGACGCCCCTCAGCACGTCGGAGCGATCGGGCTGGGGATGGCTGGCCCAACCATCATGGTGCACGGCACAGATGAGCAAAAGAGCCAACACCTGCCCCGAATACTCGATGCCCGAGAGATCTGGTGCCAGGGTTTCTCGGAGCCGGGCGCCGGCTCTGACCTGGCGTCGTTGAGGACCCGGTCGGAGTTGCGCGGTGACACCTTCCTGGTTAACGGCCAGAAGGTGTGGTCCTCCTACGCTCACATCGCCGACTGGTGCATCCTAGTCACCCTCAGCGATCCGGATGCCCCGAGGTACCAAGGGCTGACCTACCTTCTGGTCGATATGCACTCGAAGGGGGTGGAGGTTCGGCCCCTTCGACAAATCACCGGTGACGCCGATTTCAACGAGATCTTCTTCACCGATGTCGAGGTCCCGGCCAGCAACGTTTTGGGGGCGGTGGGGAACGGCTGGCAGGTGGCGATGACCACCCTCCTGCACGAGAGGGCCACCCTCGGCTTCGCCCTCACCGGCTTCTTGGACGGACACGTCCAGCGGCTGCTGCGGCTTGCGGCCGCCGAGCCGCAGCAGTCGGAGTCGTGGCTTGAGGAGATTGCCGCGGAGTGGGCGCAGCTTCAGGCGCTGAAGCTGACCGCATACCGCTCGCTGGGTCAGCTTGATCTGACCGGTATGCCGGGCCCGGAGGGTTCCGTAATTAAGCTGGCCTGGTCGGAGTCGAACCAGCGCGTTACCAAGCTTGCCCGTCAGCTGCTGGGACCGGAAGCGGTTCTCGACGACGGCTTCTGGCAGTATCAGCAGCTTCGCAGCCGAGCCAACACCATCGAGGCTGGAACCTCCGAGATTCTGCGCAACATCATTGCCGAGCGGGTGTTGAACCTGCCGAGGTCACGCTGATGGACTTCACCTTTACCCGGGAGCAACGGGAATTTCAGCAGCAGGCTCGCTCCTTCCTAGAGCACCGCTTTCCGCCGCAGGTGGTCGCTTCCCTGGCCGACTCCCAAGAGGGTTGGGACGTGGACTCATGGGAGGCGATTGCCAATCTCGGGTGGCTCGGAGTTTCCGTGCCGGAGAGTGAGGGTGGTGCCGGACTAACCTTCCTCGAGGAGGCGATCCTTCTCGAGGAGTTCGGGCGTTGCCTGTACCCCGGCCCATTCATGTCCTCGATTGGGCTGGCGCGTCCGGCGATTCCGGCTGATCGGCTGGGGGGGTTGGCGGCGGGGCGCTCCCGCTGGTCCGTGGCCATGGCAGCCGGTTCGGAGCTGGTCCCTGACCTCGCCGCTGTGGATGCAGTGGTGGTCGAGCGGGAGCGGGAGCTATGGGTGGTCCCGGCATCGGCAGGGTTGGAGCGGTCAATCGATTCCACCCGCCCGATGGGGAGGCTCAGCGAAGTAGAGGGTGCGGAGCGCCTCGCGAGTGGAGAAGAGGCAGCCGAGCTTTCTGCCCAGCTGCGGATTCGCAAGGATGCGGCTCTGGCCGTGGAAGCCGTGGGAGTGGCCCAGCAGGTCCTCGAATGGGGCATCGAGCACGCGCGGACCAGAGAGCAGTTCGGCAGGCCGATAGGCTCCTACCAGGCGGTCTCCCATCCCCTAGTGGACAGCTTCGTGGAGCTTGAGTTGGCGCGCTCTTTGAGCTACTGGGCGGCCTGGTGCATCAGCGCGGGGCATGGCCAGTCCGAGGCCGCGGCGCGTGCCGCCTACGCCTCTGCGGTGGAAGCGACGGTTGGCACCTGTGAGCGAGTCATCCAGGTGCATGGCGGGATGGGCTTCACCTGGGCTAGTCCATTTCACAGGTATTACAAGCGGGCTCTTTGGATCGAGTATTTTGGGGGATCCCCGGCGATGCATCGAAGGGATTTGGCCCGAACTTTGATGACTGATGCCGGCGCTCAGAGCCCGGACCGCGGGCGGCAGGCCACCACCGCTAAAGGAGGTTCGCGTCCATGGGCATGATGAAGGTCTCGCTCAATAGCTGGTTGATGTTCGACCACGCCGAACGGTACTTCCCAGATACCGAGATCGTGACCCAGGTTGGTCCTGGGCTTCGCCACCGGTACACCTACCGGGAGTTCAGCCACCGAACGCAGCAGCTGATGCACGCGCTGGACTATCTGGGGCTTGATCAAGGGACTCATCTGGCGACCCTCGCCTGGAATGGCTATCGACATCTGGAGTGCTACTTCGCGATACCGTGCACGGGCAGGGTCCTCCACACCCTCAACCCCAGGCTCCCCACACCGGACTTGGAATTCATCATCACCGAGGCCGACGACCAGGTGATCTTTGTCGACGAGAGTCTCCTGCCGGTCCTGGAGAGGGTCGGGAATTCCCTGGCCGGGGTCAGGCAGATCGTGGTCTTCGCCGAAGGAGTCCCGGAGAGCTCGCTACCGAATTTGGTCAGCTATGAGCAGTTGCTCTCGGGCCATCCCACCAGGTATCCGCGCCGGGAGATTGAGGAGGAGACCGTCCTGGGAATCTGCTACACCTCGGGGACCACCGGCCGGCCCAAGGGGGTCGAGTACACCCACCGCTCGACCTACCTTCACGCGCTGACAACCACCTCGGGGGCAGCGACCGGGCTGGGCCCACAGGATGCCGGCCTGGCGGTCGTGCCGATGTTCCATGTGAATGCGTGGGGGGCTCCTTTCGCCTCCACCATGGTCGGCGCCAAGCAGGTGTTCACCGGACCATTCATGGACCCCTCCAGCATTGTCAGCCTGATGGTCGATGAAGAGGTCACGATAGCTTTGGGGGTACCCACGATTTGGGCTGGCGTCGCCGAGGAGCTGACTCGTCAGCAGGTCAAGCTGCCCCATCTCCGCTTCGTCATGGCGGGTGGAAGCCAGCCCCCGATGGCCCTCATAGAGCGCTATGAGAAGGAGTTCGGGATCACCCTTGTCCAGGGGTGGGGGATGACCGAGACCTCCCCGGTGGCCGCTCTGGCGTGGCCCAAGGAGAGGATGCGGGCCTGGGACGCCGATCGGGTGAGAGCGGAGGTTCGCATCAAGGCGGGTTTGCCGCTGCCGGGGATCGACGTCAAGATCGTCGGCGAAAACGATGAGGAGCTCCCATCTGATGGAAGCTCGGTCGGCGAGCTTCTGGTCAGAGGCCCCTGGGTAATCGACTCCTACCGGGGCGGGGCGACTCCGGAGCGCTTCACCGATGACGGCTGGTTCAGGACCGGAGATGTGGCATCGATGTCTCCCGAGGGTTACTTTGTGATCGTTGACAGGACCAAGGACCTCATCAAGTCCG
This sequence comes from Candidatus Dormiibacterota bacterium, assembly GCA_027313505.1. Lineage (GTDB taxonomy): Bacteria > Chloroflexota > Dormibacteria > Aeolococcales > Bog-877 > AG-12. The sequence goes on from DAHVDN010000012.1 coordinate 47,143, forward strand.
GGGGGGAGTGGATCTCGTCGGTCGACATGGAGGGCGACATCATGGCGATGTCCGGGGTGCTCGAAGCAGCCGTAGTCGCCATTCCGGATGAGAAGTGGCAGGAACGGCCGCTGGCGGCAGTAGTCCCGCGGCCCGGAGCGGAGATCTCCTTGGACCAGGTCCGCAGCCACCTTCTGGAGAGGGGCTGGGAGAAGTGGCAACTCCCGGACCGGCTGGAGCTCCTGGATTCGGTCCCCAAGACCGGTGTCGGCAAGTTTGATAAGAAGGTGCTTCGCTCGCGGTACGGAGCTTCCAGTCCGCCACCCGCCTAGGCGTCGCCACCCTGTGGTCGTGCGGCAGCCACTCTTGGTACTTAGGATTGCGTTGGGCCGATAGGGGCCCAACCGGTGTCGGCTGGCCGCTGTGCATCCGCTCAAGCCAGAAGCCCAGTCGAAGGAGAGATGGCTTGGAAGTCACCGAGCCCGTGGAGGGACCGCTGCGCCGGCCAACAGCTCAGTCACTGCGTCTCCTGGCCGCCCTGGCCACAGCCCTCTCCTACCGGATAGAGGAGATCACAGACCGCACCGTGGAGGCGATCTGCGAGCGGGAGGAGGGCTATCGGGAGGGCCGCCTGGTGCCGATGGAGGAGCTCAGGCGCTCCGTTCGTGACAGCCTGGCAGAGTACCTTGGGGTTCTTACCCGTCTCCCCGGGGGGGAGGAGCCGTCCCGAGACCAGGCATGGGCTGTCGGGCGCAGCCGGGCCGAGCTCGGAGTTCCGCTGGAAAGTGTCCTGCGGGCCTATCGTCTCGGCGGCAGCGTGATTTGGGATGAACTCTTGGATGAAGCTCGCCGGAGACCGGAACGGCCCACCGATGATCTCATGGAGGCTGCGGCCCTGGTTTGGCAGATGACCGACGAGCTTTCGGCAGCGGTGGGCGTTGCCTACAGGCACTCCGAGGCCGGGCTCATCAGCAGGGATCGCAACCGACGCGACGGCCTCCTGCAGGGGCTGCTGAACGGTGTCGCCACTGAACGCGACCTGGTCTTCGCTGCCGAAACTCTCGGCCTGCCGGAGCTTGGCCCCTACCTGGTCGCGGTGGTCGAGCCGCCGCCAGGTGGCGACCAGGTCACCCGTCAGCTGGCGGTTTTCAACATCCCCTCGGCCTGGCTGACGCAGGGGGACCGCCAGATTGGCTTGCTTTCGTCCACCCACGGCGGAAGCGACCTGGTGCAACGTTGTCTCAGCAGGGTCGTGCCGATCAGGGCTGGAATGAGTCCGGAGGTTGGCTCTCTGGCAGACGTCGGAGGCGCCTACAGGCAAGCAGAGCTGGCCCTGCGGTCAATTCCGGCTCACCGCCATGCCGTGGTGACCCTCGACGAGCGGCTTTCGGCAGCGCTCCTGGTTTCGTCCCCAGATTTGGCACGCCGCCTGGCGGACAGAGTCCTGGGCAGGCTGCTGGAGATCGACCGCGGAGAACGCAGGACACTGTTGAGGACTCTGCGGCTGTTTCTGGCCGGCGACGGTTCGGTGGTTCAGGTGGCGCTGCAGGTGCCCTGTCATCGGAACACAGTGCTCAACCGTCTCAACCGGATCCACGAGCTTACCGGCTTCGACCCCACAACTCCGTCCGGGGTCACCGACCTGACAATGGCGCTGGAGGCCGCCGAGCTACTCTCACTTTTCGGCTGAACTGAAGCCAGGACCGAGCCGGATGGGTGGTGGTGGTTGCCCCGCCACTGAAAAGCTGGGCTACGGTCTGGCCGATCCCCTACCCTGAGGTCTGCCGGCAGGATGCCCCCAGGGTCGCTGGGATCGGCCCGCCGGGACGGGTCGGGCTCCTTGATGCCGCACCGGACGGTCCGGTCTCAGCCCCTGTCGTTGCCCTCGGCTTCCATGGTCGAGAGAGCCTGCCACGAAGTGCATGTCTCCGGTGGTCAGCAGCCGCGAAGCGTCCACGAACTGGAGCTCCGGCGCTCCCGACCGGCGGAGCTTGCGCCACTTCTCACCGTCGTCCTCGCAGAGGAAGGTAAGGGCTCTGCCCTTGGCGCCGTTTCGTGCGGTTCGCCCCACTCGGTGGGTGAGCCATTGGGCGGTGTCCGGTAGCTCGTAGTTCACCACCAGGGTCACGTCTCGCACATCGATGCCCCTGGCGGCGACGTTGGTGGCCACCAGGACCTGTGACTCCCGGCGCCGGAAGGAGGCGATGGCGCGATCTCGCGCCGCCTGAGACAGGTTCCCCTGCAACTCTGCGGTAGCGTGGCCCAGGACAGTCAGGTCGTGGGCCAGCTTCCGGGCGCCGTGCTTGGTGCGATGGAAGACGATCGTAGACGCAGACTGCTTGAGCAGCTGGCTCAGAAAGTCCACCTTCTGCGCTCTCGGAACCGATACCAGGCCGTGCTCGAGGTCAGATTCCTCATTAGGAGCCACCGCGATCCGTTCCGGGTCCACCAGGTGCTTGCGGGCCATCTTGGCGACCCACTCCGGCATGGTCGCGGATGCCAGCACCGTTTGCCGCTTGGCGCTGCTGATCCGCTGGTTGGTGCGATCGGTAAGGCTCTCGACGTCCTTGGCGAAGCCCGCGTCCAGCATCTCGTCGGCTTCGTCGAGAACCAGGTATTCGATGGCGCCGAGCCTGGCGGCTCCCCTTTGGGCCATGTCCACCAGCCGTCCGGGACAGCCAATGATCACGTCGGCTGTCCGTAGCTGGTTGGTCTGACCACCATAGCCGACCCCGCCGTAGACCAAGGCCACTCTGAGCCTCGGATCCAGCTGGTTGAGCACCGCCCCGATCTGGGTTGCGAGTTCGCGGGTCGGGGTGATGATCAAAGCGCGCGGGGCGCCGGTACCGTGCCCTCCCAACTTCTCCGATAGGGGAATGAGGAATGCCAGCGTCTTTCCCGAGCCGGTCGGGGATTGGATGACGCAGTCCCGGCCAGCGATCAGGATGGGTAAGGCACCCTCCTGCACCGGGGTCGGCGTATTGAGGCGCTGTCGCGCCAGATTCTCAAGGGTGCGCGCACGCACACCCAACTCAGCAAATGTTGTCAACTTGGTGTCCCCGGGCAAACAGCCCAAAATCGCCCTCGCCGGCTTCGAAATTCATGCTTCTCGAGGACGCCGCCGAATCAGCGGGGCGAGGTATCACCAAGAGGCTGTAGCAGCCTTATTGCAACTACGGGAACCAGAATAGCATCTAAGGGGGAAGGACGTTGCCGGGTGCGGTGGGCAGCTGCCCTCCATGGGTCACCATGCCCGGACCTCTGCAGAAGTAGCCCCACGCGCGACAGTGGACAGGCGCATTGCGACGGCCAGCCCGATGAGCTCCAAGCTTAGAGCGGCAGCTCCGCGTAAACCTACAGCCTCACCATGGCCTATCAGAAGGCCCGGACTGAAGAGTTCAGCCTTGGCGAAGGGGAGGCCCACTACGACGTTGTAGGCGTAAAAGAAGATCAATGCGGCATTGGTCACAATCGCGGCCTGGAGATACCCTTGACGAGGGCGAGCGATCATGAGCACAGCGAGGCTCGCTTGAATAATGCCGAAGGCCGCGGTACCTAGACCGAGAAGCAAAGTCTGGCCGAGGTGCTCTCCGATGATCGCGAAGTGAATCCAGGCCGCGCTGCCGAGACTGCCGGCCAGCGCCAGGCGAGGCCAGGTCCCCGCTGGCAGACGTGAAGCTCCAGGCTTGAGGGTTAGCATGCCAGCAGCGAGCAGCAATCCGCCGGTCGCGGCCACGAAGGATCCGGGGCCAACCTGAGGCATTGCCAGAGGCCGCAGGACCCCCGGCGCCATGGAAAAGTGCACTATGCGCCAAGCGTCGAACAGCCCCACCGTAGTGACGACGAGCGCGAGGAACAGGGCTAGGCGACGCAGAGGCGCTGGTCGTCCGGTCCTGAGGAAGAGGGCAATCAGAAGTAGTGCCGCAGTCCCGATACCTAACAGGTAGAAGCCATCGGCGCCCATGCCGTTGACGCTCGATAGCCCGTTGAACAACGTCACCCAAGGGAGTAGCACCCCGGCCACCGTGGTGATCGCGCCTAGCACGACGGCAAAGAGTCCCAAGGCATCTCTTGGGGCTGTCGGTGACGCTGTGCATCCGTTGACGCTTGAGTTGAGTTCGACCATTCGTGAGCCCTCCATGCCAAATTTCAGCAACACACCGCACAGGAACCCGGTGAGGCGGCCGTTCGAGACGGCCGCCTCATTGGTCCCTAGCGGAAGTCAGTGCCCGACCACGTTGAAGAAGAGGAAGAGGTTCGACTGGATCGAAGCGGAGACGGTACCTGCCGACTGCATTGCGTGCAAGGTGACCAAGCTCGCCCCACCGGTCAGCTGAGCCCACGCCTGCTCATTGGGCACCGCGACTACTTCAATCTTCCACCATCCACCACCAGTACCGTCGAGAATGTGACTGTGGGCTGGCAGGGAAATGTCCCCGTATCCAGCCCCGAAGACGGGGGACAGGTCGAGGGTGGTCGGGTGGTTCACGCAGAAGCCCACGGTGTCGCACTGGGGCGTCGGGCTGGGGTTGCTGAACAGAGGAACGATGACGTAGAGGACCTGCATGTTAGCTATGCTCTGCCCGTTAGGTCCCTGGGTTGCGGCGACTCCAACCTCGCAACCGCTGCTCGATGCCGCAATGTAGCTCCCGCTCTGTCCGCAGAAGAAGTCGCGCGGGTACTGTATTTGAACGGTGGTCCCATTGACATAGGCTGCCGTTGTCGCCTGGGACACCGGCACCGTTGTCGAGGGGCCACCGCCGGCGGCGAGGGCTGTACCGCCGACGAATAGAGCCGACAGTCCGAAGGTTGCGATTGCGAGCGCCGCTCCCAGCACTCTTGGTCTCTGCTGGAACGCCTGGTAGATGCGCATGGGCTTTTGGCCCTCCCTGGTATGTCGGTGCGGCCCCGCGCTCTGGCACCGACCTTTTGAGCTCCCATTTGGGGCGTGGTACTTGGAATACGAGCGGACTCCCTCGTCGGATCACTGGAGTCCGGGCCGTCACGTACCCGTTGGCATTTATGAGCGCCGGTCGCTGGGCCGGGTTCCGGCCCTTACCGACCCTTACCGACCTTGGGCGACGGCGATTGCCTGAGCCCCCGAGCCCGCACGGCGGGCATCCCGATCGGGGAGTACAGGCAGCCGAGGCGCCTTAGTCCTCTGTCCTAGACGCCCACTGAATGAGGCCGGCCTGAATGAGTTCTTGTTGCCCGGGAAACCACCAAGACCCAACTCCCGGTGGCACCACCCCGTCTTGCAAGTCGTCGTCCGGGTGAGCTGCTTCCACTAGGGGATGCGGCCGTCCGGTCCAGCATCGCGCGCACCTCGGCCCGCCTGGAAGAGGGCTCCGAGTAAGTTGGGCTCGCTGCTCGGAGCCGCTTCAGCGAACCTCAGGTGTGGGACCAAATGAAGAGGTCACTGGGAATAGGGGAGACCGACGCTGTTCGTGGGCAGTTATATCCGCTGATCTCTTCATGGCGGTCGCGATCGGGTCTAGACCATCTAGCAGGCACTCCCGCCAGAACTCCTCGATCTCAAAACCCGCGATCCTTCCGCTTTCATCGCGCACCTCAGCAGCCTGCAGGTCGATGGTGAGTTCGTAGCCATCCCCTTGGCGGGTCCGGTCTCCGAGGCGGCTCACCACGGACGCCGGGAGGGTGACCGGCAGGAGGCCGTTTTGGTAGGCGTTGGTGGCAAATATGTCAGCGAACGATGGAGCGATTACCGCCCTGAACCCATAGCCCAGCAGCGCCCAGGCGGCATGTTCGCGGGATGAGCCGCAGCCGAAATTCTGCCCGGTGATGAGGATGCTCGCCTCCCTGTAGGCGCTGGCGTTGAGCTCGAAGTCGCCCCGGGGCGCCCCGGCTTCGTCGTAGCGCCAGGCGAAGAAGCAGGAGTCTCCGTAGCCGTCCCGCTCGGTGCGCTTCAGGAACTGCTTGGGGATGATCTGGTCGGTGTCGACATCGTCCCGGCTGAGCGTGGCGCAGAGGCCGTGGTGGAGTTTGAATGCTTCCAAGGGGGTCTCCGAATCAGCTTGCTGTGGCGGAGGCGAGCTGCCTCACGTCGACAAAGTGGCCGTGCAGCGCAGCCGCCGCGGCCATCGCTGGACTCACCAGGTGGGTCCGCCCTCCCGCGCCTTGTCGGCCCTCGAAGTTGCGGTTGGAGGTGGATGCGCAACGCTCTCCAGGAAGGAGGATGTCCGGGTTCATGCCCAGGCACATGGAGCACCCTGCCTCCAGCCACTCGAATCCGGCGTCCCGGAACACTCGATCCAGCCCCTCAGCCTCCGCCGCCCGCTTGACGGCCCCCGACCCCGGCACCACCATCGCGCGCACCCCGGAGTGGACCCGGTTGCCGGCGGCGATGGCGGCCGCCGCCCGAAGGTCCTCCAATCTACTGTTGGTACAGGAGCCGATGAACACCCGATCGATGCTTATGTCCTCGATCGCGGTCCCCTCTGACAGCCCCATGTAATCCAGAGCCCGCGCGGTTGCGTCCCTCGTGGGTTGATCAGGACATTCGTCGAGGTGGGGGACCCTGCCGGTGATCGCCGCTACCATGGCGGGGTTGGTTCCCCAGGTCACGAACGGTGCCAGCTCCGCTGCTTGAATAGACTCTCTACGATCGAAGGTGGCCCCGGGATCAGTGGCGAAGCCGAGCCAGCGCTCCGCGGCCCTGTCGAACTCAGGGCCCGTCGGCACCGCTGGCCGGCCCTCCAAATACCGAACCGTTGTCTCATCAGGGGAGATCATCCCTGCCCGGGCCCCTGCTTCGATCGTCATGTTGCACAAGGTCATTCGTCCTTCCATGGAGAGATTCCTGACCACGCTCCCCGTGTACTCCACGATTGACCCTCGTCCGCCTGCCACGCCCAGCCGGCCGATCACACCCAGCGCCACATCCTTGGCAGTGACCCCCTTGGGCAGTTCTCCGTCGATGGCGACCTCCATGGTGGGAGAGGGGGCCTGCCATAGGCACTGGGTGGCCAGAACTTGCTCCACCTCAGAGGTTCCGATACCGAAGGCCAGCGCCCCGAACGCGCCATGGGTTGCGGTGTGAGAGTCCCCACAGACGACCGTCATCCCAGGCTGGGTCAGCCCCAGTTCCGGACCGATCACATGGACTATCCCCTGGCGGGCATGGTGGAGGTCGAAGAGCGGGACTCCGGCGGCCGCACAGTTCTCGCTGAGCTGGCGCAGCTGCTCGAGACCGATGGGATCCGGTGTCGGCCTGCTTCGTTCCCAGGTGGGTACCAGGTGGTCCATGACCGCCATGGTCAGGTCCGGCCTGCGGACCTGACGACCGGTGGCGCGCAACCCGGCGAAGGCCTGAGGCGAGGTGACCTCGTGCACCAGGTGTAGGTCCACGTACAAGAGGATTCGCTCCGATGGATTGCCGCTGACTAGGTGAGAGTTCCAGATCTTCTGATACGCGGTGCGGGGAGCCTCACCTGCCGCCGCTGATGACGTCGTTTGAAACGCGATGGCCTCGTCCTCCTTGCTCAGGCGCTTGTGGAAAGCTGATTCGGTGCCGCGGCATGGCGGGTCGCCCACTCGTAGCTGTCGACCAGTGCCATCGCCGATGCCCGCAGGATGTTGCTGGAGCAGCCGACGGTAGTCCACGTGCGATCCCCGTCACTGGAGTCGATTCCCACCCGAACCGTGGCGGCTGTGCCTCGGTCCCCATCGATCACCCGGACCCTGTAGTCCACGAGGCTCACCTCAGAGAGAAAGGGGAAGTGCGGGACCAGGGCACGACGAATGGCGCCGTCCAGAGCCTCCACCGGGCCAGTTCCCTCGGCGGCGGTGTGCACCAGCACTCCCGTAACCCTCACCTTGACGCTGGCCTGGACCCCCGTCACCGTCTCTGGAGCGTCACCAAGCTGCTCGTGGGCGACCACCAGCGTCTCACACAGTTCGAAGGGGGGGACATCCTCAGGCAGGCTTCGAGCGACCAGGAGCTCGAACGAGGCGTCCGCGTCCTCGAACGCCCAACCGGCGACCTCCAGCCTCTTGAGCTGTTCGACCACCGCTTGCCCCGCATCTCGGTCGAGCTGGTCCAGCCCTAGGTCTTTGAGCTTGGCCGCAATGTTGCTCCGCCCACTCTGGTCGGAAACCACCGTCCGCATCCGGTTCCCAACCACCTCCGGTTCAATGTGCTGGTATGCCCTCGAGTCCCGGGAGACTCCCTGGGCGTGAAGTCCGGCCTTATGCAGGAAGGCGGCAGATCCCAGGTACGGTCGCTGGGGATCCGGTGGCCGATTCAGCAGCGAGTCGAACAGTTGAGACACGGACACCAGGTCACCAAGCTGCTCGGGAGTGAGCACGTCCATACCCATCTTGAGTTGCAGGTTCGCCGCCACTATGAGCAGATCGGCATTGCCGCATCGTTCTCCGGTGCCGTTCAGGGTTCCCTGGACCATCCGCGCGCCGGCGCGGACCGCTGCCAGTGAAGCCGCAGTGGCTGTGCCGGTGTCGTTATGGCAGTGGATTCCGACGCAATCACCCACCAACTCCCGAACCATGGCGGTGGCGCGCGCTATCTCCTCAGGCAGCCGCCCACCGTTGGTGTCACAAAGGACGATCCATTCCGCGCCGGCCCTTCGAGCGGTCTCCAACACCTTCAGCGAGTATTCCGGGTCGGCGGCGTGACCATCGAAAAAGTGCTCGGCGTCGAAGACCACCTCGCGGCCCTCTCCCGCCGAGGCCTCGATTGAGTCAGCCACCATCCGAAGATTCTCCAAAGCGGTGGTTCTGAGGACGGTCTCAACCTGCCACCTGGAGGTCTTGCCGACCAGCGTTACCACCGGAGTTCCCGCCTCCAGGGTGGCCGTCAAAACCGGGTCGTCGCGAGCGTCCGAATTAGCACGGCAGGTGGCGCCAAAGGCCGCCAGCCGCGAGTGCTTCAGGGGACGGAGCTGCAGCGCCTCGAAGACCCCGGTGTCTCGGGGGTTCGCTCCCGGCCACCCGGCCTCAATGTAAGGGATACCCAGCAGGTCGACCCGACGGGCTATGCGCAGCTTCTGCTCAATGCTGAGCTGCATACCAAACCCCTGCATCCCGTCACGCAGGGTGGTGTCGTAGAGCACGACGCCGTCCCCGTTAGCCTTCCTGGAGGCAGGGGATGCGCTCATGCCGTCACCAGGGTGGAGAGCTTCTCGATGACCGCTGAGGTCACCTCTCCGGTGCCGGCGGACCCTCCCATGTCGGGGGTGAGCGGTCCGTCAGCGATCACCGCCCCGACTGCTCCCTCCACCGCCGCCGCGAGATCTTCGCGGAGCAGGGTAAGGCGCAGCAACATGGCAATTGTCGAGATCGCACCCAAAGGGTTGGCAATGCCTTGGCCCGCGATGTCGGGAGCCGATCCATGCACCGGCTCATAGAGCCAGGGGCCGGCCCCGCCCCCGCTGGCGGACGGGAGCACGCCCAAAGTTCCGACCAGGGCCGCTGCCTCGTCGGTCAAAATGTCCCCCATCAGGTTCTCAGTGACGACCACATCAAACTGACGAGGTTCGAGCAGCAGCCGCAGCGCGAAGCTGTCGACCAGGCAGTGGTCAAGTTTCACATCGGTGTACTCGCGTCCCACTTCCGTCAGCACCTCTCGCCAGAGGCCGGAGGTGGCCAGGACGTTCGCCTTATCGACCGAGCTCAGGTGATGTCCCCTCTGCCGCGCCAACCTGAATGCCACATGGGCCACCCGTTGGATCTCCGCCTCTCCGTACTCGATGGTATCCACCCCTCGTCGGTTGGGCGCCATTCCACCCACCCCGCGGGGTCGACCGAAGTACGCTCCCCCGGTCAGCTCCCTGACAAATAGGATGTCGGTATCTCGGAGCCGTTCATCGCGGAGCGGACTGTGGCGCTCGCCACCACGCCAGACCTTCACCGGCCGCAGGTTGGCGAATACCCCAAGGGCGCTTCGGAGACGCAGCAGCCCAGCCTCGGGGCGCACTTCGGAAAGGTCCCAGCGCGGCCCTCCCACAGCTCCCAAGAGCACGGCGTCAGCCGTCATGGCAGCATCCAAACTCGACCGGGGCAGGGGGTCCCCCTCGATATCCAGAGCCAGACCGCCGATGGGGTGCTCGGCAACTTCCAGCCCAACCGGGGACTGTCGGAGCACCGCAGTCAGGACCAGAAGTGCTGCGGAGGTTACCTCCGGACCCACGCCATCTCCCGGCAGAGTGACCAACCTCAAGGTTTCGGTGGTAGTGGTCAAGTTGAGACCGAACCAAGCGGTGGCTGATGAACGGTGAGCTCACCGACTATTTGCAGGAGCGCTTCGTCCTCGACCTCCTTGGATGAGTCCGCTACCTCCAGGAACTTTTGCCACAGCGCCTGCATCTGCTCATCGGGGATCCGGATTCCGATGCGATCCAGTCGATGCACCAGGGCATGGCGCCCCGACCGCGCTGTCAGGACGATCTGCGATTCGCCGGCTCCGACATCCTCTGCCGACATGATTTCGTAGGTGGAGCGTTCGCGGAGGACTCCGTGCTGATGCACGCCAGAGGCGTGGGCGAAGGCATTGGTGCCCACCACCGGCTTGTTCGGAGGAACCACCATCCCGGTGCGGGACGACACCAGCCGGCTGGTAGGACCGAGCTCGGTGGCGCGGAGGTTGTCCCTCAGCCTCAGGGTCGGACGGCGGACCCTGAGGGCCATCACCACCTCCTCGATGGCGGCGTTGCCGGCCCGTTCTCCGATCCCGTTTATGCAGCCCTCCACCCGCCGTGCGCCGGCGGCGATTCCCGCCAAGGAGTTGGCGGTCGCCAGCCCCAGGTCATCGTGACAGTGGACGCTGACCAGGACCCTGTCCATTCCTGGAACCTCCCGGCGGACCGTTGCCACCAGCTCTGCCATCTCCGCGGGAAGACAGTAGCCGGTGGTGTCGGGCAGGTTGATCACGGAAGCGCCTGCCCGTACCGCCACATCGACCACGGAACAGAGGTATTCGAGGTCCGCGCGTCCGGCATCCTCAGGGGAGAACTGAACTACTGGACAGAGCTCTCTGGCGTAGGCAACCGCCTCCGCCGTACGGGCGAGCACGGTGGCGCGGTCGAGACCCAGCTTCTTGACTATGTGGACATCGGACACCCCGATGAAGACATGGATCAGTGGTTTCTGAGCTTCGCGGACCGCTTCAAAAACTGAGTCGATATCGCCTCTGCGGGCACGTGCCAGACCGGTCACCGCCGGGCCTTCCACCTCTCTGGCTATCTGCCGAACCGCCTCGAAATCACCCGGTGACGAGGCGGGGAAACCCGCTTCGATGACGTCGACCCCGAGCCGGGCAAGCTGGTGGGCAATCTCCAACTTGTCCGAGGGATGAAGGGTGGCTCCCGGTGACTGTTCCCCGTCCCGCAGGGTGGTGTCAAAGAACTCCACCAGCTCTGAACGGGACTCTACGACCGATTCCTGTCCGCCGGATGGGGCGCCCCCGCCGGTGGCGGTCATGACGCAACCTCGGATACCTGGCGCTCGGGATCCTGCTCGACGGTTGGCCTGGTAGAGTCCGCTCTCTCGGCCTCGGGCACGGCCGCCACCGGGCGAATCCAGGACATCTGCGCCCGCAGCCGCTGGCCCACCTCCTCGATGGGATGCGCCCTGGCGCTGGCGCGCTGCTCCAGGAATTCACCCCTGCCAGATCGGTTCTCGTCGATCCAGTTCTCAGCAAAGCTGCCATCCTGAATGCGGCTCAGGATCCCTCTCATCTGCTCCCTGACGTGCTCGTCGACGACCACCGGCCCGCTGGTGTAGTCACCGTACTCAGCGGTGTCGCTGACGCTGTACCTCATGAGCGACAGCCCCCCTTGATAGATGAGGTCGACGATGAGCTTCAGCTCATGGAGGCACTCGAAATAGGCAACCTCGGGCTGATAGCCGGCCTCTGTAAGCGTTTCAAAAGCCGCGGTGATCAGGGCGGTGACTCCGCCGCACAGGACCGCCTGCTCGCCGAACAGGTCGGTCTCGGTCTCCTCTCGGAAGGTCGTCTCCAGGACGCCCGCTTTGGTGCTTCCGAGTCCGCTGGCATAGGCCAGGGCCCGCTCTCGAGCGTGACCGGTGGCATCCTGATGGATCGCGAGCAGCGCTGGGCACCCAATCTCTTCCTTGAAGCAGCTGCGCACCATGTGCCCGGGGGCCTTGGGCGCAACCATTGCCACATCGCACCCCCTGGGAGGCACGACGGTGCCGAAGTGGATGGAGAAGCCGTGCGCGAAGAGCAGCAGACAACCGGGCTTGAGCGCCTCGGTGAGGCCGGAGGCGAAGAGGGCTGCCTGGTCGTGATCGGGAATGAGCACCATCACAACGTCTGCGTCCCGGACGGCGTCGAGGGGATCTAGGACCGCGAAGCCATCGGCCACCGCCTGGGCACGACTTCCGCTGCCCGGTCTCAATCCCACCTTCACCGCGTACCCGCTATCGCGGAGGTTCTGGGCGTGGGCGTGGCCCTGGCTGCCGTAGCCGAGGATGGTGACCTTGGCCCCGGCCAGCGCTGCCGGGTCCGCGTCGGAGTCGTAGTACATTTTCATTTCGGTCATCTCCACTCTTGGGGGCTATTGCGGTTCTGGTCCGCGGACAAGGGGTCGCCGGACCCGAGCCCGATCGGTCGGCTGACCATCCAGTCGACCAGCGGAAGTTGACGAAGGCGCTCCAGGGCGGCCTCCACCACCTGCGGGGTTCCCGAAAGGGCTGCCAAAAGTGACCTCTCGTCGCGGCGCACCACCTCCGCCCCGCAGCTCCCGAGGAGGTCTATGGCCGACTGGCCCACCTCGTCCGCCCGGATCTCGACCAGGGCGGTCACCCACTCCAAGGGGTGTGAGCCGGTGAGATCCTCGACACTGACAACGTCGATGAGCTTGGCCAGCTGCTTGACCACCTGATCCGCCGGTTGCGACCCGTGCTCCACCTGCAACCAGAGCGAGAGGGTACCGGGATCCGAGTTCTGGCCGACGGCGCAGCTTAGCAGGCGCAATCCTCGTCGTCCCAGGCAGTTGGTCACCCGCTGAAGCACACCGGATCGGTCCTCGACCCGGACCCTCACCAGGCGCATGAAGGGGTCGCGGAGCGCCCGCCTCAGCTCGCGGTTGTCGGAGCGATCAGAGGTCGACCCGGGATCCGGCGAAGTTGGTGTCATGGGCACTCCACGAAGTCGGCCAGACCCTTTCCGAAGGGCACAATTGGATAGATGTTGGCTTCGGGGTCGATGCGGCAGTCGACCAGTGCGGGCCCGGGATATTCGATGGCCTCTATAAGAGCCACCTCAACCTCCGCGAGCGTTCTGGCCACTCGACCGAAGCATCCGAAGGCGCGGGCCAGCAGTTCGAAATCTGGGATCACGGTGTGGTCAACCTGGGAGCGCACTCCGCCGTAGAAGTCGTCCTGAAACTGCCGCACCATCCCCAGTTGGCCGTTGTTGAGGATGACCACCTTGACCGGCAGCTCCGCCTCGATCGCGGTGGCCATCTCCTGGAAGGTCATCACAAACCCACCCTCGCCGCATATGGCGAAGATCCGCTGGTCAGGGCGGGCGGCCTGGGCGCCAAGAGCCGCAGGAAGGGCGAAGCCCATCGTTCCAGCACCCCCAGAGTTGAGGAAGAGCCCCGGGGCATCCCCGGTCCAGGAGGTGGCCGCCCACATCTGGTTCAGCCCGACGTCAGCCACGACCACGTCCTCGGGCCGGCGGTGGCGGTAGCAGGCCTCCAAGACCTCCTGAGGCTGCAGCTGACCGTTGCTCGGGTAGCGGAGCGGGTGGCGTTGCCGCCAGCCGTCGACCGCGGCGGTCCAGGGGGGTCTGGCCTTCTGTGTCACCTGCTCAAGCAGGGACTCCATCACCTCGCGTGCGTCCCCAGCGATCTGGCAGTCGGCCGCAACCGTCTTGCCGAGCTCTGCGGGATCGATGTTGACGTGCACGATGTGTTCCGCCATTGGTGCGAACAGGTCCATCCGGCATGTCACACGGTCGTCCGCCCTCATCCCCACCATGAGGAGGCAGTCGCATTCGCTGACGGCCTTGTTGCAGTAGCCAGTCCCCATGAACCCGACCAGGCCAACTGACAGGGGATGGGTGGTGGGGAACACCCCAGTCCCGAGGAGGGTGGTCCCCACTGGGGCGTCACAGGCCGTGGCCAGCTGGATCAGTGCCGTCTCAGCTCCGGCGATCGCCACGCCCCGGCCGGCGAGGATCATCGGACGCTCCGCTCGGGACAGGAAGCCCGCTGCCTGGGTCAAGAGCGCTCGGTCCGGAGATTCCGGAGCCCGGTGGGGGCGAAGGCGAGCGATCTTGGACTCCGACCCTTCAACGATCTGCTGCTGCACGTCCTTGGGGATGTCGATCAAAACGGCGCCGGGGCGGCCGGTTCGGGCGACGTGGAAGGCCTCCCGGACAACGGCTGGCAGATCCCGAGCGTCATGAACCTGGTAGCTGTGCTTGGTCACTGAGAGGGTGGAGCCGATCACGTCCGACTCCTGAAACGCATCGGTGCCGATCGTGGCCGTGGCCACCTGTCCGGTGATCGCGACAACTGGAACCGAGTCGAAGTGGGCGGTGGCAAGCCCGGTGATCAGGTTGAGGGCGCCGGGTCCGGAGGTGGCGAGACACACTCCGACCCGACCTGAGGTGCGCGCATAGCCATCCGCCATGTGAGCTGCCCCCTGTTCGTGGCGCACCAGGACGTGGCGAATTGGAGACTTCGGAAGGTGCTGGTAGATCGGCAGGTTTGCTCCCCCTGGCAGGCCAAAGATCACCTCCACGCCTTCACGCGCCAGCGATTCGAGCAGGACCTCAGCCCCGCAAAGCTGGGCGGCTGCCGGCTGCTCCTCTTGGTCGTCGTAGGGGAGGTCGGCCAGGGATGCACTCATGGTCTATCCGTCAGTCCGCGCCGTACGCGCGGCCAATCGCTGAGGTGATGGCGGCATCTGCTGCGATCTGGCGGATCGGTCGGGGCGCAGCCGACGCCGTGTGCTGGCGCACCCAGTTCCGGGCAGCCTCATCCAGCTCGATGTCGGTCGGATAGCGTCCGGATCCACTGACTTCGATCGAGTCGGGTCTCATCGAGTCGGACATCTCAGGTCTCCTGTTGCTTCTGGCGGTTCAGATGTTGGCGGATGCGACGGTTGGGTTACGGGTACAAAAAAAGCCCCCCGGGTTAACCCGGGGGGCTTGCAGCTTCGTCAACGCGCAGACGTTAGCTGACCAGCCCACCTGTAATTAGGACTACTACAACCAGTTGGCTGTCGGCGGTCAGCAGGACACGAGTCAGCAAGTTCAAGATGGGTCGTATTTATACCAGCCCCGCCAAGCTCTGTCAAGTTGAGTCGCCCCTGGGTAGTGGGTCAGGCTGAGCGGGGAGAGCGGCAGGGACTCCTACCTCGACATCCAACCCAACGATTAGCCCATGTTTGTCGGGTCGCTGTCGATCGGCGATCCCGTCTCCAGCAGCGTTTTAAGGCTGCTGAGGATCCAACTCCAACCGCCACCCGCGCCCTGGTCCGCCATCCCGCCTGACATCAAGACTGCCAGGGTCGGCGCATTTTCGAACTCGTGAATGACCGTCAGCTTGGTGACGCCGCCCCTGCCTTCCGAGATCTCGTAGGTAAGACGGGTAAACCCTTCCGCTGCCATCGCTTCGTCCATCACCATCCGAAAAGTCTGGACCAGCCTCCGGGGTGGGTCGGCGTCGAGCACTGCGCCGTCAACGCCTATCTCCGGTGCTCCTGCCTGCCGCATTGCCGCGCTGGTCAGTCCTCGGTAAGCACCACCGGGATGTAGGTCGTAGTCGGCCTTGCCACCGTATCCGTATTGCTCGGTCCACTCAGGCTTGGTGATGGCATCCCAAATGGCCTCCGGTGTGGCTTTGATGTACACGCTGTAGACCTGAGTGATCGCCGACGCGCTGCTTGTCGAGTTCATCCTGTCTCCTCTAGGTCGTGCTTGAGATTCGCTAACGCCGATGCCTGGCGCTCTGTGTACTTGTCGATCCATCGGTCGTGGATAAGCCGGATTGGTACCGGGTTGAGGAAGTGCAAGGTCCGGCGCCCCGACCGCCGCCTGACCACGAGCCCGGCTTCCTCCAAAACACGCACGTGCTTCATGACGCCGAATCGAGTCATGGCAAGCTCGGACTCGAGCTCACGGAGACTGCGCCCGTCGCGCGCAAAAAGCTGGTCCAGCAAGCCGCGCCGGGTGGGGTCGGCAAGCGCCTTGAACACGTCATCGTCGGCAGCCACGGGGCAGATAATAGGTGACCTATTGGGGTAACTGTACCCTCCGTGTATAAACTGTGATATGCTGCTCTAATGCCGAAGGTAGACCGCAAGAATCCGACCAGGGCCGCATCGTCCGAGTCCCGGTACTCACTAATGGAGTTCTCCCGCGAGTTCCCCGACGATGACGCCTGCCTCAATTACCTCTGGCGCACCCGTTACTCGAAAGACGGAGAGCATGCCGAGTGCTCCAAGTGCGAGGCCGTCCGGTCCTTTAGGCGCTACGAGACTTCCCAGCGCCGCCAGTCGTGGACTTGCACCGCTTGCGGACACCACCTTCACCCGACCGCTGGGACGATCTTCGCAGGGTCGGCGACCTCGCTCCACCTCTGGTTCTACGCGATGTTCCTGATGACAAGCACCCGCTGCGGTATCTCCGCTAAGCAGCTGGAGCGCGAGCTTGGAGTCACCTACAAGTGTGCGTGGCGCATCTTCCATCTCATTCGGAACGACCTCATGGCCCAGACGACTGAGCCTCTGACCGGCAAGGTTGAGATGGACGAGACCTACGTCGGCGGGAAGCCCCGGCAGTCGGACGTTGCCCAGTGGGGGACCGAGGCCAACTCCACCGAGCGCCGTCAGGCGACCCAGCGGTGGTCCAATGAGACCAAGACTGTCGTGTTCGGGATGGTGGAACGCGGCGGGAGTGTCGCCGCCCACGTCGTGCCTCGCAAGCCCCAGGCCGCGATCATGAGCCACATCTCGGCGGTGGTCGATCCCAGGTCCATCGTCTACACCGACGATGCCCGGATTTACGACCGCCTGCCTCGGGCCGGGTGGGATCACCGCACGATCAACCACTCGGCTCGGGTCTACGTCCAGGGCGATGTTCACACCCAGACCATCGAAGGGTTCTGGTCGCTGGTGAAGCGTGGCATCGGCGGGACCCACCACGCCGTGTCCACTAAGCATCTTCAGGGCTACCTGAACGAGTACGCCTGGCGCTATAACCACCGCCGCGACGGCCACGCTCAGTTCGAGTCGCTACTCCTCCGGGCGGCTGGCCGGTAGGGGCTTCGGCTTCTTGGCAACCTTCTCTAGAGCCTCGTAGAATTCCCTCCGGGTCGGGATCGGGATCTCGTACCCCTTGGGGGTCGTCTGCGTCTTCGTGGGGGTCTTGGGCATGGTTCTCCAAGGTTAGCGCGTGGACACCTTGAGCCTGGATTCGGCGTGGTTCAAGTGGGACTGGGCGGTGCGTCACAGTCAGCTCCTCCAAGCCGACATCGCCGGCACCCTGAAGCCCGACGGAGATCCCGGGTCCGAGTCCGTCCTCAGGATTGGTCATGAATACGACCCACAACTGAATTGCTGGGTCGTCAAGGTGAAGTTCGTCGGCGACATCCCGACGCGATTGAGCTTGATCGCGGGGGACGTGATCCAGAACTTCCGAAGTGCCCTTGACCACTTGGCTTGGTTTCTGGTTCAGCGGGTCTCTCGGGACGCACCGTTGACGAAAGACCAGGAGAGAGGGGTCTACTTCCCATTCTGCGACAGCGAGAAACACTTTGCCCGGTCGATCTCGAGCAAACTGCCCGGAGTCCCTGATGCAGACCTTGCAATCATTCGACAGTTCCAGCCGTACTTCACTGGGGATGAATTCAAAGCTCGCCATGCCTTCCGAATCCTGGCCGACCTTTCCGACCACGACAAGCATCGGACGCTTCAACCCGTTGGGCTTCGCCTCGCCTACGTCAGATGCCAGGCCATCAACGTCCACGACTGCGTGGTGTGGCGGATTGTCCCTTCGACCAGCACCGAGCTTATTAAGGTCAACACAAAATTGGCGACCCTCTTCACCCGTGTCACCGGCCCCAACCCTAGTTTTCAGGTGGAGATAGAGCCTGCCGCCGATGTAGCGTTCAACGAGAACGTCTGGATCAAGAATCTCTTGGAAGGTGTTGAGATCAACGTATTCAATCTCTTGGGCGCCTTTGGCAACCCTCCCGATGAACTCGTGAGTCGGGAATCCGACGAACGCTCTCCCGCACGGCGCGGTTGACTTTACCATGATCTATACATGTAAGGTATAGTTACCCCTATTGGTCACCTGTCAAGCTTGATCGTCGGGTCCCAACCGTCGAGGTCCATAGGCGATGGATCGCGCGAGCCCTGAGGTTCCGGCCGGTCGGTGGGACTATTTGCGGCTTCGGCTGGATCGTCGCGATGTAGTCAGCTCAGCTCCGACCCCACGTCGAGCAATCTCAAACTGACCCAGTACCCGCCCCTGGGCCACGGCCTAGCGACAGCTCCCTCAGACCAATAGAAAGCCGGGCGCGCCCCGGGTACCCCCGGCCAGGGCCCGAAATTCGCCGTTGACATAAGCCTGATCCGCCTGACCACTCGCAGCCGCGCCG
>DAHVDN010000130.1 GCA_027313505.1 Candidatus Dormiibacterota bacterium
CTGCGGGTACCTCGTCGTGCTTGTCATCTCTCCATCCTCTCAACGAATGGAGTCTCCAGCTTTCCCGGGGCGGTTCAGAAGTCCCTGGCGCCCCACGGCTGCTCGCTGATCGGTTCGATCTGTCCCCCGTTTCGCTCCGCCTCATGGCTGGCAAGGGCGTAGGTACGGTCAACATCATCAACCTCGACAACGATCTCAACTCCAACGCCCCGGGGCCCCGCGAGGTGCGCAGGACTAAAGTGGTGCCCAACCGGCAGCTTCGTGTGCTTCTGAACGCCAATGGTCACACCGCCGGCCCGAAGCGGCACATAACCATCCGAAGACCAGTTCGGCGGTGGCGCGAGCCCGAGGGTCGCCCCATAGAAAAGGACTGTCGACCCGACGTCATCGACGAACAGCTCGAACCGCAAACCGAGCAGCTGCACCTGGCCACCGCAGCCTGACTCGTCGGTACGTTGACCCGACACGCTCGGGAGTATAGCTACGTGCGCCTCCTCGTCGGTAGCGACTTCTTCCTGGTCGCTCGCCCACGATGTCGGGCCAAAAGCTGAGCCAGGATCTATGTCCAATAGAAGGCTAGCCGCCCCGGGTGGGATCGCGTCGCTGGCGATACGTCCTGCTACGATGCTCCCAGTGCCATGAAGCAACCGATTCGCCGGCGTGGATCCCCCACTTTCCAAGTCGTCAGCTTCGTGTTGCTCGCCCAGGCGGTCTGGCTCAACATCGAAATTGCCAGCAAGATGCCGTTGCCGGTCTATCTCGGGGGAGCGGTGGCTCTATTGGCCGCCACCCTGGTGGTGGCGCGAGTTGCACTGGAGAAGCGACGCGCCACGGAGTCGTTCGCGGCAGCGCATCCGGATGAGTACCAACTGCAGAACCAGATCCGTGCCCGACAGAGCCGTTGGCTACTGTGGGTGCTGGGAGCATTCGTTTGGTTTGCCGTGGCGTTGATTGCATCGGTCGGTGTCGGCCAGTCGGTGGGCGGGGGCGCTGGAGGCACCATTACGTCAGTCGGGTTGGTGATCTGCTTCTTCGGGGTGGTCGGATTCTTCGGCCTGGCGATTCACAGCTACTCCGCGTCGAGAGGTCGATAGGCCGCAACTTTTCAGGTGTCTGGAGCGTAATGTCACTCTCCCGTGGCGCCACATCAGCCCCAAAAACTGGCACGGCAGGCGGATGGTCGCTGCCCATCGCCACGGCTCTGTCGCCTGCCGGGTCGAGGCTGCAGTCAACAGCTTTTTCCTGGTCGAAAGTGAGAGAGTGTCCCTGCGGCTGTCGCAGGCGGTCGGGGCCGACTGGGCCCACGAGATCGTGGACGAGTTCCGGGCCGGCGACTGCGCGGTGGAGGAGGACCAGGGATTGCTTCCGATGATTGGGGGCTCTACGGGCGTCTCACCCCCGCTTGGCCCTGTCTCACAGTGGTGGCAGAATGCTTGCTGACTTCGGATCGGTCGAGGATCCATGGGGTGGCGCCACGAACGACCCGAAGGGTTGAGCCCCTCGGGGCTACCCCGGGCAGCCGCGGAGCAGTGAATCAGCAGCCGGCGCAGCCTCCTCGGGGGAAGACGATCGAGAAATCTCAGTGGATCAGTGGCCGGGAGATGCCACGACCCTGGGGCTCAACACTTGGCGCACACGGGTGGCCCCTGGCTCATCGGACCTGTGTGGGTGAGCCCCTCCAGCTAGTCCAGGTAACCTGGACTGACAAACGGGGTCCCCTCATCGCCGGGCATGCGTACGGACCGTAGGACGAGCAGGGGGCGGCGGATAGCGTCTGCCAGGCGGAGGTCACCTCTGCAACGCGCGGTCTCGCGTGTCTAGGCGTCGACCGGGCGCTGGCGGCGGCTTATGTCCATGCAGGAGGCGCACACCGAGGCGGGGATCACCCCCAGGGCCATCAGGCGGGAGAACAGCCAGCACCCCAGGCAGAAGGCGAGAGCGGCCTCCAGAAAGGCGGCGGCCAGGAGCACGGCCAGCAGCGCATACGCCACCGGGGCCGAATGGAAGCCGAACCAGGCGGCCGTCGCCGCCACAGTCAGCACGGCCCCAATACCCTGGGCGAAGCGCTTGGGAGGCCCGGGAACGAGCCTGGGTGAGGAGCTGAGTCGTGGGGCGACCAAGCGCGTCGCCAGCTGACCCAGGGGGCTGAGCCGGGGGCCGGTGGCCACACGAGCCAGAAAGCCGTACGCCAGGATGGCGCTGACCCAAGGCAGTTGCAGGGCGAGCGCGAGGGCCGCGACCACGACCACGCCCGAGGCCACGACTCGGCTGGCCACCTCGTTCACCGGGTTGGGAAAGCTGAACACGAGGCTCCTTGGAGAACCACGACTTGCCGCACCATCATACGACCCGGCGAGAACGGGCCCCACCTGGCTCCTGCCAAGCCAGAGGAGCCCGGAAGAGCCCAAGCCGGCGCACCCCTTTCCCGGCGGGGCGACAAGTCAGGACCCAGCCTCCCTGGCCAGGTCTCCCAGGCAGTCGAGGAGGCGGACGGCGTAGGTCCCTGTCCCCGTCACCGGGGGGAACGCCGCCCGGCCCCCCGCTTCCTTGAGGATGGCCGAGGCATCTCGGCCGGCCTGGAGCGGGTCCGGAACCACCGCCAGCAGCGCGGCCATCACCGCCCCCAGGGCGCATCCCACGCCGGTGACCCGGGTCATGAGGATGGTCCCGCCGGGGACCTCAAGTACCTGCCGGCCGTCGGTCACGTAGTCGACGGCGCCGCTCACCGCCACCACCGCTCCACTTGCCCTCGCCAGCTCCATGGCCGCTCCGACCGCGGCTCCCGACCCCATGTTGGAGTCCACCCCGCGGCCGGCTGCCCCGGTGACCCCGGCGAGGCTGGCGAT
>DAHVDN010000131.1 GCA_027313505.1 Candidatus Dormiibacterota bacterium
CCCACCAACCACCAGCGGCCTTCGCCAAGGCATTCAGTCAGCTGTAACTCTCACGCAGACTGGACCGACTTTCGGGTCCCCTCAGGAGCGTCAAGCAGCTCGTGGATCTCGTGAGCAGCTTCGAGGCGCAACGCATCAACTTCGTGAGTCTGGCCGACTCCCTCGACCCGAGCACCCCAGCGGGACGCTTCTTCTTCCACGTCATGGCAAGCCTCGCCGAGATGGAGGGGGAGCTGACCGTGGACCGGACACGAGCCGGGCTGGAGTCAGCACGGCTCAAGGGTCGTGTCGGCAAACGGAAGCGCCTGATGACGGACGCCAAGGTTGACGCTGCGAGAAGATTGCTGGCTTTAGGTCTCCCTCCACGGGAGGTGGCTTCGACGCTCGGCGCCTCGGTCGCCACGCCCTATCGGCGGATACCGGCCAGCGAGTCGATGCAGCCGGGCCGGGGTCGGCACATGATCCGACCACTTCTCTCTGCCATCTTCAGTGTATCGCTCGGTCGCCGCTTGCGGCAAGGACCAGGTCGTCCTGCATATTCACCAGTAGATACAAGGACCGATGGAGTAAGGGGGACGTGTTGACAACCATGCAGTGGTGATTGCCGGAGGCGGTCCAACGGGGATGATGCTGGCGACGGGCACCCATTGCTTGGGTGCCGCATGCCCGATCTGGACCTTGCGAATGCCGACGGCCCGCTCCGAGTATTCACTTTGCTGCACGAAGCCAAGCCGGTGGTGATCAACCTCAGTGAACCCGGCGCCGTTGACATCACGCCGTGGGCTGACCGTGTCCACTTGATCGACGCTGACTACCTCGGTCCGTGGGAACTTCTGGTCTTCGGTATCGTCGCCGCTCCTGCTGCTGTGTTGGTCCGGCCCGATAGATACGTTGCCTGGGTTGGGGACGGGGCCGACACCGGATGGCGTGAGGCTCTGACCACCTGGTTCGGAGCGCCATCCGTGAGCCTGTCCGGTTAGGGTCTAGACCCAGCCTGGAGGTTGCCGATCACAAGACTGCTGAATCTCACGGTGAAGGGGTGATTGAGAGGAGCCGGACAGTAATCCTGGGGCATACCTCAATGAGACGTAAGCGGTTCACGTGGACTCGACAATGCTGACCAAACGACCGGCCCGTTGCAGATGCCGTGCTCTGTCAGTCGAGTAGTCAACGGGGGATCACTCCGGGTGGGCTTGGGTGAGACCGGCTTGGAGGTGACGGATGATAGTGCCGAGTTGGCCCGATGCGAGGAGCCCACCAGGCCCGAGAGGGCCTGACCGGTTCTCGCCGACAGGCGGGAGGGCACGCAGGGCGGCGCGAACATCTGTAGACATTTGCTCAAGTTGCCAGCGAATCTCGGCTTCGACGGCTTCTGGCCGGTCCGGGTCTGCAAGGCCCACAGCCCTAGCTGCGTAAGCGGCCGCTCCGAGTGCGTGCGCGCCCATATGGCAGATTCCGACAGCCTGACCGGCGGCTCGGGCAGCAGCCGCTGCGGCGGGAACCTTCACATCACCCACACCGACGCCACCGACAAAGCGACGGCGAATCTCCTCTGCAGTGTTCAACTCTCCCTGGGCGAACGCACGGGTCCGGGCGATGAGAGCCCGAGGGCGGGCATCATCTGGAGCCTCAGCCTCAAATAGCCCCAGAACCCGCTCTGCGCAGTCGGCGGCCCATGCGGCGACAAGGCGTCGGTCGGCCTCGCTTAGCGTCTGCAAAGATTTCAACGTCCCGACTCTACGTGGCCCATCAGATGCACCCGCAATTTCCGCGGCGGGCCAGTAGGGCGAGCGGGTTGCTGCCGTAAGGACATCGCACCTTCCGGCTTTGGTGCGGGCTCGGCAGGAATTCTGCGCTCGGCGTTTGGCGGTGGGGTCAGATTTTGCTGGGTATCTCTCACCATGCTCCGATATCGCACACAACGTATTGGCAGGCTCCACTGGCTTCAGGGGCGATTGGACGGTCTGTGACGGCGGGCCCGGCTGCCCATCGTATTCCTCGTCTGACACCTGATCGCCCCAGGCACTCTCGCCTCCACTCCGCGGTGCTTGCCGGATCGCGAAATGGGGCATGACGTGATCCGGGGTGGCTCCGGGCCAGTGCCACACTGCTGGTTGGGTGTGGACGGTGGCGCCTGGGGTCAGAGCGCTGATGGCCTGATCCCGTTCCTGGATCGGGCCAACTCCCTCAACGACATGAAGATGCTGGCCCGCGGCATGAGGGTGCCAGGCGCTGCGAGCACCCGGCGAGAGGTGAACCGCGTTGACCCGGAGCGACGAGGACAGTCCGCTCGGGACCGTCGCATCGATGTGCACACCTCCGGTGAAGGGTTCCTGGGAACCAATTCGGGGGGGGATACCGGGCTGGACTCTCATTGCAGTTCCTCGAGGGTGACTCTTGGGCGGACACCGGCAGGAGCGCGCGCTATTCCGGTGCAGCACCCGATGGGTGCCAAAGACGCGTACCGCAGGAGCCAACCCGAGAACGCTGGGAGCCGCCCCGGAGCTGGACGCGACATTCTTTGACCGGGAAAGGGTTGCGAGCCGGCCGGAAAGGCCGCCGGACTCATCCCGGGCACCAGCCGGGCCGAATCGGGGTAGGGCGGTGGTTGACCGGCCCCCAGCTTGGTGGGCGGAACCCCGCCAGGCGGCCTGCCTACCGATCGAGGGCCAGCGCTATCTCCCGAGAGATGCCCGGCCGGTAGAAGTTGGCGGTCCCCACCTGGATCGCCGCGGCTCCGACCTCCAGGTAGTCGAGCGCGTCCTCGACGCTGGCGATCCCCCCGATCCCCAGCACCGGGATGGTCAGCCGACCCACCAACCGGGCGACCGCGGCCAGGGCCAG
>DAHVDN010000132.1 GCA_027313505.1 Candidatus Dormiibacterota bacterium
TCTCCCGGTGCGCTCAAAGGCTCCTTCGGTCCGTTCCATTTTCATTCAGGGCACAACGCGCCGCTGAAGCTGACTCTTGTGGCCCTGTAGGGAAGCGGCGCCAGCGTCACTGTGATGCCAGGGAGAGTGACCATGCCGATCGCCGGGATGGTACCCGTCTCGCCTCCGAGCGTGCATCGGATTACCTCTCGTGTCGTGGTCTAGCCCGATCCACCAAGACGGACGGTACACAGCCCCCCTCAAAGCCAGGTCGAGACTAGTGCTGAGTGACGGGAATAGGAACTAGGCCTCTTGCCCTCCAACGTCAGTGCGCCCGACCAGGGCCCAGTCTGACTCTTTGATGGAGCCACGCGTCTGCCTGAAGACCTGGGACAGGTGTGGGCCGATCGGCGGCGGCGACCCGACCACAGGCGTACTCGCAGTCCGCAGGGGTAAGGGTCGCAAGTAACGGTGCATCGACCTCTGAACCGCCCCGGGAAAGTTGGAGACTCTATTCGTTGAGAGGATGGAGGTATGACAAGCACGACCAGGTACCCGCAGGAGCTGCGGGAGCGGGCGGTGAGGCTGGTGCTGGAGCACGGAGGGGAGTACCCATCGGAGTGGGCAGCTATTGGTTCGATCTCGGCGAAGTTGGGGATGACCAGCGAGACGTTGCGGAGGTGGGTGCGTCGGGCCCAGGTGGACGGGGGCTTGCTATCTGGGGTGACGACGACGGAGCGGGAGCGGATCCGGGAGCTGGAGCGGGAGAACCGGGAGCTGCGGCGGGCCAATGAGATTCTCAGGGCGGCATCCCTTTTTTTCGCTCGGGAGCTCGACCCGAGACCGCCCAAGCGGTGAAGTTCATCACCGACAACCGGGAACTTTGGAGAGTGAACCCGATCTGCCGAGTGCTGCAGTTCGCACCGGCCACCTACTACGCCAGTTCGGGTAGGCCACCGTCAGCGCGGGAGATCCGGGACCAGGAGCTGAAGCCGCAGATCCGGCGGAGCTGGTGGAGCGGCACTTTGTGGCGGTTGCCCCCAACCCGCTCTGGGTGGCCGACCTGACCTATGTGAAGACCCACACCGGCTGGGTCTACATCGCCTTCCTCATTGACGTCTTCTCACGGTTCGTGGTGGGCTGGCAGGCATCCCGATCTCTGCGCACCGAGCTCGCGTTGGACGCTCTGGAGATGGCCATCTGGAGCCGCAGGGGCCAGCAACTGCAGGGCCTGGTCCACCACTCCGACAGGGGTGTCCAATACGTCGCGGTTCGCTACACCGAGCGACTGGCCGAGACGGGCGCAGTGACCTCGGTTGGTTCCAAGGGTGACAGTTACGACTGCGATGATCATGTCCGTGCTGCTTGAGGGTCTGACCCATGTTATGACCGGCTCGGTGCCCTTGCGTTGACGTGTCGGCCCTCTAGCAGCACAACCCGTTGGAGTACTCGCCCACGAACGGCTGTGACCTGATAGGAGCCTGATCTCACCAGTTCCCATCGCAGTCCTGTCCAGCCGTCCGCGGCGAGCGTTGTCGGTGACCTTGAAGGAGATCAGCAACGTGGACATCATCGCACCTGGTCGGGGGGACATCGTGGTGGGTGTCGACACGCACAAGGAGCAGCACGTCGGGGTAGCCCTGGACGGTCTCGGCGCCCGGGTCGGAGAGATCTCAATTCCAGCAAATGCCGCTGGGTACGCCCAGCTGTTGACGTGGAGCGGTACTTTGGGCGATGTGTGCATCTTCGCAGTGGAGGGGACAGGGTCGTACGGCAGCGGACTGGCGCGGTTTCTCCGCCGCAACGGACAGAGGGTCGCTGAGGTAAGCCGTCCAGCCCGGAAGGGAGAGCGACGGCTCCTCGGCAAGAGTGATGCTATCGACGCGGAACATGCGGCCCGGGAGGTTCTCACCGGGAAGACGCTCTCGACACCCAAGCTGGCCGACGGGATCGTGGAAGCCATTCGGCTAATCAAGATCGCTCGGGATAGCGCTGTCCGGGCCCATTCCCAGGCCATGATCACATTGAAGGCGGTTCTGGTCACTGCTGACGACGAGCTGCGTGCTGCGCTCGAGTCGCTGAGCGACTTCCGCTTGGTATTGGCGTGTTCTGACCTCGCCGGAGAGGCAGGGACTGACACGCCCACCTCAGCGTCCCGGTACGCGCTTAGGGCGCTGGCTTGTCGGTGGCTCGCGCTCCACGAGGAGATCAAGGCCCACAGCGCCCACCTTCGCCGGTTGACGAAGGCGGCAGCGCCGGACCTTGTGGCCGCCTTTGGGATTGGACCGGACATCGCCGCCGAGATGCTCGTGACCGCTGGAGACAATGCTGAGCGCGTTCGCTCGGAGGCTGCCTTGGCCAAGCTGTGTGGCGCCTGTCCGATCCCGGCCGGATCTGGGAAGACCAACGGCCGCCACCGGCTCAACCGCGGCGGCAACCGCCAGGCGAACGCCGCCCTGTACCGAGCCGTGATCGTTCGGATGAGGTGGCACCCGCCGACCATTGCGTACGTGGAGAGGCGCACAAAGGAGGGCCTCTCGAAGCGCGAGATCATCCGCTGCCTTAAGCGCTACGTGGCGAGGGAGATCTACCGCTACCTACCTGGCACCAGCACCGGCGCTAGCTCATCGGCCACCTGCAAGGCTTGACGTTCTATAGGAGCATCAATGCTCCCGTGGAGTCCTTCTGGGGCTCTATGCAGATAGAGCTGCTCAACCGCCAAGCCTGGACGACCCACGTGCAGCTGTCCACCGCCATCGCCGACTACATCGTCAACTTCTACAACCCGCGGCGCCGTCACAGCTCCC
>DAHVDN010000133.1 GCA_027313505.1 Candidatus Dormiibacterota bacterium
CCGGCACGTTCCCAACGTGGCCCTGCTGGCCACCTTCATGTGGGGCGCCCACAATCTGCACATCTGGCTGAAGCGGGCGAGGGAGGCTGCCTTGGCCGCCGCCGCGGCGTTGAGGAAGCACCGGCTTCGCCCCCGGCGCAGCTCCCAGGTGGCGGTGGTGGTCGACGCTGGCTCCGCCCTCCTCGAGGAGCTGGCGGTTGCCGAGGACTCTCGGGCGCCGTAAGGGCGGCTCCGGCACCCTCCACCGACCGGGATCCACTCTTCCTGGATCAAGCGCGCCCTGAGGCCGGCCCAACCGCCGCCAAGGGGCGCGTTCTGCGTGTCATGAGGCCCTGATGTTCACTTCCAGGGGCCCAGAAGACAGCAAAACGCCCGGAGATTGCTCTCCGGGCGTCTGCTTCGCGAAAGTCGCAAGCGTTCTGCGACTTATTCGCAAGACCCTCCGGCTAGGAGCATCCCGAAGTGCTGCCGCAGTTCATGCACTTGTAGCAGGCTCCGTTGCGGACCATGAGCGATCCACAGTCGGAGCAGGAAGGGGCGTCCTCCTGGTTTCGGAAGGTGAGCTCCGCGGCCAGCTGCTTGGGCGTGGCCTGGGCAGGAGCCACCACCTTGGCCCCAGTTGCGGCCGAGGCAGCAGTATCGCCGTCCCCCTCCGCGGCCGGCTCTTCTCGGGTGATGATCCCCAGCGCCTGTCCATCCTCGGCGGAGAGGAACCTGGCCGCCAACCAGCGGAAGATGTAGTCCACGATCGACTTGGCGATCGGGATCTCCGGATTGGTGGTGTAGCCGGCGGGTTCGAAGCGGCTGTGGGCGAACTTGGCGCAGAACAGCCGGAGGGGGACTCCGTACTGGAGCGCCACCGAGACGGCGGTGGCGAAGGAGTCCATCATCCCGCTGAGGGTGCTCCCCTCCTTGGCCATCTTCAGGAAGATCTCGCCGGGCTGGCCGTCCTCGTAGAGGCCGACGGTCAGATACCCCTCGTGACCCTGGATCTCGAACTTGTGGGTGATCGCCGCACGCTCGGACGGCAGCCGGTGCCGTGCCGGGCGCGCCTCGGCCACCTCCTGGCCGGTGTAGGTGGCCTGACGCTGGGAGGTGGAAAGCGGCTGGCTGCGCTTGCTCCCGTCCCGGTAGATGGCGATCGCCTTCATCCCCAGCTTCCAGGCGTCGACGTAGGCCTGCTCCACGTCCTCGGGCGAGGCTATCTGGGGCAGGTTCACGGTCTTGCTGATCGCGCCGGAGATGAATGGTTGCACCGCGGCGACCATGCGCACGTGCCCCTGCCAACTTATGGACCTCTGGCCGTTGGCGGGTGAGAAGGCGCAATCGAAGACCGCCAGGTCATCGTCGCGCAGGTGGGGCGCGCCCTCGATGGTGTCGTGCTCGTCGATGTAGGCCAGGATGTCGGAGATCGCCTCCTCCCCGTAGCCCAACCGCACCAGGGCGGAGGCCACGGTCCCGTTGACCATCTTGAGGAGCCCGCCGCCAACCAGCTTCTTGTACTTGACCAGAGCGATGTCGGGCTCGACCCCCGTGGTGTCGCAGTCGAGCATGAAGGAGATGGTCCCGGTGGGGGCGAGGACGGTGGCCTGGGAGTTGCGGTATCCGTGGACCGCTCCGAGCTCATGGGCGTCGTCCCAGGACTTCCGGGCCGCGGCCAGCAGCTCCTGGGGCACGTGGTCCGCACCCACCTTGTAGGCCGCCGCCCGGTGCTTGTCCATCACCCGGAGCATCGGCTGGCGGTTGGCCTCGAACCCCTCGAAGGGCCCGACCTCCTTGGCGATCCGGGCGGACTGGGCGTATGCCTCGCCGGTCAGGATGGCGGTGAGGGCCCCGGCGTAGTCACGGGCCCGGGGGCTGTCGTAGGGGTAGCCGAGGGACATGAGAAGGGCCCCGAGGTTGGCGTAGCCCAAACCGAGGGGCCGGAACTTGTGGCTGTTGGCGGTGATCTTCTCCGTGGGGTAGGTGGCGAAGCCCACCAGGATCTCCATGGCCGTGAACACGATCTGGATGGTGTGGCGGTAGCCCTCCAGGTCGAAGTTGCCGGCGGCGTCCATGAAGCGCATCAGGTTGATGCTGGCCAGGTTGCAGGAGGAGTCGTCGAGGAAGAGGTACTCCGAGCAGGGGTTGCTGGCGTTGATCCGTCCTGAGTTGGGGCAGGTGTGCCACTCGTTGATGGTGGTGTCGAACTGCAGCCCGGGGTCGCCGCAGGCCCAGGCCGCCTCCGTGATCTGGCGCATCAGGTCGCGAGCCCGGTGGGTGCTGACCACCCGCTGGCGGTCGGTGACCGCGTAGGTGCGCCACTCCCGATCCTCGAGCACGGCGCGCATGAACTCGTCGGTGACCCGAACCGAGTTGTTGGAGTTCTGGAAGAAGACCGAGCCGTAAGCCTCGCCGGTGAAGGAGCCGTCATACCCGG
>DAHVDN010000134.1 GCA_027313505.1 Candidatus Dormiibacterota bacterium
GGGTCCACCCCTTGCAGAAGAAGACGGCCGCTTGGAAGCGTGCCCCACACGTAGCCAGGACCACTGGAAGCCGGTAACCTGACACAGCGCCACCAACTCCCTCCGACGTGACTGGGACTTCTCGCGACAGGTCGAAGCCCAGCGCCTGGGCGAGGTCAGCGCTGAAGAACGAGGTGTCAGCGCCAGAGTCGACGAGACCAAGGGTCCTGCACGATCTGCCTCTGTGACCGAGGCTCACCAGGACGCAGGGAGCAAGTGCACCACCAGGCACGGGCACCGTATACCCGGACTCCGCAGGATACTTGACCGTGCGCACCGTCTAGAGATACAAACTCGCAGCCACCTTGGCCGGAGCAAAGCCAAGGAACGCGTCTTCGATCCCCAACCTCGCGGCCTGTTTCACCACGGTGGGGAGATCCGCCCCGTGCGCAACTACACGGCCGTCTAGAATGGCAACCCACTCGGAAGGAAACTGCTTCACAAGCTCCGCCAGGTGCTCTTGGAACCACGCCATGGCGGCAATGCCATGGGCCTCGTCCTCTTGTGGAGCAGAGGTTTCAGCCACGCCGGCTGTTGGCGCAGTCAACGCCTTATTCACCTCGACTGTCCATTCCACTGCATTAGAAACCGACCACCGGGCCGCCACGACCTCATCAATGGTGGAAGTCGCGGTCCATCCTGACGCCATGGACGGCACCTCAAATAGCGTGCGCGACTTCGGACGGGCTGCGGGCATACGTAATGTGGGTAGTACGTTGGCCCTGATGGGGCCCACCACCGTCATGTGGGCCCTCCGGGAGGCGCTGGGCGAGGCGTATCAAGTCCATTCTTCTCAAGCTGGTCCAAAATAGAGCCGACCGTCCTCTGCCAGTGTGTCGGGGCGAAAGCGAAGCGTGCCAGTACCTTCCCTTCCATCTCGTCAGGGAAATCCCCAGAGGAGCGGTTGGCCAGCGAAGGGTCCATGTCAACTCGGATCACGCTGACCAAGAACTCCGCGCCCGTGTAGATCACGGAGAGGCTCGTCGCGTACTCGACCGGAATGCCCTGCCCCGAGCCGACTTGGACCCGCACCTCCTTCGCCACCTTCTGACCACCCGGCGCTGGTCTCTTCTTCCCCACGGCTGGGAGTATATCCACGGTGGGCACGATTCAGTCCCTGCGGCGACCACCGAGGCCGCCCCTCGATCACCGCCTTGGCGCCCCCGCCGGTGGAGCCAAGGCGGCCTGCCAGCCCCCTCGTCTCGTCCGGCGCCAT
Organism: Candidatus Dormiibacterota bacterium; assembly: GCA_027313505.1. Classification (GTDB taxonomy): domain Bacteria; phylum Chloroflexota; class Dormibacteria; order Aeolococcales; family Bog-877; genus AG-12. Next base: position 1,256 of record DAHVDN010000134.1, read on the forward strand.
CTGCTCCCCGCCCCTACCCGTCACCCGCTCAGCCCGGGCCTCGGAGAGCTCGGTCACCAGCTCGGTCACGGTTACCAAACGGAAGCGCGTGGCCGGTCTGGAGCTGGATGGCCCAGCCGTGCCTCACACGTGCCCCGTGGCTCAGGAGGCGATCCGAAGCCGCGATTGTTCCGGTGGGGTCTTCCTCCCCAAAGACCCAAGCACCTCTCTGATGCGCGCGGCCAGATTGGGGTCGGCCCCGGGCCCCTCTGCCCTCTCGATCTGGCCGAGTCGGACTGGAGAGATGCCGATGATCCGCGCGACATCCTTCTGGGTCATCTCCGCGTCGAGCCTCTTCTCTCGGCACGCGTCCCCGAAGGCCCGCCTCGCCCCCTTACGATCGAGCCTGGCGGCGGGTTCCGACCGGCCCGTGCCCGACGGTTCGTCCCCCCAGATGGCGATCTCCGGCACGCCCAGGACCTCGCAGATCCTTGCCCGAACGTTGGGAGTGGGGCAGTAGTGGCCGTGCTCGAGGACCGAGGTCACGTGCTGCGAGACTCCAGCCGCACGGCCCAGAGCGCTCTGGCTCATCCTCCTCTGAATTCGGTAGCTCCAGAGACGGTCGCCTGCCTGAGCCAGACGGTTCGCAGCTGGTATGGGCTCGCCCGTGACCGGCACCTGCTCCTGCTCGATCTGGATGGCCGGGCGCCGAGCCATTTCTGGTTGGTACGTCAACGACGGGCGGGGCATCAGGGCCCAGGTACCGAAGTTGGCATAGCGCACGGCCCATGTCCAGTCAACTGGCCCCACAAGCGCCTTGCCATCCCGATCCACGCCAGCCGCCCGCGGAGCTCGCTGTCGCTGGGCGTCCTCTTCAACCCGAGAACGGAAAAGAGCCGTGCCGCTGAGTATAGTGGCCCCGGTCAGCCCCGGCCGCGCCCCGGAGCAACTTCACGGGCCACTCGCCACTCACGTCCCCGACGGGTTGCCCCTGGCGACGCCGGTAGGCAGCCAAGTCGGCGGCCCGGTCACCAGCAGCCCTCACC
>DAHVDN010000135.1 GCA_027313505.1 Candidatus Dormiibacterota bacterium
ACAACTGCTTCCAGCCGGTGATGAAGCAGACCGGCAAGGAGTCCTTGGGCAACCAGGTCCGCCGGCACTACGACCGGCCCACCACCCCGCTGCAGCGGGTCCTGAACAGTGGTGCAGCGGACCCGGCCAAGATCCCGGCTCTGGTCACCCTCTACACCATGGTCAGTCCGCTCTCCCTCAAGCGCCAGATCGACCGCCGCCTGGCTGCCATGCCCGCCTCTCTGGGAGTCTTCCAAAGTGCCTGACCAAGAGCGCCAACCATCCCCTCCCCCGGTGCCATTCCTTCCTGACTCAACGATCACTGGAAAGTGCGATTCCTTCGTGATTGACGACGGGTTGGCCCGGCCACCACCACGCCCAGCGAACACCCGTTTGTGCGGGGACCGCCCATCCGGCAGCCAGCAGGAAATCAGATACGGGGTAGATCCCCGAGCGACCAACGGAAGCAAAGAACTCACCAAGCACCCGCCGAGTGGGGAACACTGATAAGCCAGAGCGGTCTGGAGGGTGGGTTCGGTATACCAAGACCGCCCAGAGACTCGGTGCTCGCAACCGGTTGGCGACAAAGAGGCGATTGAGCAATGTCCGAGCATCGGCATTTGCTGGGCTTAGGCTTTCATCGGCTAAGTACACGCCCCTCTGGTTACCGTACCGGCTGGACAAATGGCGATCGCAGCGTAGAATCTCTTCCACAATCCAGGGCTCAGTGTAATGATATCCGCATTGACGGCGCTGGAGAAAGTTGGGAACGTTCGACAATGCAGGCGCGTAAAGAGGCACGTCGGACGGCGAGGGGGCGCTCGGGCTTGTCATGCTGGCTTCCGATTATGTAGTTCGCTTTCTCCGCCGGTCAACACGCCCGGGAAACCGCTCCCCAGATGCTCCTGACCGGACCCCCGTGAACTGATCCAGGTGACGTGTACCCCGAAAAGTGACCCACCCATGTGAGAGCCTGGCCCCAACAGCTGGAGGTGAGGCGGTGTTGAGGTACGGAACCAAGGTGCGGTCCGAGGCGTGCCGGCGGATGCTGGCGGGAGAGCGGGTCGAGGCGGTGGCCGGTGAGCTCGAGGTGAGTCAGGCGACGCTGTATCGCTGGAAGCGTCAGGCGTTGGTGGACGCGGGCCAGAAGCCGGGAGTGAAAAGCTACGAGCCCGACGAACTGGGGCGGGCTCGCCAACGCATCAAGGACCTCTAGCGCGAGCTGGAGGTCGTGAAGGCCGCCACCGCGCTCTTCAACGGGGAGGATGCCCTCCGCCCAAAAGGCTCCTCCCGATCGCCCAGGGGCTGACCGAATTGGGGTACTCCGAGCGGTACGCGTGCCAGGTGATCGGGCTGAACCGTTCGACTTTGAGGCGGTACCTGGGCCGCCGCCCCAGCAACCAGGAGGTCCGGAGGACCCTGCTCGCTGACACCATCGGGAGGGTCCACGAAGCCTCCCGGGCGACCTACGGAGTCCGCCGAGTGCGGGCGGCGCTGCTCCATGAGCATGGCGTGGTGGCCAACCACAAGCTGGTGGCCAGGATCATGGCCAGCCTGGGGCTGCACGGTCTGCCGATGCGCCGGCGGAAGTGGCGCCAGCTGAAGAACGTGCCAACCACCGAAGACCTGCTCTCCCGCAACTTCAGGGCCCCGGCCATGAACCGGGTCTGGCTGACCGACATCACCGAACACAAGACCCGGGAGGGCACCCTGTACTGCTGTGCCGTCCTGGACCTCTACTCGCGCCGGGTGGTGGGCTGGGCGATCGACAGACGCAACGAGGCGGCCATGGTCAACGATGCCCTGACTATGGCCGCCAAGTCACGCACCACCTCGCCCGAAACCATCCTGCACAGCGACCACGGCTCCCAGTTCGTCTCCTGGGCGTTCACGCAGAACCTTAGGCACCACTCCATCCTGGGCTCGATGGGAACCGTTGGTGACTGCTTCGACAATGCTCCCATGGAGTCCTTCTGGGGCTCTATGCAGATAGAGCTGCTCAACCGCCAAGCCTGGATGACCCACGTGCAGCTGTCCACCGCCATCGCCGACTACATCGTCAACTTCTACAACCCGCGGCGCCGTCACAGCTCCC
>DAHVDN010000136.1 GCA_027313505.1 Candidatus Dormiibacterota bacterium
CCTGGAAGGCTACGCCGTCTTCATGCCCGCCAGCCGGACCCTCGACGGCATTTTCCACAAGAGTTCAAATTACCTCGGTTGCACTCAGGGGCCGACCTCAATTTGAGGAGGTGTACTGGCTGGCGGGCGCTCACACACGCTTCGCGCGGGTCTGGTTGTCGTCGGTGCTCCAGACCACATGCTGTATGCCAGATGGCTTGAGATCGCAAGCTGGTGCCGAGGGACGGGATGGGACCGCGGACACTTGGCTTTTCAGTTGACCCGCTGGCTGTCCGCGAGTGTTCGCAGAAGTCCGTCTTGAGATCGATTGGGGGTGCGTTTGGGGGGCAATTGTCCGCCGCTGTCCACCTCTGTTCGGCTGGCTAGGGGTGTCCGTTGGGGTAGTAGTCGCCAGCCGGACACTCGGGCGCAGTACGCGGAGTCGGCCCCTGCCCAAGGGACCGGTCGCCCACAGCGGCTGTAGTGGCACGGGGCGGCTGCCGTGACGCGAAAAGGGAGGTTGATGCCGTGACACTCAGTGCCCTATGCCACGGTAGTCACGCTAGCCAGAGTCATGCTCAAGGGCCCGGACTCCGCAGCCTTGGCGCGGAGTGCCTCGTCCATCGGGAGATGTGCCAGACAGTCCCGGAAGTCGGCGAGCACCGCCCGCGGACGCGACGCGCTGCCACTCCAGCCCACGGCCCCACCGGGCAGGCGGGTGCGATCGTGGCGAGCCGCCGAGTATCCCGGCTATCGGCGGGTCGCCCCTTGTTGATCTCAGGCCGCATCAGCCCGGCCTGCCGACCCCACCGGAGAACGGGGGGCGCCTACCACCATTCGCGGCTGGGACATCAGTGCTCGACCGCGGCGCCGAGTCACGCACCGGCCGCGAAAATCCTTTACCGTGAAGCGGCCCGGGATGCGCCCCGATCCTGAACCCAGATGCTCGGATCCGGAGTGCTGACTACTCATGGCTAGCCAACCTACAGACGACCCTTGGAATGCGCCCACAGTGATGAGGGCGCCGCTATTCGGCCCGCCATCAAGAAGCGGTGCGTCGGCTGGCTATGGCCGCTGACCGCCAGCACTTCCTGCCCGCCGCCCTCCTTGGGGGCTTCGGCCGGCCCGATCCCCGCTGCAGATCGGCACGCTACGCCACTATCGCCGTTCGAGATCTGGCGACTGGTAATGTGAGATGCAGCAATGCGCTGAGCGAGGCCCACCGCAGAGCTCTCTACCGTCTGGAAGCACCGCCGCCGGGAGTCGATCCAGACGTGGTGGACAAGATCTGGGACCAGATAGAGCCCGGCTTGCCCGAGCTTGTGAGGAGGGTGGAACGCCAGGCGCTCATCGCTGACGATGAAGGGAAACTTCTCGACTATGCGGCATCGGTCTGGGTGCGCCACCCATCGTTCTCGGACGTAGCTGCGCGGCATCAAGCGAGCCGAGGTGAACCCGTGCCGACGGGCGACGCTGTGCAGGTCATGCGGGTTGAGGCGTTGCGGGACCTGCGCAAGATTATTCCGACCTGGCGTTGGCGTGTCCTCCATGCTTGCGCGGATGCACCGCGGATGGTCATCAGCGACTTGGGCTTCATCGGCATCGCGGATCATCCAGGGGGAGATGAGACCGCTGCCCTTCGCTACGCTGTCTTTCTTCCACTGAGTCCCAGGGTCGGGCTGCTGGCCTACATGGACCATCACTCCCTGCCGTCACGACGCCCGATCTTCAGTGAGCACCGTGACGTTGTTCCGTCGTGGGTGGAGTGGCTCAACGCTTGTGCCACAAGCAGGGATCGGGGGACCTTGATCGAGCCGCGTGCAGTCTTTGGCCACCCTGACGATACGGTGGCGCTCCGGGTCCTGCCGGACGCGAAGAGGGTGCGTCCGAACGCATATGGACCATTCCGTGGGGCGGGTATGTCGGCAGCGACACTGCTCGACTAGGGCGGTTGGGCGCACACACAGGTGAGACCTCTGTGAACCGCCCCGGGAAAGCTGGAGACTCCATTCGTTGAGAGGATGGAGAGATGACAAGCACGACGAGGTACCCGCA
>DAHVDN010000137.1 GCA_027313505.1 Candidatus Dormiibacterota bacterium
GCGCTCTGAAACCTGGGGATTTGGTGGTCGGCCGGCGGCGTGGCCATGCCCAGTACGGCACGACTCTCGCCGCGGCGAGCAAGAGGTGGGCACCAGCACCTTCAAGGGGTCTCCGTGCTGGAGCTTCCGGAAGGACCAAGCGCTACTTCACCTGGCTCTCACTCTGTGCTTGGCGTCGAGCCTGTCCGGCCTCGACTGTAGTGCGACACTCTGCTAGAGGCCTTTGACCTGGTCCGTTCTGGGGAGTCCGAGCAGTTGGTGGTGCGTTTCGCGGAGCGCCAAGAAGTCGACCCGATGGTCGGGCAGGGTCCATGGCCGCAGCTCTCTATCTGGCGGCTCTATCCCGAAGCCCCTTGGCCTCCGTGAAGTTGTCGGCACGGCGAGCTGGGTGCCGCCGATCTTGGGATGCAACTCAAGGTGAGGCACCGGCAGCCGACTGTCGCTTGCGCCCTAAGTTGATATAGTCGCGAGGCCATGATCCGGATGAGGTGTAATCGGGGGAGCTTCGTCGAGACCATTGGAGTGTCGACCAGTCACTCGCTGCCTGGCGCGCGAGTTCCTGGTCGCCGATTCGCTATATGTGCGCTGGTCGTTGTCGTGGGAACCATCAGCCTCGCCGGGTGCGGCGGCAGATCGGTGCTGAGCCTGACCTGTAAGGTTCCTCTTGAAGCTAAGACGAGTTCTGGGTCCGTGGTGCCTATCGGCACATGTACCGGGCTCCTTGGATCGCGAGTTGCGCACGTGTCGTTGCACCTCGGCCAGTCGGTGGAGATCTCGCTTTTGCAGCGCGAGGGGCTGGGTACCATACAGATCATGGAGAGTCATAGCCGAGACCTTCGATCTGTTCCCACCCCTGGGGCGCTTGGAGACTACATCGCGATAAGGCGCGGCACCGCCAAACTTCTGGCGGCCTCGCAGGCGTGCCGCGGGCCAGGGGGAACGCGCGCCAACTCTAGTTGCTTGATTGCGATCGTCCGAGTGACCTGACCCAAACGAGTAGGCCGACCATCGGTCTCGTCTCTCACCTAATGGGGAGGCGCGATCGCAGGGTCACGGCCACGGTCGGTGGGGGCGATTCGCGGTTTCGTGACCTGACGGAGGCTAGGGACGCGCCCCGGGGGCCTCCGCATCCAGTCCAGTTCCACCCCCGCCCGGGCCAGCTCAGCTTTCGCCGCTGCTCCTTTGTACTGGTCGGGGTTTCCTGGACACCCGGACGGTGTCAATGATAAGGGGCGGGGTCACGCGGCCGACTCCAGCGCGAGCAGCGCACGCGCCTGGTTCGGGGTGACGTAGTCGTGCTTGGATACCAGCCAGCGCTGGTTGTACCGGTGCTTGAATGACTGCAGCGCCTGCTGCAAGTCTTCCACGGTCTCGAAGTGCTGCACCCAGATAAGCTGTTCCTTCAGGGTGCGGATGAAGCGCTCCGCCACGCCGTTGCCCTCGGGCTCGCGCACGTAGGCTGGGCTGCTCTCAATACCCAGGAAGGCCAGCTCGCCCTGGAAGTAATGCGAGCAGTACTGGCTACCGTTGTCGTGGCGAAGCGCCAGCCCCGAGGCGATGCCTTCGCGGTAGCTGCCGAAGTGCTCCCGCACCCCCTGGCGGACCGGTTCCAGCGCCTCGAAGCGAGTGCCTTGCAGGGCCGCATGGATCCCGATGCATTCCTGGGTGCAGTGGTCGACCCCGATGAAGATGGTGGCCTGCCCCTCGCCGGTCAAGGTGGCGGTGGCGTCCGCTCCCCACATTTGGTCGGGCCGGGGGGTGGTGATGGTGCCGTCGTGGGCCTTGGGGCCATGGGCGCGGCCGCTGCGCGACGGTGCCAGCAGGCTGGCCTCCCGCATCAGCCGCAGCACCCGGGCCTTGCTGGTGCGGATCTCCCGGGCCCGCAGCTGGGCCCAGACCTTCCTGTATCCCTCCCCCAGCCAAGGGGAACCCTCCAGCGCCGTGCGTATGAGCTCGGTCAGCTGCAGGTCGCTCCAGGCGGTCTTGGGACCGCGCTTCCG
>DAHVDN010000138.1 GCA_027313505.1 Candidatus Dormiibacterota bacterium
CCCGGAGATTGCTCTCCGGGCGTCTGCTTCGCGAAAGTCGCAAGCGTTCTGCGACTTATTCGCTAGACCCTCCGGCTGAGGGTTTTACGACTTTCTAGGGCTCCCGCAAAGTCAGGGATTCCTGCGGGGCCCCGGAGCATCTTTACACGCCACTTTCTTGATTTTTACATTTTGTGATCTCGGGTGCCGAAATCGGTGATCTCGGGACAAGCCACCATCCCGCTCGGATCTTTAACTGAGAACCACTACACCCCGCGCCGCCAAGCTGGGGCGACAACTTGTTCAGGGTCCCCAGGTGCAACTTGTACCCCACGCCACTTATCCGTAGCTTCACCGCACTGCCGCACTCCGCTGATTCGGGCATCACGTCCCCTAGCGGAGACTCCTGTCTCCCGTCGAGGACACTTGTCTCCTTGCGGGGACATCATGCTATACTTCTACGGTGGACATGTCGAGACCGTATGCTTCTATTCTCCCCCCTACCGAAGGTGCCGTTTTGGTCGTCCTGGCCGGCACAACCAAGCCCCTTAGTGGTCGTGACCTTGCACGTATTAGCGGGGTCTCCCCGAATGGGGCCTGGAAGGCATTGCGGCGTCTCTCGGAACATGGCGTTGTCAAGGAACAAGCCGGTGGAGGACGCGCCACGCTCTACACCCTGAATCGCAATCATCTCGCTTCCGACGCTATCCTGACGCTGACTCGTTTGCGGATTGTGCTTATAGATAGGCTCAAGGAGCAATTAAAGACTTGGCCGATTCAGCCGTTACATGCTTCAATATTTGGGTCAGTTGCTCGAGGTGACGGTGGTCCAGCCAGTGACGTCGATATTTTTGTTGTTAGGCCCAGGACTGTCATAGAAGATGACGTGCAGTGGCGGTCGCAGATCGACGCGCTATCAGATGCGATTCTAGCGTGGACAGGCAATCCCGCCAGCGTGTCTGAAATTACAGGATCTGACATCAGGCGTCTCCGTATGGAGCAGCCAAAGATCGTCGATAGCGTCATCCGGGAGGGGATCCTACTAGTTGGGGAATCGGCGACTCACATGCTGATAAAGCGCAAATGAGCTCTGCTCACGCGACAAGAAGCCGGACGCAAGCTTGTGGCAGCGTGGAGGCAGCAGCTAAACTACGGCGCGCTGAGCAGTTTGTGGAGGTAGCAAGGTTAATTGTCGATGAAGCAGAACCCGACCCAGATTGGGTGAGCGCAGCTGCGGCGCTCACGGTTCTGGCCGGCATTTCGGCCTCGGATGCAGCGTGCTGTAAGGCTTTAGGCCTGAGGTCGCGAGGCTTGGACCACCATGATGCAGAGGCTCTCTTGCAACAGATCGAGCCCAGGGGAAGGCAAGCAGCCGTGGCTATGCGGAGGCTTATTGCCCTGAAGGACGATGCTCATTATGGCTTTTACACCGTGTCAAAGCAAAGTCAGGCGGCAGCACTGCGGCAGGCGGGCAAGCTCATTGAGTTTGCCCATGAAGTACTGCTTCGCTGAGGCGGCTTTGCGCCGGTGTGGAGCAAGGCGTTGGAGAGAGACAGCAAAACGCCCGGAGATTTCTCTCCGGGCGTCTGCTTCGCGAAAGTCGCAAGCGTTTGGCGACTTATTCGCAAGACCCTCAGGTCGAGGGTTTTACGACTTTTTGAAGTCCGCATACAGCCGGCGATTCCTGATAGGTGCCAGGGCCTCATTACACGCCACTTTCTTGATTTTTACACTTTTTGATCTCAGCCGCCCTGAATGGTGAGGTCAGGCTGGTCCCATGCCCCGCGGCGCGTCAAGGCCTCCAAGCCGCGCTTTGGGCTCCGCCCAGGCGAGCGGCCACCTTGCCGGGTTGCCCAGGCCGACGCTCTGGCGAAGTATCACTGCGTGAGCTTCGGGGACAGGCCACGTAGACCACATCGCGCCAACTTCCTCCCCCAGGAGCAATCGCTGGCACCCAACCGAAGATGACGGTCCGCTCGGAGCCGACGTGGTCGAGGCAGGTTGGCCATC
>DAHVDN010000139.1 GCA_027313505.1 Candidatus Dormiibacterota bacterium
GGAAGCCAAGGATAGGCCCCAAGAGATCCATCCGGCCCGATCCACAGTGCCATAGCATCTCGGACGACCTCGCTTAGGGAAGATGGGGTGCTTCGCAATGGCGCTGCCACCGGCACTCCAAGATGGACGCCTCGAAGTGGATGCAACGGAGATGCAATCAGCCTGGGTCGTGTCGCCCTCGGTGCCTTGAGCGAGTGGTCCTTGGTACTATCCCACCCCCATACCACCCAGCGAGGAGAACGGAAAGTGGACGACGGGGAAGCTGGCGGGAGCGCAGAGCAGAGCAGAAACGACGGGAAACGACCGTTTCGCTGATCGCGGGCGGCATCTTCCTGGCCGTTGTCGGGCTGCTGACCCTCGCCATGCCGTTCGTCAATGTGGGGGGCCCTAAGGCGCGACCCTGTCTGTGTCTCAGGCCAACGGCTTGTGCAGCACTAATTCCGGTGTTGGTCCGTATTGTGGCGTGGTGAGCTTGGGCTTCTACGCGGGCTGGGTAGCCGTAGTGTTTGGAGTTGGACTCTTCTTGACGCCCATAGTCGGCCCTCGTCGACTCCGTGATCAGTTCACAGATGCGTCTGCACGTGGAAAGGACTCATAGACGATCTGCGCTCCTCCGGAAGCACGCCTGCGGGCCGCAGGCCCGTGGCGCCCTGTTTGGACGGCTGGGGTCAGGACTGAAAGGCGCCTTGCAAGTTCACATAACGGAGGAAACTCTGGGCTCGCGGGTCGAGAGGGCCGTTGGGCCCCGCCGCACTGGGTGGCAGGGCGAAGAAGAGTCGATCTCCGCATAGGGCATACGCGCCGCTCTGGAGGTCGCTCTGCTTGACTCCCGCGATGGCAATGTACACCTCGCGATTCGAACGGAGTGCATATGCGGACAGCCGTAGGTTTTCGGTGTCGTACCACACCACATAGGCGCTGTCCAAGACGATCGAGTATCCTACCGCCCCGATCACCCGGGTGGCACCTCCACCCACCGGTGTAAGCTGCACGTCCGGAACCACCGCCGGAGCCGGGTTCACGGGATCCGGCACCGTGTTGCTCCAGACAACCACTGAGCCGTTCAAGGAGATTGTCTTCGCGTCGTTCGCTTGTGACAACTGGGTGAAGCGGCCCGTCGCCAAATCGACCACCGACGGCCTGCCCCCACGGGTGAAGACATCCTGCTGACCAGCATGCGGATTCACCGACGTGTTGAGGAACGCCACGTTCTCGCCAGCGACTTGCGGTCGGATCGGAGAGACGCCGCTAGGAAGGGGCACCCTCCGCACTGTCTGCTTGCCTAGGTTGTATGCCATCAGTTCCTCGTGTCCCGCGACTGTGAGCTGGTTCCACACCACGAGGTCCCCTGAAATCGAGTAGAACGGCGGCTCCGTACCGGTCGGACTCTGGGCATGCGCGAGGGCAAGCACCTTTCCCGTAATCAAATTGGCAGCCCGCAGGTACCAAAAGGTATCGGTGTAGGTTTCTCCATACTGTAGGTACTCGAGATAAACAACCCAGTTGCCAGCCACCTCGACCGGCGAGGTGACTGTGCCGCCGTACTCGGCTTGACCTACTATGCTGCTACTTCCCGACGGGAAGTGCGCCAGGCGAACAAGGTTGTTCAGACCGCTTCTGGGTTGGGACGAGGTAGTCCATGCGACCGTCTGGCTATCACAGCTCAGGTTCCCAACGCCGTAGGGTCCCAGCGCCAAGAAGGTCTGCGCAACCAGCGCCACAGACGACACCTGGCTTGGCGGACCGCCCCCTTCTTGCACTTTAGCCTGAAAACACCGGAGTAGGCCTGGGGTCCTCTCCGTCAGGGTCCGGCTGGGGGTGAAAGGGCCAGGACGGAACCTTTGAGGGGCGTGTGGGACTGGCCAACGGAGGGACAGAGCCCGGGTCTTTGTCCCAGTTGGTCGAAATCGGCGGTGTTGGTGGAGTTTTGGGCAGGCTGACGCCAGCCCTGAGGAGTCGGAGCGC
>DAHVDN010000013.1 GCA_027313505.1 Candidatus Dormiibacterota bacterium
ACTGGACCATGTCGACCATTTGTGATCGGAGGTCACTACAGGGACCGTCCCTTCCCAAACCTTCGGGCCCTCTCATCAGCTACTTCCACTTCCGTACCTTCCCTACTCGCGAACCCTTCCCCGGCAAACCGCCTTTGGGTTCAAGCTTGATCTCCGGGGTCCGGGCACGGTGGAGCGGTGGGGCAGTCCTCGCCACGCTGGTGATGGCCAGCTGCGGAGCCACTCCCTCAGCTAACCATCACCACCCTCACCCGACCCCCACGGCCAGCCAGCTCCCCTCCCCCTTCAACAGCCCGGTGGCTAGCCCCGGCTCTCAAACTCTTAGCTGCCAGCTCCCGATCTACGGGTCCTCTGTCGTGGTTGGCTCCGGCGGAACTCAGGCGGCCGGGGGGTTTCTGGCCCTCCCGTCGGGTTCTGTGACCCAGCAGTCCCTTACCGGCCTGACCCCCGTTTCGGGTCAGTTCGACGAGTGGCAAAGCGCGACCACCCCCACTCTCGTCGGCGATTCGCCGGTAGAAACCTACGACTCCCTCTTGGGCAAGTGGATCCCAGCCACTCCGGCTGAGGTCGCTCCAACGGGGTCCCAGTACGCCTACGCGGTGATCGGTGACATAAGCCAACCCCAGACCACCCCGGTGTACGTCCACTTGGTGACCATCTCCAGTGCCAGTGATGTGGTGGTCTATGCGAGCGGGCAGACCGAGGTGTTGGGCTGGGACCGGGGACAGATCCTTCTTGTCGACCACGTCCCCACAGCCTCGGTGACTACCGGGCTCAAGGCGCTGGACCCGGCGACCGAGCAGATCCAAAGCCTGGAGCCCGACACCAGCGGTGTGGAATGGTATCTGGCTGGTGCCGGAGCCGTTTGGGGCGGCGAGCTCAACCCGTCGGACCCGGCGGCCCCACAGGTGCAAGTCCCACAGGACGAGGTGCTGCGCTACGACCTTTCCACGGGCAGGGTTGAGGTTTGGTCCTATCACCAAGGCGACCAGGTGACGGTGGTCGGGACGACGGCTGCCGGGGACCCGTTGGAGCTTGTTCAGAGTCCCGCGCAGACCGTGCTGGAGGTGGCGACCTCGCCCAGCGCCTCCTCCTCCCTGCTGGCGGGGCCAGGGCTGGCGAGCAGCCAGGGACTGGCCGTCTACTCTACTTTCGCCGACTCCCACGGGACCTGGATAGGCACGGATCAGGGGCTGTACCTGCTAACGCCGGCTTTGCAGCTGATCCCCGAACAGTCCGGTAACTTCGCCAATGCGACCATCGTCGGAGGCTGCCAATGAGCATCCCTGAAGCGACGAGAGGGAAATGGTATGACCGAGTCGGCAGGTCAGCTCCAAAGCGTCAGCAAGCTGCCTGTTTCGGTCAGCCTCCCGATGGCTCGAAGCGAAAGGTGCGGACGGCCACCAGGAGCACTAACAACCCGACTCCGAGCAACACCAGCACGTCAGGAGTGACCTGACCCAGGGTCTGACCCTCGGCCATCAGCCCCCGCAGGCTGGAGCTGAAGTAGGTGAGCGGCATCACGATGGATAGCTTCTGCAGCCAAATCGGTGCTCCCGCAAGGGGATAGAAGACACCAGCAACGAAGAGCTGAGGCAGCGACACCAGGTTGGACATGACCACCGCGGCCTGCTCGCGGCGGGACAGAGCCGCTATCAGGAACCCACCGGCCAGGAAGCAGAGCGATCCCACCAGCAGGACTAGGAGGACCACGAAGGGAGACGGCCCCAGTCCTATCCCGTAGATAAGGTGGCCAACCCCGAGCAGGACCGCGATTTGGATCACAACCAGCACCAGTTGCGAGACGACACTGGCTGCCAGAAAGACCCACACCGCTATGGGGGTGGCGCGGACCCGACGGAGCGTGCCCTGGTCCCGCTCGCCGACCAACCGCATACCCGCAGAGAGGCCGCCGGCCAGGACCGCGTAGGCCAGTACACCGGGCGCCAGGAACGCAATGTAGTTGGAGTTGGCCAATGAGTCAGAGTTCAACCCACCCGGCGAATGTATGGTCTGCACCACCCCGCGGGCCGCGGGGGGCCGGCTGAGGAGAACTTGATTGAGCGCCGCAATCGCGGCCTCGGCCTCCGCTGTCAGGGAGCCGTTTTCGGTGACGTTCCCGGAGTTCTCCAGGACTTTGACGGTGACCACACCCGGCCCTTGGGGGACGACCAGCAGTGCTAGTCCAACTTCATTGTTGAGCACCTGCTGGCGTGCTGTGGTAGTTGAGACCAGGTGCAAGTGGAACGAGCTGCCCGGCAATGCCCGACTGAAAACGGATAGGTACTGCGGTGGGCTCACCAAGTCAACGGCCTGGGGTCCGCGCTGAAACAGCCCTCCGAAGATGACGATAAGCAGCAGCGGCACCAGAACGTTGAACACCAGCACCTGTCGGTTTCGGTAGAGGATCCGGACATTTGCCGAGCTCAGGGCCACCAGGGGGATCCATGGCCCCGTACCCAGCGGTCGTGCGAACTCGCTTGGGGCGTGCCCTGCCCCATCGCCACCCATCACTCGGCGGCCTCCAGCCGACGCCCGACCGTCTCCAAGAAGACATCCTCGAGACTGGGCGGGCGGACCGTCATATCACGAAGTGCCGCCTCTCCGAAAGCGCCACCCACGGCCGCCAGAACCGATCCAACCTCCTTGGTCCGTAGTAACCAACGCCCAGCCTCGTAGCGGCTTGAGGTTAGGCCGGGGATCTGGTCCATGGCGGCTTCCGCCGGTCCAGCCACACTGATCCTGGCGGCCGCCCCCAAATCAGCTACCAGACCGCTCGGTGTTCCCTGGGCCACCACCCGCCCGTGGTCGATGATCACCACCTGCTCGGCCAGCTCCTCGGCCTCTTCGATGTAATGCGTGGTCAGCAAGACCGTCCGCCCCTGGCGATGGAGTGCGCGGACCATTTGCCAGGTCTGTCGACGGCTTATCGGGTCGAGCCCCGTGGTGGGCTCATCCAGAACGACCAGTTCAGGGTCATTGCAGAGGGTAAGCGCGATCTGAAGGCGTCGCTTCTGGCCGCCGGACAATGCCGAGGCGCGCCGATTCAGCATCTCCTCGAGCTCAACTACCCTCAGCAAGGCGAGCGGATCTGCCTCAAAGCCATAGAGGCGACCGAACAGACGAAGGGTCTCACCGCAGGTGAGGTCGTCGTACAGTGCCCCCTCCTGGAGTTGGACACCAACGCGGCGTCGCGCCTCAAGAGGCCGCAAGCCAAGCACCCGAACCTCTCCTGAGTCGAACGGTTTGAGTCCCTCGATGATCTCCATAGTTGTGGTCTTACCGGCTCCGTTGGGGCCGAGCAGGGCGACAATTTGCCCCCGCTTGATCTCCAGGTCAATCCCGCGGACCGCATGCACCTCACCGTAGCTCTTGTGCAAATCGGAGACGAAGACCGCCAGCCCCTGTTGGTCCCTGGCACCCGGAAGTGGCGCTGGCATCGGCTCGCTCCTTCTCCGCCCCCTCAAGCTGCTGCGCAGAATAGCAGTCCCGAAGTGCCCGCCCATCCCCGTCCAGATCGGGCGCGGCACCCGACTCAAGCCCGCCGTAACCTGACCGCTATGCGGAAGCTTTGGAACAAGTTGCAGCGCACCCTCCCAATTCAGGTGGGGGCGCGCTATCTTCGGACTAACGGACCCAATCAGGCGACCCTGATTGCCTGGAACCTGCTGTTCGCGATCTTCCCGATCACGTTGCTGGCGGTCACCCTGGCGGGGCTGGTCTTTCACGACCCGGCGGCTGGCAAGGCGGTGGCCAAGGCCGTGGCCTCAATTCTGCCCGAGGGGAGAGGGAGCGCGGTGCTGTCCGCGTTGGCCACCTTTCATCGGGACTCGGGGGTCATGGCGATAGTCGGAGGGGTGGGCCTTCTGTGGTCTGGGAGCTCCCTGTTCGGTGCGATGGACCAGGGATTCGCCGCCATCTCGGGAGCTTCGGCGAGAGGCTTCTTAGGCCAGAAGCTGATGAGCGTTGGCATGATAGTGCTCTTTACGGTCCTGGCCGTGCCGGTGGTGCTCAGCTCCAGCGCCCTGGCGGTATTCGAGTCGCTGCCGGGAGTCCCCTCGTGGCTGCACTCGGGGCCGCTCGCTCTTCTGATCCAGCTGCTACTGGCGGTCGCAGTCGGCACCGTGTTGTTCACCGCCATCTACCACCTGGTGCCCAAGTGGCACGGCAGGCTGGCATCGTCGGTGAAGGGAGGACTCACCGCCGGTATCGTCTTTGAGGGGTTGAGCCTTCTCTTTCCCCTGTACTTTCACCTGGAGCACGGTTTCAGCTCCTATGGCTCGACCTTCGGGCTCTTCTTTCTCATTCTCGCCTACGCATTCTTGGTGGCCCAGATCATCGCCTTGGGCTACACCGTGGTTGTGGTGAGTAGCGAGGGGCCCGTCGCGGCGGCGGGATCCTCCCCCGACGGGACGGCTCAGCCCCCACCATCAGCGTGACGTCTCTCCGCCGCACATTCCCTGACCCGCCAGGGGCAAGGGGGAACTGCCATTTGCAGGTCACCGCCCGCGGATGGTTGAGTTGCACGCGTGATTGACAACCTGATGGGTTCCCTATTTCGACGGTGGCCTTGGGGCGGAACCTTGAGCCTGTGAGTCAGCCGGGAAGGAGACGGGGCTGAATGCTTCGGCCGAAGGACCAACACGATGAGCCACGGCGACTCACAGGCAACTTGCGGGTGCAGCCGCCGGAGCAACTGCGGTAATGGCGGAGCGCACCCAATCGCCGAGGACCGGGTTGGCCCTGCTGGTGATCATGATCGGTGTCCTGATGGCCGCGGTCGACACAACGATAGTGGTGCTGGCCCTTCCGGAGATGGAGCGCGCGCTTCACGTGCCGCTGTCCGGAGTCATATGGGTCATCATCGGATACCTCCTGGTGATCACCTTGCTGGCGACCCAGGTGGGCCGGCTGGGAGACATGTTCGGTCGGGTGCGCATGTACAAGGCGGGCTTCCTGGTCTTCATCGCCGGGTCCGCGCTCTGCGCCCTTGCCGGCAATGAAGCGACCATCATCGGCTTCCGCGTTATCCAGGGCATCGGCGGAGCCCTGATCACCGCCAACAGCGGGGCGGTGATCGCCGACACCTTCCCCCCCGAGTCCAGGGGCCGTGCCTACGGATTCAACAGCATCGGTTGGAATGTCGGGGCGATCCTGGGCATTCTGCTGGGAGGACTCATCATCACCTACGTGTCCTGGCGCTGGATCTTCTGGATCAACGTCCCCGCCGGGCTGATCGCGTTCGCAATGGCCGCTCGGGTTCTGCACGATTCGGGAAGACGTCAGCGCCAGCGGCTGGACTACGCAGGGATGATCACATTGGGAGGCGGGCTCTTCGGGGTGCTCTGGGCGATCACCTCACTGGCGACTTCGTCATTCTCCGCGACGGTGGTGCTGTTTCTGCTGGGTGGACTCTTACTGATGACTGCCTTTGTAGTCGTCGAACGACGCATCAGCTACCCCATGGTCGACCTCTCCCTCTTTCGCATTCCCAGCATGAGCCCCACACTTTCGGCGTCCCTGTTCCAAGGGCTAGCCAACTTCGCCGTTCTGTTCTTGGTGATCATGTACCTGCAGGGGGTTCGTCAGCTAAGCCCCCTGCACGCCTCCTTGCTGCTGGTGCCCGGATACCTGGTCGGAGCGGTCGTGGGGCCATTCGCCGGCAGACTGTCGGATAGGATCGGTGTGGTTTGGCCCGCCACCGCAGGGCTGTTGGTGGAGATTCTCGCGCTTTTGGTCTATGCCCAACTGGGCGTCAGCACGCCCCTTCTTGTGGTCGCTATGGCAGCCGTGATCAATGGCATCGGTGGTGGTTTCTTCTTCCCCGCCAACAACGCCGCGGTGATGAAGGCGGCCCCGGGTCGCAGCTTCGGGACCGCCTCTGGAATGCTTCGAACCTTCTCCAACGTCGGGATGGTCTTCTCATTCTCCGTGGCCATCCTGGTTGCCGCCCGATCGATCCCCAAAGGACTGGCCTTCGCCATTTTCGTCGGCACAACCAGGCTGCGGCCCCAACTCGCCGGGGTGTTCACCAGCGGACTCCATGCCGCCTTCTACTCGTCCATGGTCTTCATGGCGACGGCCATGGTGCTCTCCGGATCCCAGGTGCTCCGACGACGGGGCCGTTCCCGGCTCAAGACTTTCCGCGAGGGAGGGGCGGTCCTTGGGGCTGGGGATGCCGGCCCGCCTGTAGCGGCCCTGGGGGGCCAGGAGCACTCGAAGCGCTGAATCGTCGAGCTCCGGCTTGCGCGATATCCGGCGGCGACCTCTGAACGGAGCCGGATCTCCGGTTAATCGGGCCAGAGGAGGTGACGGGGCCGGTCAGCCCTCCGGCGACGAAGGAGCCGGCATACCGGACCAGACTCCGGCGCGATACAACCTGCCTGGAAGCGGTTCACCCAGCAGCCGCTCGAGGTACTCGGCGGTCTGGCAGAGGCCGGTCAGGTCGGCACCCGTGCGCGCACCGACCCGGGTCAGCATATGGAGAAGATCTTCGCTGCAGACATTACCGGTGGCCCGAGGAGCAAAGGGACAGCCGCCGATTCCGCCGATCGAGCCCTCAAATCGGCGGATCCCGGTCTCGTATGCCGCCAGGACGTTGGCAAGTCCCATCGCCCGCGTGTCATGAAAGTGGAGCGACATCTGCTCTGTGGGGATGCCGGAGCGCAGCAGCAGCTCAATCAAGGAACTCACCTGCCTGGGATCGGCCACTCCTATGGTGTCCGCGATGCCGATCTCTGCAACTCCGAGCTCCTGACAGCTGTCAGCGAGCTCTGCTACGCGGTCCTGGTCTACCCGGCCTTCGAAGGGACAGCCAAAGGCGACACTCAAGCCAACGTCGAAGAGGCAACCGCTCGCCCTGGCGGTCCCCGCCATCGCCTCCAACTCTGACAGCGTCTCCGCCACCGAGTGGTTGAGGTTCCGGCGATTGAAGCTCTCCGTAACCGCCAGGTTGGCGACCACATGTCGGACCCCTGTCTCCAGCGCCCGCTCTAGCCCCCTCGGGTTCGGCACCAAGACCCGCACGCGGTGCAGGACGGCCTGCCCCCTGGCATCGATCAGACGCGCAATCAGCGCGTCAGCATCGGCCATCCGCGGCACCCAGGCTGGGGAGACGAAGGAGGTGACCTCCACCTGATCGACTCCGCAGTCAAGAAGGCGTTCGACCAGCTCAAGCTTGGACTCGGTGGTCACCTCTTGGGCCAGATTCTGGAGCCCGTCCCGGGGTCCCACCTCGGTGAAGAAGAGCGCCGGAGAGGTTCGCGGTGAAAATTCCATCTAAGCCGCCAGTCTAAGCCGCCGCAGGCGGCAGGATCCGAGGTATCCTGGCTGCCAGCTACGACTCGATCCTGGAAGCTGGAGGCCAAATGGCGATCAGGCGGAGCTTGCGAATGTGGCCGGCGCTGCGCCAGCTCACTGAGAATGACCTCTTGGGCCTCGGGACCGCTGCCACCTCGGAGAAGACCCGGTCCCTCCAGGCCAGGACCGAAACCGCCGACCGAGTGGTTCCCTCGATCTGCCCCTACTGTGCCGTGGGCTGTGGGCAGCTGGTGTACGTGCGGGATCAGCGGGTGATCCAGATCGAAGGTGACCCGGCCAGCCCGCTATCCAGAGGCAGGTTGTGCCCAAAGGGATCCGCCACCAAGGAGTTGGTGACATCTCCGCTGCGCCAGACAACTGTCAGGTACCGGCGCCCGCATGGCACCGCCTGGGAGGAGATATCCCTCGACCAAGCGATGGACATGATCGCGGACCGGTTGATCAAGACCAGGGCCGACACCTTCGAAGAGGTGGACCAACAGGGTCGACCACTGCGCAGGACGATGGCCATTGCCAGCCTCGGCGGGGCCACCATCGACAACGAGGAGAACTACCTCTGGCGCAAGCTGATGGTCGGGCTCGGCGTCGTCCAGGTGGAGAACCAGGCCCGAATATGACACTCGGCCACCGTTCCCGGTCTGGGGACATCATTCGGTAGGGGTGGAGCCACCACCTTTCCTGGGGACCTCAAGAACTCTGACTGCATTGTTGTGATGGGGTCGAACATGGCCGAATGTCACCCGGTCGCCTTCCAGTGGGTGGTGGAAGCAAAGCAGAACGGTGGAAAGCTGATCCACGTCGATCCCCGGTTCACCAGGACGAGCGCTTTGGCCGATCGGCACATTCCCATAAGGGCAGGTAGCGACATAGCGTTCCTGGGCGGCCTCATCCATTACGTCCTGGAGCACCAGCGCTACTTCCCCGAGTATGTCCGCAGCTACACCAATGCGGCCACCATCATCGATGAACGCTTCCTCGACACCGAGGACCTGGACGGCTTCTTTTCAGGGTGGAATCCCAAGGAACGGCGCTACGACAACTCCAGCTGGCAGTACGCGGGAGGAGTGATCCACGCGGCAGCCGGCCAACGCACCGCCCCCGGGGCGCTGGAGAGGGCAACGGTGGTCGGGGGCTCTCCGCCCCAAGAGGACCCCACCCTGCAGCACCCCCGCTGCGTCTTCCAACTGCTCACAAGACACTTCGAACGCTACACCCCAGAGATGGTGGAGAAGGTTACCGGCGTTTCCCGGGCCGCCTTCTTGGAGTTGGCCCAGACCATATGCGACAACTCGGGCCGCGAGCGCACCACTGCATTCGTCTACGCCGTTGGTTGGACTCAGCACACCGCCGGCGCACAGTTCATTAGGACCGCCGCCATCCTCCAACTGCTGCTCGGCAACATGGGCCGGACGGGGGGTGGCATTTTGGCGCTTCGGGGCCACGCAAACATCCAGGGCGCTACCGACATCGCGACCCTATTCGACGTGCTTCCAGGGTACATTCCGGTTCCCAAAGTGGATGACCCAACGGACTTGGGGGAGTTCTGTTCCCTGAATGGAGGGGCGGCAGGCGGCTACTGGGGCAACCTGCAGAACTACCTGGTGTCGCTGCTCAAGGCCTACTGGGGAGACGCTGCGACAGCGGATAACCAGTATGGCTTTGAGTACCTCCACCGCCTCACCGGCGACCACTCGACATACCAGAGCACCCTGGGCATGGTGGACAAGACCGTGCGCGGCTTCTTCGTTCTTGGGGAGAACCCCGCGGTCGGTTCGGCGCACGGCGGTCTGCACCGCAAGGGTCTGCGGAATCTCGAGTGGCTGGTGGTCCGGGACCTGTACGAAATCGAGACCGCCAGCTTTTGGTACGACTCGCCCGAGATCGCGTCCGGAGAGCTCCGCCCTGAGGACATCGATACCGAAGTGTTCCTGCTCCCCGCTGCCGCGCATACTGAGAAGAGTGGGTCGTTCACCAACACCCAGCGGCTCCTGCAGTGGCACGAACAGGCGGTTGAGCCTCCTGGCGACTGCAGGTCCGAGCTGTGGTTCGCCTACTGGCTCGGAGAGCGCATCAGGCGAAAGCTGGCCCAGCGGGAAGATCCCCGTGACGCGGCCATCCTCAAACTGAACTGGAACTACCCACTTCTTCAACCCGGCGGCGATCCGGATCCGCACCATGTGCTTCGTGAGATCTGTGGCTGGGATGGACAGGGAACCTCCCTGCCAGGTTTGGGCGCAGTTCGCGGGGACGGCTCCACCACCTGCGGCTGCTGGATCTATGCAGGTGCCTTCGCAGGCGGGACGAACCTGACATCGCGGCGGCGTCCCCATTGGGAGCAGAACTGGGTGGCTCTGGATTGGGGCTGGGCCTGGCCGATGAACCGTCGCATCCTTTACAACCGCGCCTCGGCGGACCCGGAAGGACGGCCGTGGTCGGAGCGCAAGCGGTATGTCGAGTGGGACGAGAAGACCTGTCGATGGATAGGGCCCGACACCCCCGACTTTCCACTCGATCGGAGGCCGGACTTTCAGCCAAGTCCGGGGGCGACCGCGGAGAATAGCCTGAGCGGTGATCGCCCCTTCATCATGCAATCCGATGGCAGAGGCTGGCTGTTCGCACCCAGCGGACTGGTGGATGGCCCGCTGCCAACTCACTACGAGCCGCAAGAGTCCCCACTCAGGAATGCGCTCTACGAGCAGGAGCGGAATCCGGGTCGACAGCTGTTCAGGCGCGTGGACAATCCCTACCACCCATCCGCGGGAGAACCCGGCAGTGAGGAGTTCCCGTTCGTGGTCACCACCTACCGACTCACAGAGCACCACACCGCGGGCGGCATGAGCAGATTCCTGTCCCGGCTCAGCCAGCTGCAGCCCGAGATGTTCTGCGAGGTGAGTCCGGAGTTGGCGGCCGAGCGAGGGCTCCGGCCCGGGGGTTGGGCCACCATCGTGACGTTGCGTGCCTCTATCGAGGCCAGGGTGCTGGTCACCCCCAGAGTCACGGCCCTCAAGTTTGGGAATCGCACCGTCCACCAGGTCGGACTGCCCTACCACTGGGGGAGTCGGGGACTGGTGCGCGGAGACTCGGCCAACGACGTGTTCCCGCTGGTCCTGGATCCCAACGTGCACATTCAAGAGGTGAAGGCCGCCACCTGCGACATCAGGCCGGGCCGACGACCCCGTGGAGGGATCAGTTGACCATCTCCTCTCCTCGCCAGGCCTCGGTCCCGCTGCCGATGTGGCAGGGTGGCGGCACCCGTATGGGTTTCTTCACCGATACCTCAATCTGCATCGGCTGCAAGGCCTGCGAGGTCGCGTGCAAGGAGTGGAACGATGTGCCCGACCTCGATCCCTCCTGGTCAGGCAACTCCTACGACAACACGTTGCGGTTGGGGGCCAGCAGTTGGCGACACGTCGCCTTTGTGGAGCGGCCCCGGCCGGATACCGGGGTCGGTGTCCAGTGGCTTATGAGCTCCGACGTCTGCAAGCACTGCACTCGGGCGGCCTGCATGGAGGTCTGTCCGACCGGGGCGATCTTCCGCACCGAGTTTGGGACGGTGGTGGTCCAGGAGGATGTCTGCAACGGGTGCGGGTATTGCGTCTCCGCCTGCCCCTTCGGGGTTATCGAGAGGAGGGCCGACGACGGGCGAGCTTTCAAGTGCACCCTCTGCTACGACCGCCTGAAGGTCGGCGAGCAGCCTGCATGCGCCAAGGCGTGCCCCACCCAATCCATTCAGTTCGGCCCCCTGGACGAACTTCGGGAACGGGCGGGAGCACGGCTCGAGGTTGTCAAAAACGAGTCCGGGCACGAGATGGCCCAGCTCTATGGCGCCGACGAAACCGATGGGGTCGGGGGGTTCGGCGCCTTTTTCCTTCTGTTGGACGCCCCGGAGGTGTATGGCATGCCCCCGGCTCCCAGTTACCAGAGGCGGGACGTGGCTACCATGTGGGCGGCAGCCTCGGTGGCTGCAGGCGTGTTGCTGGGTGGGGTTGCGGGTGCGATTGTCTGGGGCCGGCGATGAAAGAGGGTCGGGCTCGAGGTGAGCGCCAGATGGTGCCGGCCGCGAACCCCAGGTCTTACTACGGACTTCCCATCGTCAAGCGACCCGCGTGGACTCAGGAGGTCCCGTGGTACTTTTTCGTCGGCGGGACCTCCGGGGCGCTGGCCGCAACCTCGATGGTGGCGCGGTGGTCGGCCAACGCTGGGCTCGAGCGCAGAGCGCGGCGGCTGGCGTTGGCTGGCGCACTGATCAGCCCGGCGCTGCTCATCTCGGACCTGGGCCGGCCGTCGCGGTTCCTGAACATGCTGCGGGTTTTCCGACCGACCTCGCCGATGAGCGTTGGAAGCTGGACACTGGCCGGATTCGGAAGTGCGTTAGGCGCCGCAGAAACCGCGGAGCTGGTAGGACTCCCGGCGGCGATGGTAGGTACCGCGGAGGTTGCCGCCGGCGTCCTGGGACCTATTCTCTCGACCTACACTGCGGTGCTCCTTGGGGACACCGCGAATCCAATCTGGCGCGGTGCCCGACACCTGCTTCCCTTCGTGTTCTCCGGAAGCTCCATGGCGTCCGCCGGCGGGGCCCTCTGTGTTGCTGGCCCGGTAGGGGATCTCCGATCGGCGCGGCTAATGGTGGTCGCTGGCACCGCAGTGGAGCAGCTCTCCTTCTTCGCAATGGAGAGGCAATTGGGGGCGCTCGCCGAGCCCTACGCCGAAGGGAGGGCCGGAACACTGAATACGATTCAGCGTGCTTCCTCCCTGCTGGGAGCGGCGCTGATAGCGACATTGGGACGCCGCAGCCGACTGGGTGCGGCCGTTGGGGGGGCGCTGACTCTGGTGGGCTCGGCCGCCCTCCGGCAGTGCATATATCGGGCTGGGTTCCAATCTGCTGAAGACCCGACCTACCTGGTGCGGAGCCAGAGCTGATTTCTAGGCAAAAGGTGTTGGGTTTGCGGCCGCTACCTCACAACTCCAACCCACCTGTGAGCTGAGCATTGTAGATCCAGGACGATAAGACCGACCTACCCTGCCCTCCACGGGGTCGCGGGATCGGCCATCTCTACTCCGAATGTGGGAACGGTGGACGTGCCTCCGGGGATCGGCAACGGAGAGCCGCCAGCCATTTTGTTTTGCTTTCTGGTTCTGAAAGCCGCCACCTTCTGCCGGCTGAGACAGCTGGAAGAGCAGAAGCGGCGCGAACCGTTGCGCGAGGTGTCCACGAACACCCGATCGCAGCGATCAGCCCTGCAGACGCCTAACCGGCCGACGCCGCCTGAGCCGATCACGATCGCCAGAGCGATGGCGCAGGTGGCCCCGCGGGCCCGCGCTCGGCCGGCTTCCTTCTCCTGGCTGTGGAAGTGGAGGTGCCAACCCTCCCCGTCGTGCCGAGCCAGCTGAGGTGCTGCGTGGTAACGACGAAGCAGGTCGTTTACTAAGGGCGCCACCCGCTCCACGTCCCCGTCAGCTGCACTCTGGAACACCTCCCTCAACTCCTGAGCCAAGCTGAAGAAGGACTCCGCATCGGCCCCGGAGATAGTGCCAGCGGCGCCCCAGATGGCCGCTTCTGCGGAAGCGGCCTTCTCCCGACGCGGGAGGGGCGCGGTCGGCAGCGGGTGCGGGTGCCCCCGATCGAAGCCGGGCGTGAGCCGATTCACGAGCTCCGCCGCCGCCTCCATTCCGAGATCCGTGTAACTATCGAAGTTCATTTGACCAGTTAGCGTCGGCATGTTACTCTGTTACTGGCAAGATGTCAATTGCAAGTTACAAAGGAGATCGATGATGAACCCCACCCTGATCCGAATGCTCACCGACGACCGGACTCGGGAATTGCGCGGGGAGACCCCGGGCAGCCGCTCTACAATCTCGGACGGAACCATGGCCCGCAGGGCTTCAGCGGCGATGAGGTTGCTTCGGGCCAGCGTCAGGAGAAGCTGACTCAGATCAGCTCGATCGGCGTCCGACCACGGGTCTCCGCCAGCACCTCACCTATGAGCCGTGCCTGAGGAAGGCCCGATCGAAGTGCCGTTGCTCGGTCAGCGGGAATCGTGAGCAGGAGACCTCCACTGGTCTGGGCGTCGCAGGCGAGGGTCACCAGCTCGCTTGGCAGCTCCAACGCGATCGTCGCTGAGAGGCGAGCGAGTTCCAGGTTGCGACGGGTGCCACCGGGAACGTTTCCTGAGCGAATCAGCTCTGCCGCGCCTGGGAGCACCGGAAGCTCGCCGGCACGAAGCCGAAGGCGCACATGGGAAGCCGCCGCCAGGTTGTGGGCATGTCCCAATAGGCCAAATCCGGTTATGTCGGTGGCCGCGGTTGCGCCAGATTCGGCCATCGCCTCGGCGGCCCTTCGATTCAGCTGACGCATGCTTGCCACCGCGGTGGCAAGCACATCGGGGGCGACGGCCCCCAGCTTGTGAGCATTGAGAATTGTGCCGGTTCCAAGTGGCTTGGTGAGGAAGACCAAGTCGCCGATCTGGGCTCCCGCATTGGTGACCATGCGCCGCGGATCCACCCTGCCCACCACGGCGCACCCGAAGATCGGCTCCGAGCTCCTGATCGAGTGGCCCCCGGCGACCGCACAGCCCGCCTCGCGCGCAATCTCTGCGCCTCCTTCCAGGATCTGGCGAAGGATCTCACCTCCGAGGGCGGCCAGGTCGAACCCGACCAGGTTCAGCAGGAGGAGCGGGGTAGCACCCATGGCGTAGATGTCAGACAAGGCATTCGAAGTGGCGATTGCCCCGAAGTCCCTGGGGTCGTCCAGCGGCGGAGGAAAGAAGTCGGTGGTGACCACCAGGGCCAGCTCATCGTTCAGCCGGTAGACGGCGGCGTCGTCCATGGTCCCCGACGAAACCAACAGGTCTCCGCCGGCCGCCGAGCCAAGGCCCCTTAGAACTTCAGCCAGGTCTGCCTGGGCGATCTTGGCGGAGCAGCCGCCCTGGCCGGTGTATTCGGTCAGCCGCACTGAGCTTGCCACTGGTTCCTCCTTCGCCTATGCAGATCCCCATCGCGCTCGGCACGGCCAGCGCGCTCGAACCGCTCCAGCAGGGGGATGACAACTCGCCGGCTGCTTCCCAGGCCGTCGCGGACTTGGGCCACGGTCAGACCATGGTCAGGGGCTGCGGCAAGCAGCCGATCCAGTCTCGTCTCGAGATCCTCCAAAGCTGGGAGCGCAATCAAAATGTCAGGTGCCAACTGGACCGCTCGGCCGGCTCTCAGGAGGTAGGCGCGAATCGCCCCGGTCATCCCCGCCTCTGCTAGCTCCCTAGCCCCCGGGGGGGTCGCCCCAGCCCTCGACAGCAGCGCCTCAAGCCTGGCCGCCGCATCGGTTCGGGAGCCGGCCGGTTCACGACCCGGCAGGCTAACCACAGGTCCCCGTACCTCTAGTCGGCCCTCTCTTTCCAGCTCGCGCAGCGCAGCATCCGCATCCGGACCGGGCTGGAACCCGATGGCCCGCAGCAGAATTTGGCGAGGAAGGCCGGGGTCCAGTGGCTGTTCCCTCTCGTGCTCCGACAGCCGCCGCACCGCGGAGTCGCCAAGCTGGATCCACCTGTCGTGGGCCAGGTAGCGGCGTCCAACTGCCTTCAATCGTCCGCTGGAGGCTGCAGCGCCCAAGGCGTCGCGAGCATCCGCCACCGTGACGCCTGCTCGGCTGGCGGCTTGGCCGGGCTCCAACCCATGGGGGCTGGAGCCCGCCTCCAGGACCGCGAGTCCTGCGACTCCACCACCCTGTTTACCCGTCAGGAGGCGCTCCCGGATTGACCACTCCTCCAGCGGCGCGGTGGACCACCTGCGGTGCCGGGCAGGGTGAGGGTCAAGCACCAACCCCCCGCCCAAGATCGCGCCCGGGCTGGGGCCCCGCAGCACAAAGCGGTCGCCGGGAATGGCCCACATCGGTGAATCAAGATGAAGCTGGGCGTACCCGCTTCCACCCGGTGACAGCTCGGGATCACCCGCCAACCAGACTCTCGCCGTCGCCGCCGAGGTGCCACAGACGACATCCACATGCATGCCCTGGCGTACGCCCCGGGCACCTTTCCGCGGAACCGTGATCGAGCAGTCGAGATACTGGGAACCCCACGGCTCCCCAGGTTTGCCGACGACGCTTCCCCTCGGCACCTCGGTGATCGAAACGCCATTCAGCGCAGCTGCGAGTCGACCGCCGGGCTCGGCGGAGACGACCGCTCGTCCCCGTCTTTGAAGGCCCTGGACTCGGGCCCTACTTCCGGACGGGAAGACCTCCAGGGCGTCTCCAACACTGAGACCACCGCCGTCGAGGACACCGGTAACCACCGTGCCTGTCCCGACGCGGGAGAAGCTCCTGTCAACCAGCAACCGTGGGTAGCCCCGGTTGGGGACCCCTTCCAGACTGCCCAAGCCCGAGTCCACCATCTCCGCCAGCTCTCGCAAACCAAAGGCGGCCGGGACGCTGCAGCCCACCCAATGGTCCGCGGGGACCCCAATCTCCCGGAGCAGGCTGAGCGCCTCCAGCCCTACCCTCTCGGCCCTTTCTGGAGCAAGGTCAACCTTGGTTACGGCCACCAGCGCCTGGCGCACCCCGATGATCGCCAGCACCGCGGCGTGCTCGCTGGTCTGGGGCATCACTCCGTCATCCGCTGCCACGCAGAGCATCGCCAGGTCGACGGAGCGAGCCCCTACCGCCATGGTCCGAATGAACCGTTCGTGCCCGGGCACGTCGACGATCGAGACCTCTCGACCCGACGGGAGCAGCCAAGGAGCAAAGCCCAACTCGATGGTCATGCTGCGCCGGCGCTCGTCCTCCAGGGTGTCGCAGTCGACTCCGGTGAGCGCCCTAACCAGGGATGTCTTGCCATGATCCACATGACCGGCGGTCCCCACAACCAGCTCGGTCACCGGGACCCTCCAAAGGCAGCGGCTAGAGCGCCGAGAAGGGGAGCCTCATCGGCGGGCAGGACACATCTGGCGTCGATTGCGAGCCCGGCCTCCCACTCCAACGCCAGGACTGCAGGATCGCCGCTGATCAGCTTGCGCCTGGCTGCCGCCACCTTGGGCACCCTAAGCAGGATTCCGAACGAGGGCAGCTCTGGACCGGGGGTGGTCCCACCCCCAACGGCACCCGACATCGGCACCACCTCAACCCTGCAGCCGGCCGCCCCCAGATTCACCGCCCAGCGCTCTGACTGGTGGCGAAGCTCGTCAGAGGACCGGCCCAGCATCCACCAGACGGGGATTTCCTCAAGCCGTTCGGGTGACTCGTAGCAGAGCAACGTCCCCTCCAGCGCCGCGAGTTGGAGCTTGTCGGGACGCAGCGCCCTGGCCAGCGGGTGACGACGCAACCGCCCCACCAGCTGTTTTCCACCCATGATGAGTCCCGCCTGACTGGCGCCGACCAGCTTATCGCCGCTGCAGAAGAGGAGATCGACCCCGTCCGAGATGCTGCCACGAAGACGGTCCTCTGCTCGCACCGCGTCCGGGCCCCGGGGGATGAGCCCACTGCCGACATCCTCCAGCACCGGAATGCCGATTGCATGGGCGGCTGAAGTCAGCTCCCGGAGCACCGGGCGGGCAACGAAGCCATCCATCCGAAAATTGGATTGATGGACCCTCAGGTAGGCTGCGGTGGCTGCGTGGGTGGCCTGCGCATAGTCCTCGACACGGGTCCGATTGGTCGTGCCCACCTCCACCAACCGGGCACCTGACAGCCGCAGGATGTCCGGGATCCTGAAGCCCCCTCCGATCTCGATGGCTTCACCCCTGGAGACAATCACCTCTCGACCCCGACCGATGGCGGTGAGCCCCAACAGCACAGCCGCCGCGGCATTGTTCACCACCATCGCGGCCTCCGCTCCGCTCAGGTGGGCCAACAGGTCCGATATGAGGTCCTGCCGATCCCCCCGTCGGCCCGAGGCACGATCCAGCTCGAGGTTTGAGTATCCCGCGGATACCTCAGCCGCATGCCTGGCTATTCCTTCCCCCAAGGGGGCCCGGCCAAGATTGGTGTGGATCACTACACCGGTGCCGTTGATGACTCGATGCAACCGCCGCGGGGCCCGACTCATGTGGCCCGCCACCTGTCCAGCCACCCATACCTCGACCGCCTCCGGTGATGGGTCGGGCCCCGCCTGGTCCGGATTGGACCGAAGCGACTCAACCGCCAGCCGTAGTTGCTCGGCAACCGCCTGGCGCCCATGTTCAACAACGAGCGCCGCGACCTCCGGGCGATCCAGCAGCCGTCCCACAGCAGGAGGCCGCATGGCAGCAGCTCCCGGCTTCGACGATTCTTTAGGACCCAACCAGCTGACTCTACCTGCCCTGTCCTCCCCCCATCGGATTGGGCCCGACCCGGGCTGTCGTCAATTCGATACTTGGAAAGGCGGCGGATACCCCGTCGCGGCCGCTGTCCACTTCCACAGCGTGCCTAGAATCCAATCCGGCTAGGTTGCGAACCGGAGCTTGTGGGGATTCGGTACCAATTCGGTAGGTATGGTCGGTGACCTCCGGGACCATCAGTAGCGCCACCGCGTTGAGGAAGGTAATACAAAGGGTCGTGGTGCGAGGAGCCTTACATTTGGGTGGTAGCCGGCTCGGTTAACCCGCCAATCTCTAGCTCTTCAGCCGCCAGCAACTTGACAAGTCTGACGAGTGGTTGCTAACCTCGCGCGACTAGTTCTGGGATCCGCTCGCCAAGGGATCAGCGCGGGTCTTGAGGGCCTCACGACTCTCTCTGCGACGAAAGAGTTCAAACCGCGGATTGGAAGGGGGGACCATCGGTGGCACAACAAGCGTTGCCCGCCTCGAAAGCGGCCGCCGAGACCGGGCGGCACTACAAGAAGGACCTGGGCCTCTGGTCTGTAGTCTTCCTCGCTACCGGGGCCATCCTCGGGCCCGCCGTCGGATTCACCCCTGTATCTGTCCTCGGGTTGGCGGGGCCAGCGGGAATCTTCTCCTGGGTGATCGCGTTCGCGATGATTATGGTGCTGGCGATGTCCTACATCGAGCTGGGGACGATGTGGCCCAGGGCCGGTGGAGTCGCCTACTACCCCGCCCGGGCCAGCGGCCCGCTGGTCGGAGTTCTGAACGCCTGGGGCGCCTTCATTGGCTACTCGCTGGCAGTGCCATCGATCATCGTGGCGTTCGTCGAGTACCTCAGCTACTGGTTCCCTGCCTTGTTCAAGAATGGAACCCTGACATGGCTCGGGATCTTGATCGCGTTTGTGGTTCTGCTGTCAATGCTGGTGATCAACAGCCTCCGCATCCGATACATGGGCGAGATCAACAACCTGCTCACCATCCTCACCATCCTGGGCTTGGTGGTGATCATGGTGGCTCTCTGGACCCACTTCCACGCCTCCAACTTCAGCAGCTTCCATGGCCTGTTCCCGGCCGGGGCCAGCGGTCTGCTTTTGGCGGTGTCGGCCACCGTGTACGGCTACGGCGGCTTCCGGCAACCCATCGACTACGCCGAGGAGGTGCGGGACCCGGGCAGGACCATTCCCCGCGCGGTGTTCTTGACGATGTTCATCGTTCTCGCCCTCTTCGCTCTGGAGAGCTTTGCCTACGTGGGGGCGATCAACTGGCACGCTATGAAGCTTCCAATCGGCGGATGGACTGCTCTCAGCGGCCTGCAGTTCCCGTTCGTCACTGTGTCCAACGGGGCCGGCTTGGCGGTGATCGGCCTGATGGCGATCGTGACTACCCTGATCGCCTCGTTCAAGGATGGCTACATCTACTCGGGCGGTGCCGCCCGGGTCGGACAGACCATGGCTCGCTACGACAACTACCTGCCCCCGATCTTCGCCCGGCTCACCATCCAGGGGATCCCGATGGTCTCCTTGATTTTGGTGTTGGTCGTGGTTGCGATCTACCTGATCTTGCTGCCCGCGTTCTCCAGCCTTTTCCCACTGGTTGCCAGCGCGCTGGTACTCTCCTATGCCCCGGGCCCGCTGGCCTGCGCCATTTTCAGGAAGCGGCACCCCAACGAGCCCCGGCCCTACCGGATGCCCCTCCTCAGCGTGCTCGGCCCGCTCGCCTTCGTGGTCGCCAGCCTCATGGTGTATTGGTCGGGATGGACCGCCATCCGGATCCTGATCCCATCGGTTGTGGTCGGAGTCCTGCTTCTGGGCTTCTACCGACGCACCCGTCCGATCACCCGGCAGGACCTGATATACGGGGCATGGATGCCCGCCTACCTCGGGGTGATCGCGCTGATGTCCTTCCTCGGCGGCTCCGCTTTCGGGGGCCGCAACGTCCTGCCATTCCCATACGACTCCCTGATCTTTGCGGTGGTCGCCCTGGCCTTCTACTACATCGGCTACTGGAGTGGGACGCACTGGACCGGGACCTCGATTACCGAGGATGCCGTGGCAGCTGGACCGGAGGTCCTTGCAGAGACGGCCTGATCGGGTGCGGGCCGCCCCAGGGGAGAGGGTGGTCCGCACTCGACTGTCACCAGTGCAGGGGCCGACAGGTGGCTTAGGACCAGCACAGCGCTTGGTTGGTAACCGATCTGAGGAGTCATGACCAAGGAAATCCAGTGTGCGATCGGGGTGCACGTCGACGCTGTGGCGGGCTGGCTCGGTTCGTACGGGGGTGAGGACTCGCCCTCCGACATACAGCGCGGCATGTTCGCCGGCGAGGTCGGGATTCCGCGGTTGCTGGAACTGTTTAGGCGTCGCCAGCTGACGACCACCTGGTTCATCCCTGGCCATTCCATCGAGACCTTCCCGGAGCAGGTGGCGCAGGTGGTGGCCAACGGCCACGAGGTTGGCGCCCATGGCTACTCCCACGAGAACCCAATAGCCATGAGCCCCTCCCAGGAGGAGGCAGTGTTGGGTCGATGCGTCGATCTCATCGAGGCGGTGAGCGGCAGACGTCCGCGAGGGTATGTGGCTCCGTGGTGGGAGATGTCTCCGGTGACCGCGGAACTCCTTGTTGGCTCGGGTTTTCTCTATGACAACAGCCAGGGCTACCGAGACTTCGTTCCCTTCTACGCCAGGGTCGGGGATAGCTGGACCAAGGTGGACCTGACTCAGCCGGCCAGCAGTTGGATGCGGCCGCTGGTGCGCGGCCGAGAGGTGGACCTGGTGGAGATCGCGGCTAACTGGTACCTGGACGACCTACCCCCCATGATGTTCATCAAGCAGTCGCCAAACAGCCACGGGTTCGTGAATCCCAGGGAGTTGGAGCAGCTGTGGCGCGATCAGTTCGACTGGGTGTATCGCGAGCTCGACTACGCCGTTTTTCCCCTGACCATCCATCCTGACGTCAGCGGCCGCCCCCAGGTGCTGCAGATGCTCGAGCGGCTGATCGACTACATCTCAGGCCACTCCGGAGTCAGGTGGGTGACCATGGAGGAGGTGTCGGCAGACTTCCGACGCCGAGAGCCGTTCGGCTCTCGGCCAAACTCCGGCAGCTAACGGCGTCCGAGACCATGGAGGTTGCCTCTAAGCTCGAGACCTTTCCGGCGCAAGGCGTGGTTGGATGGTGAGCAGCCGCCACTGCCGGGTAACCGTGCCGGCCACCTCCGCCAACCTTGGGAGCGGCTTCGACACCCTGGCAGTGGCCCTGGACCTCCACCTGACGGTCACCGCTCACCGCAGGCCCCAGGATACGTTGACGGCAACCTACCGCGGTCCTCAGCCGAACTCCGTGCCTCTGGACAGCTCCAACCTCATATTCCGGGCGCTTTCAGAAGGGCTGGCCAGGGTCGGGGAGCGTCCTTCGGGACTGCACCTCAGCATCGAAAGTGAGATCCCCATCGGAGTGGGCCTCGGTTCGAGCGCGGCAGCGATAGTGTCGGGACTGCTGATCGCCGGCCTTCTTTCCGAGGAGATGAAGGGCAGGGAGGACATCCTCGAGCTGGCGGCCGCCAGTGAGGGCCACCCCGACAACGTGGCGGCCGCCCTTCTGGGGGGCTTCGTCGCCGCCGTCGACACCGGCTCCGGGGTACTCGCCCGCAGAGCTGACCTGGACCTCGACCTCAACTTCATCGTGGTGACACCTGAGGAGCCGCTCTCCACCCAGACCTCGCGCGCCGTGCTCCCCGACAGCTACGATCGGGCAGACGTGGTGTGGAACCTGCAACGGGTCGCCTTGCTCACGGCGAGCTTCTTCTCTGGCGGGTCGGGGCTGCGGCCAGAGCTATTCCAGGATCGGCTTCATCAATCCCACAGGGCCGCCCTGGTCCCGGGGCTGGCGGAGTGCTTGGCCACACGCCATCCGGACCTCCTCGGGGTGTTTCTGAGCGGTGCGGGATCGTCAGTGGTGGCCGTCGCCAGGAGTTCGGAGGTGCAGATTGCGCAGCTGCTGACTGACGCCTTCTCTTCAGCCGGAGTCTCCAGCCGGAGCCGCCTGCTAAAACCGGACAACCTCGGAGCCCGCAGCCAGATGGTGGCCGGCGTTTGATGCTCGAACCGCAGAAGGTCAGCGACGGCCGGTTTGGGACCGCTCAGCCCGGAGCCGAGGAACGGGCGGTGTCTATGGTGGCATCCAGCTCACGGTCGACGGTGACCCTGTCCTCTAAGAGTCACCGATGATCCCGACCCACCTGCGCTGCCCGACCCCCGGCTGCGGCCTGGAATCGGACCGAGAAGATGGAGAGTACCTCTGCCGCCGCTGCCATGGTCTGTTGGAGCTCACCTACGATTACCCGCGCCAAGATGCCGTGGGGTGGCCGGAGCTGTGGCGGGCCAGGGGCCATGGAGGCAGCGCGGCTGACCGCAGCGGGGTTTGGCGGTTCCGAGAACTGCTGCCGCTGTTCGATGACGCAGAGCGGGTTGTCTCCCTAGGCGAGGGCGCGACCCCGCTTGTGGACCTCTCCAGGGCCGCCTCCTGGGCTGGGGTTGACCACCTCTCTGTGAAGCACCAGGGTGCCAACCCTACGGGTTCCTTCAAGGACCTCGGGATGACCGTATGCATCACCGAAGCTGTGCGCCTTGGGTCCAAGGTGGTGGCCTGCGCCTCCACGGGGAACACGTCGTCTTCGATGGCGGCCTACGCCGCCCGCGCTGGACTGAAGGCGGTGGTGTTCGTCCCCCGGGGCGCTGTGTCCGGAGCCAAGCTAGCCCAGGCCCTTGATTTCGGAGCCCGGGTGGTTGAGGTCGGAGACAACTTCGACCAGGCGTTCGGCATCCTCAGGGAGTTGGCACCGAAGTTGGGCCTCTACCTGGTCAACTCCGTGAACCCCTTCCGTCTGGAGGGGCAGAAGTCGATCGCCGTGGGACTCTTGGAGCAGTGCGATTGGCGCCCACCTGACTACATCGTCCTTCCAGGTGGCAACCTCGGCAACACGTCCGCCATCGGCAAGGGGCTGAGGGAGCTCTCCGAGCTCGGTCTGCTTGCGCAGATGCCGCGCCTTGTGGTGGTGCAGGCCGAGGGGGCGGCTCCTTTCCATAAGATGTGGTCGAGCGGGAGCTCGGCTCTAATCCCAGTTGCTGACCCCTCCACACGGGCAACCGCCATCCGCATCGGAAATCCCGCCAACTGGCCCCGGGCGCGCCGGGTGCTGGAACTAACCGAGGGCCTAACGACAGCGGTGAGCGACCTGGAGATCGACGAGGCCAAGCGAGAACTTGCGGCCTGTGGGATCGGCTGTGAGCCGGCATCGGCATCCACCCTGGCCGGGGTGCGCCGACTCCGACTTCAGGGGCTCATGGACCGCGGAGTCAGGGTGGTTTTGATTCTCACGGGTCACCAGCTAAAGGACACCGACTACATCACTGAACATCTGGCAGGAGCTGCCGTTGTGGCGGGAGGCTCCACCTCGGCGGAGGTGGAATCGGTGGTGGGGCGTTTGGTGTGAGGAGAGTTCGCGGAGGGCCAGCACCGAAAGGGGCCTCGAACTGAAGCTGAGCCCGAACCAATACGATGTGGAGACCATGATCAGTCGCTTCCCGGTCCCGGATGTTGACGACCTCCCCGCGGATCTTGCGGCACGAATCCGCGAGATCTCGGACAAGACCGGATTTGTGCCGAACGTCTTTCTGGCCCTCGCCCATCGCCCCGCGGAGCTGAGGGCCTTCATGGCATATCACGACGCCGTCATGGATCGAGCCGGCGGGCTGTCCAAGTCGGACCGAGAGATGATCGTCGTCGTCACCAGCGCCATCCGGAGTTGCACCTACTGCGTGGTGGCCCATGGGGCGATCCTGCGCCTTCGGGCCAAGGATCCCGAGCTGTCAGACCTGGTGGCCACCAACTATCGCCTAGCTCCGATCACATCCCGGCAGCGGCAGATGCTGGACTACGCGGTCAAGCTTTCTACCGTGCCCGAAGAGGTGGGCGAGGAGGACATGGAATCTCTCAGCGCCGCCGGATTCGATGATGATGAGATCTGGGACATCTCCGCTGTGGTGTCCCTTTTTGCTCTCTCGAACCGAATGGCCCTCGCCCTGGACATCCGGCCCAACAAGGAGTTTCACCTCATGGGACGGATCCCCCGGAAGCCCTGATCCGCCCCGGGCCCGAAGAGACAAACCAGGACCGCAACCAGGCCGGCTCAGAAGCTGTACAGCCGCCCGGTGTTGCCTTCCATGATGGCAGTCTCGACCTCCGAAAGCCAGCTTTGCCGGGCACCTTGTTTGGCCCAGCGGTCCCGAAGCGCCGCCCAAGCCTCCTGGATCAGGAGCGCTCCCAACCAGTAGGTCTCTGGCGCCCCGTGGCCGTCGGTGCCACACAGCACCCTGGCCGCAGGGGCCATTTCCAAGACTCGCTCCAACCTGTTAGCAACGGTGGCCACGGTGTGGAGATTGAACTCCGAGAGTTCTGCGTGAACGTTGGGCTTGGCCAGGGTTAGGAAGGCAAGTTCCTCGTGCCAAGGGTAGGACCCGTGAATAAGGATGATCGTCGCAGCGAGTCCCTCGGGGGTGCGCAGCAGCTCCTCCAAAAGAAGCGGGTTGGCCTCACCAAGACGGATCTCCGAATCGCCGTAGCCGGTGTGGATCTGAAAAGGCAGTTTGAGCTCGGCAGCCCAACCGAGGGCGCGCCGCAAGACCAGGTCGCGGAGCGCCTTGCCGCGCCGTCTAACCTCGAGTTCCCGGCTATCCTGAAGGGAGCGGTCCGCCGCCGCCAGATCGGCATAAGGGTCAACGGCCAAACCGGTGCGATAGGCGATGATCGTCTTGAAGCCGAAGTATCCACTTGCCGGGGCCCCGCGCATCGCCTGCTCCACGGCTGCCAGAATCTCGCCGGCGCCCGCCCCGGCAGCGATCAATCGGTCCACCATCGGCTCCAGCCGAAGTATGGGGCGGACCGAACACCCGACCATCTCCGCAAAGCTGTCGGCAGCGGCCGTGGTGGCATCGAGATTCCACCCGGGATCGAGCACCAGTCCGCGGAGGTTGGCTGACATGAACAGACCACGGACATATCGAGGCCAGTCTCGGCTAGCCTCGGCTCTCGCAGCCGGGACCTCCTCCACTTCGCAGCCGAGGTAGCGAGCCAGTCGCACGCCAAGCAGCTCGTGGCTCAGTCGCGAAGGGCTGGTACGGGCACGCTCCGACCTAGACTCCTCGTCTGTGACCAGCTGCACGTTGATGCTGGAGAGGTCCAGCGGTCCGCCGCTGTCGGTGATCGGATGACCGTGGCTGTCAATCATCTTTGGGTTCGGCCGGAGGTCGACTGGTCAAAGGACCCTGGCGCTGGCGCCGCCACCTGGTGGCATTTCCTGTGCGCTCGCGGGGCCAGCGGCGATTGCGGAGTGTCGACGGTCACCCCTTCACCCCCTGCAGGCCCTCAGCCCGTGGAACTGGGGGCTCGTACTCGACCTTGAGCCCGGAGGCGACGGCGTTGGAGCCATTGAAGAAGTCGACCACCGCCATCAGCTCCAGGACCTCGGGATCACCGAACCCCATGCCTCGCAGCGCATCGGTATGGCTAGAGAGACAGTAGGAGCAATTGTTGGTCGCGG
This sequence comes from Candidatus Dormiibacterota bacterium, assembly GCA_027313505.1. Taxonomy (GTDB): domain Bacteria; phylum Chloroflexota; class Dormibacteria; order Aeolococcales; family Bog-877; genus AG-12. The sequence continues at coordinate 25,196 of DAHVDN010000013.1, forward strand.
ACACGGCGACCGCGATGATCTCCTTGGTGCGCCGGTCCAGGGAGCCCTCGCTCATGACGGCCTTCAGCTTGTTCCAGGTGGCCGCCAGATACTCCGGTTGGTGGGCCAGCGCCTTCCAGTAATTTGGAACCCTCTCGAGATTGCGGCTGGCAAGGATCTCGTCATATACCTCCTTCACCAGGCCCGTTGCCTCCGACTCGTCAACAAGCCTCACCAGAGCCATCTCGATCCCCCTAATTGCCGGAGGCGACTTTCGCCACCGGAGTGCGCCACTCTGCAAATTCAGCAACCTCTCCCCTCACCGCCTCAAGGTAGGCCCGTTGCAGCTCCTGGGTCAGAGGACCAATCTCACCGTTGCCGACAACCCGACCGTCGACGCTGGTGACGGGGGCGATCTGGACTCCAGTTCCTGACAGAAACGCCTCGTCAGCCGCCAGGAGCTCGCTGCGGTCGACCCGCCGCACCTCGAGCGGCCATCCCCGCTTTCGCACCAGTTCGATGACGCAGTCTCTGGTGATGCCGACAAGGACGTCGTCGCTTGCCTGCGGGGTGATCACCACTCCATCCTGTACCAGGAAGAGGTTCGAGGACGAAGCCTCCGAAACATGCCCGTCGCCGGTCAGCATGATCGCCTCGTCAAAGCCACGCTCGCGAGCCTCATCCGACGCCAGTGCGGCATTGACATAGGCGCCGGTCGGCTTGGCCCTGGCCGGGATCGAATTGTCATCGATCCTGCGCCAAGCCGAGATCATGACGCGTAGGCCCTTGCGGATGTCAAGGTAGTCGCCAAAAGGCTGGGTGAACACACAAAGGTCACTCTCGATACCAGACAGGGTCACCTTGATTGTGGTTCCTGACTTGTAGAGGATCGGCCGTATGTAGACGTCCTCGTGATACCCGTTCCTCGCCAAAAGCTCCAAGATGATGGCCTCCACCCTCTCCGCGCTCAAGGAGGGGTCGGGATCCAGGTGCAGAATCCTGGCCGATCGGACCAGCCGCTGCGCGTGCTCCCGCAGGCGGATCACGTACAGCTGCTCTCGATTTGAATTCCAGTAGGCCCTGATCCCCTCGAAACAACCGGTGCCGTAATTGAATGCGTGAGTGGCGATCGGGACCCTGGCCTGGTCGCGGTCTACGAAGTCGCCTTGAAAGTAAACGATGTCTCCTGGCTTTGTCACACGTATCTCCCCATGCCGCCGGCAACGTCGATGGATGCGCCGGTGATGTAACTGGCCTGACTGCCAGCCAGGAATGCGACCAGGCCGGCAACCTCCTCGGGCTCGCCGAATCGACCCAATGGGACCTCCGCCTCGGCGGTTCGCGCAAAAAAAGCACTCTCGGTGAGTTCGGGGGCACGACGCTGTCGGATGGCGGTCCACTGCGGAGTGCGAACGAAACCGATGTTGACGCTGTTGACCAAGATCCCGAATGGAGCCAGCTCCATGGCCAACGCCTTGTTGAAAGCCAGGCAGGCGGCTCGGTCCACTGTGGTGGCGAAGAAGTTGGGGTCCGGCTGGCGCCCATAAATCGCGTTTATGTTGATGATCGCTCCTCCTCCGGCAGCCTTGAGGTGGGGCAGCGCCGCGCGACTGCACCGGATCTGCGAGAAGAGCTTGACATCAAGGTCCTCCTGAAAATCCTGGTCCTTGAGGGTGGCAAAGGTGCCTGGGTGCGCTCGACCGGCGTTGTTCACAAGGATGTCCAGGCCTCCGAGCTCGGCTGCGGCCTCCGGCACGAACCGACCGACTTCCGCGGCATTTGAGACATCCGCCACCGCCGCGACCACCCTGCCGCCGCCCGACCGAAGCCTCTCCGCCGCCGCCTCTATCTCCGCTCCGTTGCGGGAGCAGATCGCCACCTGGGCACCCTCGGCAAGCAGCGCCTCAGCGATTGAGAAGCCGATCCCCTTCGATCCCCCGGTTACGATCGCCCGGCGCCCTTTCAGGCCGAGGTCCACGGAAGCTAGCCTTTGATCCCGCTTCGGGCGGCGTGAGCGAGCTCCAGCAGAGCCTTTCGCGGCGGGTTGAAGACGTCGTACTCCAGACAGGAGTTCTCCCGGGTGCGAGCACCGTGACGGACGTTGGCGGGGACGACGGCCACCATGCCCGGGGTCAGCACCCGGACCTCGCCGTCGATTTCGAACTCCAGCTGCCCCTTCACGACTAGGGTGATCTGTTCCTCGTCGTGAACGTGTACTGGCGCTTCAGTATGCGGATCGAAGCTGACCGCCATCAGCATGGTCCGCTCCCCAAGTAGGTAACGAAACTCGAGCCCGGGGACGAACTGAACTGGGTCACCCTCGGTGCCCAGATCCACGAAGCGACCCGGAGCTGTGGGCTCTCGACCGGAGCCGGTCTGGCTGAAGTACTGGTCTGCAAGGCTCATCGTCTCTGGTCCCCCAAAGTGACGCGATGCCTAAGCTCCTCGCGCCCACCGCCTCCTGGGCCCAGACTCCAGACACCCCTTGGGTCCGACTCTTGGCCCAGACACCACAAGGTGCCCAACTATACCAGGCCCAGCTATGATGTAAGGGTGAACGCAGGGATGTGGTCTGAGAAGTGATGCCAAAAGCGGTCTATGACTTTACCAATGCCAACCGAGCCGCCGAGCCTCCAGACCTCGCCGCGGTTCATGTGCTGGACTCGACCGACGCTTCCATCCTGGTCCTGCTGCTGCGCGATGCCAGGGTCTCGGTTCGCCGGATAGCGGCAGAGGTGGGCATGTCGGCCCCAGCCGTCGCAGAGCGCATCGGGCGCCTGGAGCGCAACGGAATCGTAACGGGGTACAGCGCTCAGGTGGACTGGTCTCGGTTGGGGTACGGAGTTACCGCATACGTAGCCGTGACTGGTGTGCAGGGCTGGGAGCAGGTCGAGACCGTTTCCGCCCTGCGCGGCCTTCTCGAGGTTGAAAGCGTGGAGATTGTGACGGGTGCCTCAGACCTGCTGGTAAAGCTGAGGGTCCGCGACCAACAACACCTCAGAGACTGTCTATTCGATCGAGTCTGGAAGGTGCCAGGAGTCCACCGGACAGAGACCCTGATGTGCCTGGACGACGAGCTCCCCAAGGCCTTCGATTTGGAGCTGGCGGAGTCCCTTTTGGCCTCTTCCAAGCCGGTCCCGGGACGGGGGCTCCGCCCGTCCGAAGGGGCGGCCCTGTCGGGCGGTTGAGCTGAATGTGCGAGTTGCTTCTGGCGAGATGGCCACGACCGGTACCGCCGGACCGCGTCTTGGAGTGGGCGGACTCGCTGGAACGCCACGGGTTGGGAGGATACGGCTGGGGGATCGCCTGGAGGGAGCACGGCCTGGTGCGCAGTTACCGCCATCCCGGGTTGCTCAGGGACGACCTGTCCGGTCGGATGGGGCTCCGGCATTGCGCCTCCACGCACTTCATGATTCATCTGAGGCGGCCATCCCAGCTCACCACTGTGGCCCTTGCGGACACCCAGCCGTTCCTGGCGGACGACGGCAGCTACGCCTTCGAGCACAACGGGCGGCTCGACAGGGCCGAAGAGCTCAGAGGACAGTTTGCCGCATCACTTCATGGCCGGGCCGACAGCGAGGTTGGCTTCCGGCTCTTCGGGTCTCTGATGGAGTCGGGGCTCTCGGCCGACGCCGCCTTGGCCTCTGTCCACCAGCAACTCGGCGGCACGGCGAACCTCGGCTACCTGCCGGCGGCCGGGTCTGTGCTGGCATACGCCGGCGCTCCCGCAAATCAGATGTGGCACTTCCGTATCGCCGGAGCCGAGGTCATCAGCACAGCCCTTCACTCGGCTGACGAAGCTGTCTTCGAGCTCTGCTTCCCCGAAGCGACGGACCGAACGATGATCGCCGAAGGCGCAATCGAGCAGCTCGTGGAGCTTCCGGTAGGTGCCCCAACCCAGTGACCTATCACGCACCGAGAAGGAGGGACCGATGACGACCATTTCCTCTCAGGATCTTGCGATGGGCAAGGTCGGATTCGTGGCCGAGCATTCGCTTTACGACCAGGACAAGGGCCTTGCCGCCGAGCGGGCCCAGAAAGCGGTCTCAGATCAGGGCCTGCGCACCGTCCGAGTCATGTGGGCAGATCAACACGGGGCGCTTCGGGGTAAGTTTGTGTCGGCCCGCGACTTCATACTGTCGCTGCGCAACGGGATGGACTTCTCCGGCGCGCTGCTCAGCATGGACTCGGCCAACCATGTCTTCCCACCGCTCTTCGTCGAGGGTGGGGGGCTTGGGATCCCGGAGCTAACCGGCTTCCCCGATGTGGTACTGGTCCCAGACCCCACCACCTTCAGGGTCCTGCCCTGGGCTGACTCAACCGGCTGGGTTCTCTGTGACATGTTCTTCGGCAATGGCAGGGCGGTCCCGCTCTCCACCCGGTTGGTGATGCAGAACCAACTCAGAGAGGCTGCCAGCATGGGGTTCGAGTACGTTTCGGGGCTGGAGGTCGAGTTCTACATCACTCGCCGCGAATGGAACCGGATCAATGGGGATCAGACTGGTTGGCCTCCGGTGGCTCCACCGGTGAGCATGGTCGCCCAGGGCTATCAGTACCTCTCTGAGATCCGACTCGCCCAGCTCAGTGACATCCTTGTTCCGCTGCGCGACAACCTGGAGGCCGTCGGCCTGCCGTTGCGCAGCATCGAGGACGAGTGGGGGCCGGGCCAGACTGAGATCACCTTCGACCCGATGCCGGGCCTGGGCTCAGCCGACACGATGATCCTGATGCGGTCTGCGATCAAACAGATCTGCCACGACCGCGGCTATCACGCTACTTTCATGTGCCGGCCCTTGCTCCCCAACGTGTCCTCGAGCGGCTGGCACCTTCATGAGTCACTGCGGGACCTGAAGTCCGGAGCCAGCTCATTCCGCGATGACTCCGGGGAAATTCTCTCCCTGGTCGGGCGCCAGTTTGCGGCTGGAATCCTGAAGCACGCCATCCCGATGACGGTGTTCTCCACGCCGACGATAAACGGCTATAAGCGCTTTCGGCCCTACTCCTTCGCGCCCGACCGGGTGGGCTGGGCGGTGGAGAACCGTGGCGCCATGCTCCGAGTGCAGGGCCACCCGGGGGACCCAGGAGCTCACCTTGAGAACCGGCTCGGAGAACCCGCCGCCAATCCCTACCTCTACATGGCCGCCAACATCGCTGCCGGCCTCGATGGAATCCGGAAGAAGCGGGTTCCGCCAAAGCTGGTGGCTGCTGACCCTTACCAGGATGAGGCACCTGCACTGCCCGGCTCACTCTGGGAGGCAGTGGACGCCCTCGACAAGGACACCTTCTTCAGAGAGGCGCTGGGCCGGGAGATCGTCGACTACTTGGTGATGATGAAGCGCTCGGAGATCGCCCGTTTTCTCTCCACGGTCACCGACTGGGAACAGAATGAGTACTTTGAATTCTTCTGATCTACTCCCGCCCGCACCCTGTCAGGTTGGGCGTTGACCGTGTCTGATCGGTTTCAGCACTTGGTTCTGTTCAGGCTTCCAGAGCCCCCGGAGCCCGAGGTCGAGGAGGAGATGCGCCGGCAGATTTCCACATGGGTGGGATCGATACCCGGACTGGTCCGCCTGCGCTTTGGAGCGGATGTCGGCGGTCGGGCAGATGGGTATCAGTTCGGGCTGCTGACGGAATTCACCGACCTGGCAGCGATGGAAGCGTACGTCCCCCATCCCTTGCACGCCGCGTTTCTGCGGTGGGTGACGGCACGACCCTTCGCGGTGCTGCGCTTCGACTATGAGCTGACAGGTGCCACCAGTTTGCTGGAGCCGCCGGAGGTCTGACCGGCCCTGGCCCTGCTTAGCCCCCCTGGCCCGGAGCAGTCCGGGCCAGGGCTTGGCGATCTTGGAAAAGAGGACGAGGACGCTCTGACCATGACGCTCGCCGACCCGGCAGCGGCCGGTGGTTGGATCTGTGAGAAGGTTAGCTGATGTTCATCTTTCAGCTGCTGGGGCTGATTGTCGGCTTGGTGCTGACCGTTGGAACCTTGGGCAGCGTCATCCGAACTGTCATCGTGCCCCGCGCCACCGCCTCGCGGCTGTCGGCCATCCTATCGGCCGCCGTGTCTGGCGCCTTGGGACAGCTGGCACGGACTCGCAAGGACTTCCTGCGCCGAGACGAGATCCTGGCCCAGGGCGCACCTCTGTTCCTTGTGCTCCGGTTGGTGGTGTGGATCGGATTGCTGGTGGTGGGCTTCACCCTCCTCTTCTGGGGGAGTGGGTCGTTGAGCTTGGCAGGGTCACTGCGCCTCAGCGCATCTTCGGTTCTTCCCTTGGGCTTGGCGCACGCCCAGTCGGGGCTGACCACTGCAATCGCCTTCCTGGAGTCGGCATCTGGGGTCATCGTGGTGGCACTTCAGATTTCCTACCTTCCCAGCCTCTATAGCTCCTTCAACCGCAGGGAGACATTGGTAACCATGCTGGACAGCAGCAGTGGCTCGCCACCTTGGGGTCCGGAGGTGCTCGCCAGGCACGCTCTCATCGACAACCAGGACCACTTGGCCGACCTGTACCACGACTGGGAGCAGTGGGCGGCGGACATTGCTGAAAGTCATACCAGCTACGCGACCCTCCTCTACTTCAGGTCCCCCGAACCAAGGACCTCCTGGATTTTGGCAGTCCTGGCATGTATGGACGCCGCTTCCATGCACCTGGCACTGAACCCCCTGACGGCACCGGCCACCGCTCGCCCGTTTCTGCGCATGGGTATCGTCTGCCTTCGTTCGATCGCCAGGGTGACCAGCGTGCCCTACATCGCAGATCCGATGCCGGACGACCCCATCCAACTCACTTTCGGGGAGTTTGCGGAAGCGGCCGCGAGAATGGAGGCCGTGGGCTGGGAGGCCGAACGAACTGTTGAAGAGGCTTGGCCGCACTTTCGAGGGTGGCGGGTGAACTACGAAGCTGTCGCCTACCAGCTCGCCGTCTTGATCGATGCGCCACCAGGACCCTGGTCCGGGGGGCGACGTGGACGGCTTGAGTCCTCGATGATTCCTGTGCGGCCTCCCCACCGAGCCCCCTCGGCGGAGGCGCAAAGGCTCATGAAGGTCACCCGGCGGCGGCAGGCCTATCGGTCGGGAATGAAGAGGACGGTCAGTCCGGCGTCCGACCCCGCAGAGTTGGACGACGTGTCCGATCAGCCCCTGCGCGGAGGCGGCGACAGCGCACCCTAGGACTGGTTGGAGATTCGGTCGCTGGACCTGGCGCGGGGTCAGTTCCGAAGAGCTTGGCGATCGTCACCGAACGCGGGGGCGTTGAGCCAAGAGATGGTCGGCGGCTGGCCTGGTGCTCCGCCTACCATTCGGATTAACCGGCGCGGATCACTCTCCGACGCTACCGTCAAGTGCCTCCCTGAGCAGGTCGGCGTGGCCGACGTGTCGGGCGGTCTCCTCGATGAGATGCATCAGGACCCACCTCAGCGAGAAGTGCTGGCCATCCCAGTCGGGCTTAGCTGAGAGTTGATCCACCCCGCCGGCTTGAACCGCTGCCTGCCGGCTCTTCTCGCAGGCCTGGAGGTATCTGAGGCGAACCGCGTCGGGGTCGAGCTCGCCCCCGGTGCGAAACTCCCATTCCGGGTCAGTGCCGAAGTCCACCTTGGCCCAGGGCTCCGGCATCTCCTTTCCCAGGAAGTCGACCTCCATCCAGCTTTCTTCCACTAAGGCCAGGTGATATAGGAGACCTCCGAGACTGAGGTCCGAGCTGGGTAGGCGTCGGGCCATGGAGTCGCTGTCCAGTCCCGCAGTCTTGGCCAGGATCGTACTGCGCTGCAGTTCGAGGAACTGCTGCAGCAGCGCCAGCTCTCCACCCTGACGTTCGGGCTCAGTCCTCTCGACCAGGGCGAGGAAGGCTAGCACCCGCTGGAGCAGGAGCCGGGCCGCAGTCTTCTCGTAGGAGGGCAGACTGCTGTCAGCGAAGAGGTGGCTGTCGCCGGGATAGAGGAAGAGCCTAGAGCCGTGGACCTTGGCGACTAGCTCCCGAGCGGCCCCCAGGTCACCCTCGTCAACGAAGTAAGGGTCTCGCTCCATGGCGTGAATCTGAAGCGCAACTCCTTTGGGCCACGATCCGTCGCCGAACTCAGAAACCGGCAAGCACCCGTGAAAAAGCAGCGCGCCCTTGGCCCCAGGTCTGGTTTGGGCCAACAGCTGAGCCGGCATGACCCCGAGCGAGAATCCCCCATAGACCAGCTCCCCCGGAAGTCCCTCTACCGCCTGCCGACCACGGTCCAATATGGTGTCGAAGCCGATTGCCTGGGCGTGGGCCACGCCCTCGGCAACCGTCGGGAATGTGCGCCCCTCGTAGAGATCAGGCACGGTCACGCGATGGCCGCTGGCGCGTAACTCGTCGGCGAACTGGCGCACCCCCGGGGTGAGGCCCTGGGCGTGATGGAAAAGGATCACTTCGGTCATGGATGTCCCCTACTTCCGCTGGCTGATGTGGACCAAGGTAGGACGCAATCAGGACACATAGTGACCGCAGAGGCCGATGATGGGCCAATGTCCGACTCCGGAGTGCGCCTGCTTCGTCTGCTTGGTCTCCTCAATGACCGTCCGGGGTGGCCGGGCTGGCAGTTGGCAGGGACCCTTGGGGTCACCGAGCGCACCCTGCGCCGCGACGTATACCGGCTACGTTCTCTGGGATACGCGATCTCCGCCGCGCCGGGAGCGGGCGGCGGAGGTTACCACCTTGTAAGGGGTGGGTCGCTGCCGCCGCTCCCCTTTGAGCACCGCGAGTCGACGGCGGTGGCGGTCGCTCTCGGGGCGCCGGCCCAGACCGGACTTGCGGGCAGCGAGGCGGCAGCCCTCACCACCCTGGCCAAGCTGGACCGCTTTCTCCCAGCGCAGATGCGGCGCCAGGTGTCCACCGTGCGGGCCACCACGATCTCCCTCGACCGCTCTCGACCCAAGGTCCCCACATCGTCCCTGGTGGCCCTTGCTGAGTGCTGCCACGTTGCCGAGAAGGTCCGCTTCCGCTATCGATCGGGGGACGGCTCGAGCGGCTGGCGCCGAGTTGAACCCTACCGGCTGGTGGCGACCGAGAGCAACTGGTACCTGGTGGCTCATGATCTGGACCGGTCGGACTGGCGCACCTTCCGCATCGACAGAATGAGCGACCTGGAGCGAAGCGGCCAGACCTTCCTCCCCAGAGAGCTGATCGATCCCGCCGGCCTGGTGGCTCAGGCGGTGACCGTCGCCCCCTACCGCTACCGGGTGGTGGTCGAGGTGGACGCCGCCGCTGACGAGCTGTCGAGGTGGGTGTCCGCGACCACAGCATTGGTGGAGCCAGCCGGGGAGCGAGCCCAGCTGACCTTCGGCGGGAATCGGTTGGACTGGATAGCGGCTTTCCTGATCGACCTGGGGTTCCCATTTGCGGTCAGGGAACCGCCGGAGCTTCGGGAGCACCTACTCCGTCTGGGCAGGCGCCTCGTCGCCGCGAACTGTGACGAGTGATGGCCCCAACCGACAGACTCGTCTACCAGCGCTGGAAATGGGCTAGGTCCAGCCGCAAGCGGAAAGAACCAAGGCAAGCCCATCTATCCCGCTGTGCCTGGGAGCGCGCCGCGTAGGACGAGGCACACGAGCCAGGGTCTAGGGTGCGGAGGCCAGGCGTCGACGTTCCTGATCTCCATTGGGGGGATGGGAGCTGCCGGCGTACCTCAGCTGTGGAGGCCGCACTCCGTCTTGTCGGAGTCCGCCCACCTCCCCGCCCTTGGGTCCTCACCCTCCCTCACCGGCCTGGTGGTAGGGGCACAGCCAATGGAAAGGTAGCCCTGGCGGGTGAGGGGGTGCACCGGCAGGGCGTGAGCCTCGATGTAGTCGGCGATCTGCCCGTCCGACCACAATGCGAGCGGATTGACTTTCACCATCCCCCGACTATCGTCCCATCCAACAACAGGAGTGTTGGCCCGGGTGGCGGCGTCTACTCGCTTTAGGCCCGTCACCCAGGCGGACCTTCCCCGGAGAGCACGCTCCAACGGTTCGACCTTGCGCCATTGGCAGCATTGGTCGGAGCCACAGGGGAATGCGTCTGCGTCACACCCGGGATGCAAAGTAGTCAGGTTCAGAGAATAGTGTCGGGTCACCTCCTCCACGAAATCCAGTGTCTCCTGGAAGTGGAAGCCGGTGTCGAGAAACAGCACCTCAATAGCTGGGTCGACGGCCACGGCCAGATCCAGCAGAACGCAGTCCTGGAAGGAGCACGCGACCACAAGGTTCGAACCGAACTCCGCTACCGCCCAACGAATCACCTCGGATGCTGGGCGGTGTTCCAGCCCAATGGCGATTGCGGGGAGTGCGTCGCGCGAGTACGGGGGCGCGGATTTCATAAGCTACCTCTAAGCTTAGTGCGCATCCGGACCAACTAAGGTTAGGGTGTTCACCCGCCGCCGGATCCACCGGCCACCCATTTGAGCCCATCTTGCCAGTCCTATCTCGCCCACTGAGGGTGCGCCCCCAACTTCGGGCCGCCTCGCCAGGAGCCTTGGAGATTCTTGAGTCGCAGGCGCTCTTCGTGCTCCGAGAAATCGCCTCTGAGTGCCGGCGCCCGGCGCTGATGTTCAGTGGGGGAAAGGACTCGGCCGTGCTCCTCCACCTCGCTCTGAAGGCTTTTCGGCCGGGACCCATACCGTTTCCCCTTTTGCACGTGGACACCGGGCAGAATTTTCCCGAGGTACTCGGGTTCCGTGATCGCCGCGCGCTTGAAACGGGATCCGCCCTCTACGTGGAGTCCGTCGAGGAGGGACTCCGGATGGGATGGCTGAAGGACGCGAACCAGAGCTCTTCGCGCAACCAGCTCCAAGCTCCAGCGCTTCTGCATGCCGTCGAGGTCTACGGGATCGACGCACTCTTCGGCGGCGCGCGCCGAGACGAGGACAAGGCCAGAGCCAAGGAGCGGATCATCTCCCACCGCAATCGAGATGGTCGCTGGGACCCCGAGAACCAGCGCCCCGAACTCTGGGATCTCTATCACGCTGAACTCCGACCGGGCGAGCACCTCCGGGTGTTTCCCCTATCGGACTGGACGGAGTTGGACATCTGGCGTTACATCCAGCAAGAGGGAATCGAGCTCCCATCTCTGTACTTCAGTCATGAGCGGGAGGTTCTGGTCAGGGACGACATGTTGATGGCGGTGTCAGAGTGGGTTCAACCCATAGGGCGCGAGCATCCGGTGCGGCTCAGCGTTCGCTTCCGCACCGTTGGCGACGCCAGCTGCACCGGGGCCATTCGCTCACTGGCTACCACGGTCTCCGGGGTGATCGCGGAGATCTCTGCTTCCCGAGTGAGCGAGCGCGGAGCGACGCGCGCGGACGATCGGTTCTCGGACTCGGCCATGGAGGACCGAAAGCGTCAGGGCTACTTCTGATGCCGGCGCCGTCGGGTCTCCTGCGGATCGCAGCGATCGGCGCTGTGGACGACGGCAAGTCGACCCTGGTGGGAAGGTTGCTCCACTCCATCGGGGGCCTACCCGATGATGAACTCCGGGCGATTTCCAGAGCCGGCAATCACCGCGATTCAGGTCCCATGGACCTGGCACTGGCCACCGACGGACTGCGCGCTGAGCGCGAACGAGGCATCACGATCGACGTCGCCTATCGCTATGGGATCACCCCCTCCCACCGGCTGATCATCGCCGACTGTCCTGGGCACTTCGAATACACCCGCAACATGGCCACTGGGGCTTCGACCGCCGACGTGGCGCTGGTGGTGGTCGACGCCACAATCGGACTGCGGGAACAGACCCTGCGGCACCTCTGCCTCGCGGTGCTCTTCGGGGTGGCGAAAGTAGTGGTGGCGGTGAACAAGATGGATCTTGTTGCGTTCTCTGAGGCCCGCTTCAACGAGGTGCGTTCTGAGATCGAGATGCATGTCGGCACCGCAGAGGGGCCGGAACTGGACATAGTCCCGGTATCCGCCCTCGAGGGCGACAACGTGACGGAGGGATCAGGCCGTACGCCCTGGTACTCCGGTCCGACGATGCTCAGAGCGATCGAGGCGCCCACCGGTTCGGGTTCTAGAGGAGGCCGCCTGGCGGCTGCCCGGCTTCCGGTTCAGTGGGTCGAGGAAAGACCCGGTGGTGAATGGGCGCTCTCCGGCATGCTCTCGGGAGCCGAGCTCGCTGTGGGTCAGGCGGTGCGCCTCGCCCCCTCAGGGGACGAGGACGAAGTGAGCTGGCTGGAGACTCCCCAAGGCGCAGCGGATTCGGCCGGGGTGTCCCTCTCCGTCACGGTTGGCCTTGCGAGCCGACGCCGTCTCCAGCGCGGGGACATGATCGCCGACCTGCTCCAACCACCGAGAATCACCTCTGTCTTGGATGCGACCCTGTCCTGGTTCTCAGCAACAGAGTTGCATCTCGGCGAACGCTATTTGCTCAAGCACACGACCAGGATCGTCACTGCGGAGGTCGCAACGATCCTCGGAGTTCTCGATGTCCGAACACTGAGGTTGGAGGAAGGGTCGAAGCTGAGAGAGAACGACATCGGGCGGGTTTCCTTGACAGCGGATTCGTGGCTCGCCGTGGACGACTATCTGGACAACCGCCGGACCGGAAGCCTGGTTCTGATTGAGCCTCGGAGCGGCGCAACCGTGGCCGCCGGCCTCATCGGCCCACCTCAGCGCGGTTGGAAGGCTGATTAGTGGGCCCGACCGGCTCGCGCCATCTTGGGCGGTCTATGCAGGCATCTGATCGCAATGAGCGGCGCCGGAGCGACCCGCCCCCGGACCATGAAATGCTCCAATCAGCCCCCTCATGCCGACGTTGGCCGAACTTTATGGCGGGTGCCGCCCAGCTCCGTCCTGCGGGCGAGGGCGACCGGGGTCAGGGGAGCGTTGGAACTGGGACCGACGACGTCCGAACCCGGGTGCGGACAGTACCGGCTCCTCTTGCCCACCACCAACCACAGGGTCGCTCCGGTCCGCCCGGGCATGCTCGCAACTGACCGAGTGGTGGCCTTTCTGAATTCCCGCCCGCGGAGAGCGGGACAACTTGGTGTCTGATTAGGCGGCAGCGAGTCCTGTTGCCGTCAGCTTCCGCGTCGATACAGCTCCTGGGAGGAGTGGAGCGGTCGGGTCGACTCCTAACCAGCGTCTTGTGGTGGACCGTCTCAGATATTGGAGACATCCCGACCATGCGGCTGGCCGCGGCTCTGACTTGGAGGAGTTCGAATCGCAACTCGCAACCCTCTTGCGCTCTGGGATCGCTGGGGAGAAGATGCGTCCAGCCGTCTCAGATCACATCCGGTCGGGCCAGCATTGAGCAGGGGGAGCGCGGTGGAAGACGCCCAAGCCTTACGAGAAGATCTCGACACTATCACCATGAGCGGAGTAGGCACGGCGAGCGTGCCCCCTGACCGGGTGGAGATTTGGCTGGAGGTCGTCGGTGAGGACCGCGATCGGGGCAAGGCTTATGAGAAAGCCGCGCGCCGCTCCAAGCGCTTGGCCGGGCTGCTGGACGAGCTCGAGGTCCCGGAGCGGCGCCGGATCACGACCGGAGTCCAGGTGAAACGGCGGTATGACGAGCCCGGCCAGCCGCCCGGCTACCGTGCCCAAGGGGCAGTCCGGGTCCGGCTGGACGCTGACGGGCCCCTGAGCAGCCTGATCAGTCGAGCGGTCGACGAGGCCGAAGCGAATGTGGGCGGTCCCTACTGGTCGGTGAGCGCCCGCAACCCTGAGCACCTGGAGGTGGTGCGCCGTGCCGCAATGGACGCTCGGCAACGAGCCGAGATCTGTGCGGACTCTCTGGGTCTGACGCTGGGACGACCAATCCGGGTCCAGGAAGAGGATTGGGGCCGGCCCCGGCATCAGATGAGGACGGTCATGACCGGCGCGCTGCAGCCGTTTCGGGCGGCCGCTGGCCCCAGCGAGGTCCAGGTCGAATCTGGCAGCGTCCTTCTGGAAGCGCGCGTGATCGTGACCTTCGCCCTGGCTCAGGGGCCGCAATCGAGGCCGAATTGAGACAAAGTGCCGAGCGATCTCACTGACAAGGTCTTCCGCATCGTCCTACCAGTTCGACCGCACCCCACCCGCCCGAATCCAATAGGACCTGCGGGCTCTCGCCCGGCTGGGGTCGACAACCTCACCCGACATTGCGTGTGCGAGTGCCGGCGACCCCGAAGCGATCGGATCGCCCTTGTCAACCGAGCGGTGAACACTCCGGACAGTCGGGGCTGGGCGACTCTGGCCCATGGCCGTTGGATTGCCTCCCTCAGCGACCGCCCGTGACCTCCGGGAGAAGGCGGGGCACGCTCTGGCGGCACCGGCTCCCGTTGCCGTCAGCGTTGCCATCAAGGCCCGCTCTCCGCGCAGCAGAGAGAGCTCCTAGTGCCGACGGAGCAGGCTAATTGAATTGGCGGGAGGCGAGGGGAACGATCCCTCCGGGGACGCGATTACGCGCCCCCCATCGATTTTGAAGCTCCCTAAAGGCTGTCCGCCGACGTGCGCAGGCGTGCGCCACGAAGTCGGTTTCCGGGCCCTGAGTACGTCAAGGTCCGCCGTGGTTCGCCTACGTCCGGCGCCGTTGCCGTCAGCGTTGCCGTCACCATGATCTGGACGGGGCTCTCATTCACAGGCGGCTTCAATTAGTGCCACGGCCCTGCGTGCGGCGGCGCCCGGCGCGTCCGGCTCGGCCATTGCTGCAGCACCGTTTCGTACCGATGGGTCCTGAAGCAGGCTCGTGATTACGGCCGCCAGGTGGGCTGGGGTGTAGTCCGACGGCTGTACCTGGACCCCGCACGAGTGGGCTACAACCGCTCTGGCCACGTTTCCGGTGTCGAGTCCGTGGGGCAGGACCCCGACTGGAATGCCAGCGGCCAAGGCCTTGGTCGTGAGGCCCCACCCTCCGGCACAGACCACCGCCTTGACGTAAGGCAGCAGCTGCAAGTGGGACAGATGCCCGCCCAGCGTGACATTCGCAGGTAGGTCGGGTACTGCAGAAGGGCCCGCTCCTGAGATGACCATGTCGACTTGGATCGACCCCGCTGCCTCGGCGAGGGCTGCAAAGGGGAAGTTGAGCTGGCCAGAGGATGACGCAGCAAGTACCAGCGGGCGGGCGGAGAGACGTTCGTAGATCCCCGGTGGGATGCTCCGCGGAGGATCCCATGGCGTTGACCCGATGGCAACACTGCCCGGTGGCATGCGCTCAGGAGGCAGCGCCAGGGGCCCGAGGATAAGACTCAGACGCGAAGAGACCGCGTAGGCCCAGGCTTCCGCTGCGGGCCGGAGCTCCGGGCCAATGCCGAGCTCGGTCCTCAGCTCTGCCCACCACGCCTGGTATTCCGCCGCGATATCACCTTGGCGGCCCAACTGGGCCCATGACATCTCGAAGAGGCCGTCCATCAGCTCGTCCCCCGAGAAGCAGTGATGCACGTAGCTGACCCACGGGGTGCCCGCTTCCCTCGCTGCCGGACCCGCCCCGTAGCGGAATGGGTCGGCCAGAACGACGTCGAAGTCGCCACTGGCAAGCAGCGGCCGCAAGGCCGCAAACGACGCTCGGGCGACCTGGGCGCGCGAGCGGAGAGCGTCGTCGAAGCCGGTCGGCCTTTCCCTGGAGGCGGGCCTGACGAGCGCGAAATCGTCGGGTAGCGACGGCAGCACCATAGAGGCAGCGATGGCCCGCACCGAGGGCGGCCCCGAGACCACCACCGTGTGGCCGGCCCGCCCCAATGCCTCCACAACGGGGACGATCGGATACCACGTTCCGGCGTTGTGATCCGGTGCCCAGAGAACTCGCATTCGTCTGGTAGCCAGGTTAGCGGTCGGCATGTGAGGCCATCCCAGAATCCACTCGTGATCACCCTCACTGACTTTCTGCCCTCGGGGACCCATCCAGTAGTGGCTGCCAAATGGTCGGCGGCACGGCGGGCCGCGGTACTGGAGGTGGTTCCCTTTGCCGTCTACCCTCTGCCCTCCCGCCAAGATCCCTAGCTGTCTGCAGGGGATCCGGTGCGCGTACGCTCCTCCGCGAAAGAGTTCAGTCAGTGAGCCCATCCGGAGGACGACGACCAACTCGAAACCGTTCCCGAGTCGGCACATGGAGGAGCAGTCGCTCGGCTACGATCGCGCCAGCGGCTTGTGGGGAATAGCCGACCGGCGGTTGGGGAACAAGCGGATCGAGGTCATGCAGAAAGACTCGGTCACCGAGCTTCGCCTCCAGATTCTGGAGGAAGTCCTCGCGCGCGACCCCGGGGAGATAGTGCGCTGAGATCAGGCGTCCGACCCGTGCTACGTCGAGGGGAAGGCGCGTCAGCCCGAGCCAAATGTCGAAGAGGTCGCGGCCCTTGCGCCGCTGAAACAGGGCGCGCGTCTTCGAGGCCAGCAGTTCCTCATCCGAGTAGGTAAGGACGGCCCCCGTGCCGGAACGCCCCGGCGACATCACGCGGAGGGGCACGGTCCGCAGAATCTCTTTGGCTTCGGTCTCGCGCTGATTTATCTCAACTTTGATGCGGAACGGCCTACCTCCATGCGCGGTCGGAGCGTGGAAGTAGAACCGGAAGCTCCGATCTCTGGCCTCGTAGGAGGTCCGCTCCAATCCAAGCCGAGCCCCAGCCTGTCGTAGAGCATCTATCTGCTCGCCGATCGGCCCGAGCGATTGACGGCAGTAGTCGAGGTCTTCCGAATAGCGCTCCGGTTGCGGTAACACGAGCTTGTGGAGGGCCGTCCCGCCGCGAAGCGCCCAATCCTTGCCTAGCTCAGGGTCGTTCGCGATTTCCACCATGAGTGAGGCGAGGATCAGATCCTGCTCTACCTGACGCATAGTGGGCCAGCGCACCAGGCGCTGCCACTGAGTCAGATAAACGTCGGGGATCATCTACGCGTCCGGTTCCACAACTGCGTTCACCCTCAGATGCCAAGTCCTGTCTGTGGTCAGGATCGGCGTCCGACTCCCAGGCTGGAGCAGGACGGTGCGGGCGCCGCGAACCAACTCGGCGAGTGGGACAAGATCCACCTGGCCATGAAACGTCTCCGCCAGCCACCCGAGACGCTGAGCCACAGGGACGGGCTGCTGCGCCGCGATCCGAGCCACAGCCGCGCCATCCAATGGCCCAAGCTCTCGCAAGACCGTGGCGACGTTGCTCCAATACCCAGCCCGCTCCGGGAAGGTCGAGAGGTCAACGGCCAGGGTCTCAGGGGCTGCGACTGTGACGTAGCCGGTGTGAACCGCCCTCCGCACGGTCGGCACATGTCCGACGAGGCGGCTTGTGACAAAGCGCAGGTGGACCCGCCCGCAGTCGCGGTCCCGAAGCTGTCGGTCGACCATCACCTGGAACGCCTGGGGTGCCTGGTGAGCTGCGCCATGCATCTCGGCGGCACTCAGCATCCCGACGTAATAGTCGCGATGGAGGTGCTGCATCATGCCATCAATGAACCACTCGCCAGGAACCACGCCCCAAGACCGAAAGTCCGGCGGCACGACCACGTAAAAGCCTTCGGCGGGAGAGAAGACGCGTCCGGCGCGCCTCAGACGCGACAGCCCAAGGTGCACCGCACCTAGTCCGCGCTGCGTACGAACGGCAGCTTCTTGGGTGGTGAACCATGGTTGGCCGTCTGCCAGCAGGGCG
This sequence comes from Candidatus Dormiibacterota bacterium, assembly GCA_027313505.1. GTDB lineage: Bacteria > Chloroflexota > Dormibacteria > Aeolococcales > Bog-877 > AG-12. The sequence continues at coordinate 42,722 of DAHVDN010000013.1, forward strand.
TCTGGGAGATCGGCGATGCGCAGTACCATATGCGCATCCTATCAATAAACGACATAATACGCATACGAGGGCCCACAATTGCCCCGCTCAACGTTGAGGTGCCGCCGGCTCACTTAGGGTCTTGCGGGGCTGCCGGTAAAAGTGCTCGCCGCTGGCCGCCACGAGCTACGTGCCCAGGGTCTGCGACTCAGGACCAGCGCCAAGGCCGCCAGACGTTCCGCCGTTGCCTACCGAGCGGGGGTAGCGATAGGCCTGTCGCGGGACGCCACCAAGGCGTACCAAGACCGGCCCATCGCGACTGCTGCCAGGGACGGAGGGGACCGACGCGACAGTAAGGCGGGCCGTGGCCGACACGGCAGCCCAGCGTCGCGTAGACACCCCGGGGAGCGGGCGGAATCGCGCAGCTTTTCGCCTTGAGCATTGCAGATGCGGGCCACCGGCGAGCCCCCCGTGACCCCACGAGTGCCTGTAACACCGTGGGGTCAAAATACATGCCCGCGATCTGGGCTCATCTCGGCCGACGCTTGCCATGGTCACCTGGTCCCCAGGCAACGTCCAGGCGCCTGTCATCGGCCAACGGCCAAATAGCCTTGTCTCGGCGGACGTCTCTGGGGATGGTGCAGTTTGAGGTTCAACCGGGGGCGCTGCCAAATCACGCGGTGCTGAGGGCAGTGGTCGTCCTCTGGTCCGTCGCGGTACCAGTCCCCGACTTCTCTCCGTGGTTGGTGGCAGTCCCCACCAGCGTCGGAGGGGGGTAGCTCGGTGGGAAGGCGGAGCAACGGAGAGGGAACTATTTACCACCGAGCGGACGGTCGCTGGGAAGCCGCTCTTGTTGTCGATGGCGTCCGTCATCGGTTTTACGGCAAGACGCGCGGTGCCGTGGTCGCCCGCCTCCGCGTGGCTCTCCAGGCTCGTGACTCCGGGTTGCCGGCTGCCCGTCAGAGTGAGACCGTGGGGCAGTTCTTGACCGCCTGGATACCGACCGTCCGGTCGCAGATCAGGACCGGCAGTTGGCGCCGCTACGAGGAGTACGTGCGCCTGCACCTGGCTCCGGAGTTGGGTGCAGTGCAGCTGTCCAAGCTGGGGCCCGATCACGTCCAGCGGTTGCAGGACAGTCTGCTTGCCAAGGGGCTGAGTCTGACTTCAGTTCACCAGGCCCACTCGGTGCTCCACCGAGCGCTGGCTGATGCCATGCGCTGGGGTCGCCTCTCCCGGAACGTGGCTGAACTGGTTCGGCCTCCTCGAATGAGTCCATCTCACATGACAACCCTTGGCCCGGAGGAGGTTCTTACATTCCTCGACGCGGCGCGGGGGCATCGGCTCGAAGCCCTCTTCGTGGTGGCGGTGAGCACAGGAATGAGACTCGGGGAGGTGCTCGGGCTGCGGCGGAACGCTGTCGATTTCGACCGCAGGAATCTGCGCGTGGTGGCGACCCTGGTCCCCAAGCCTGGAGGCGGATGGACTCTGAGCGAGCCCAAGACGGCAAGGGGAAGGCGCCAGATCGCTCTGACTATGAGGGCGATAGAGGCCCTGCGGCAGCGGCGCATCTCGCAGGAGGGGGAGCGCGAAGCGGTGGGTGCTGAGTGGACCGATGACGACTTCGTGTTCACCGGCCCTACGGGGCAGCCCCTCTCGGGGGAGCACGTTCTTCGTCGCGAGTTCTGGCCCCTGCTGACCCAGGCTGGGCTGCAACAGATCCGCTTTCATGACTTGCGACATACCGCGGCTACCCTTCTGCTGAGGGAAGGAGTCCATCCCAAGGTGGTCTCTGAGATGCTCGGACACTCCACGATCGCGATGACCCTGGACCGCTACTCCCACGTCACCCCAGACATGCAGCAAGCCGCGGTGCAGCGGATGGACGCGGTGATCGGAAGGTCTTGACGATGACGCCGGGCCTGCTTGAGACGGCCGGTCTACTAATAGGAGCGTTAGTAGACCGACCTGATCATGCGGGCCGGCCTGCCATCCACCTTCGGCAAGGTTTGCCGGCGTGTCGGCTTACCCAGGCTCGTCTTAGTAACCAGCTCTCGCTGCTGTCGTCGCCACCCGGCGGCGCCCATGGTTCGAGATCGTGCGGCTGGTTCGCAGCCAGAGGTCGAGGATGTCGAGTCGCCCTCGCCCCCCGCTTGCGCGCTGGGGTCCCTGGGGAGAAGATTCGTCGAGTGGAGGCGGATCACATCCGGTTAGCCCAGGATTGACCAGGGGGAGTGCAGTGGAAGACGCCCAATCGTTCCGGGCAGGCCTCGACACGATCACCATGAACGGAGTAGGCACGGCCAGCGTGCCTCCTGACCGGGTGGAGATCCGGTTGCAGGTTGTTGGTGAGGACCGCGACAAGGGCAGAGCCTATGAGAAGGCCGCCCGACACTCCAAGCGCTTGGTCGGGCTCCTCGACGAGCTTGAGATCCCGGAGACGCGCCGAATCACGACGGGGGTCCAGGTAGACCGACGGTATGACGAGCGCGGCCAGTCGGTCGGCCACCGCGCCCAGGCTACAGTCCAGGTCCGCCTCGACGCGGACGGGCCTCTGAGCAGCCTGATCAGTCGAGCGGTCGACGAGGCCGAAGCCAACGTCGGCGGTCCCTACTGGTCGGTCAGCGGCCGCAATCCTCAGCACCTGGAGGTCGTGCGGCGTGCCGCAACAGACGCTCGACAACGGGCTGAGGTCTGTGCGGACTCTCTGGGACTGGCGCTGGGGCGACCAATCCGGATCCAGGAAGAGGGCGGCAACCGGCCCCGGCATCAGGTCAAGATGGCCATGATGGCAGGGGCGCTGCAGCCGATGGGAGCGGCCGCTGGCCCAAGCCAGGTCGACGTCGAGTCTGGCAGCGTCCTGCTAGAAGCGCGCGTGATCGTGACATTCGCCCTGGCTCCGGGGCCGCGAGCAAGGTCGGATTGAGGCAAACGGCCGAGCCATCTCACTGACCGGGACTTTCACATCGTCCGGCTCGCTCCTGGCTCGGGTCGGAGAACATGATCCGGCCTTGGAGGTGGGCGTCCAGGCAGACCACCAAGCAATCGGACCGCCCGTGCCAACCGACGTGTGAACCTTCGGGATAGTGGGTGCTGGTTGGCCAGGGCGGTTGGATGGGCTTCCTCAGCGACTGCCCGTGACCACCAGGAGAAGGCGGGGCTTGCTCCTGGTGGCACCGACTCCCGCTGCCGTCAGCGTTGCCGTCAAACCTCGCTCCGCGAGCAGGCGAAGACCGCGCTGGTGGCGCCGAATAAGGCAATTTTGAATTGGCGGGAGGCGAGGGGAACGATCCCTCCGGGGACGCCTTACGCGCCCCCCATCGATTTTGAAGATCGAGGGGCCCACCTGGACCCATGCACTCCCGCAGACATGTTAGGCGAATGCCGAGGAATTCAAGACGGTGCCAGAGCTTGAAATTAAGGTGGCCATTGGCGTACCGTGACTGGCAGGTCATGCCCGCAATCTGTCCACGTTCCCTTGAGGGCGATCCGACCAGATGGTGATGTCGCGCCGACTTCACGGCGTGGCCGTATGCCTCATCTCGGCTGCTCTCTGCCTGATGGCACTGGCGGGATGCGGCGGAGCCGCTGTTCATCTCGCCGCCCGGCGCAGACGAGAGGACCCGCATGACCACGCTGTCGCGCCCGCGCCGGAGGTCCAGCCAGTCTCGGCACCGACGGGTGGCCACTCCATTCCGGAAGCTCTGGTGTGGCGCAGTTCCAAGGAATTGACCATCGAGCATGGGTACCCACTCCGTTGCGGGATGTACCCGGGAGTGGGATACGCGGCAACCTTGGACCTTCCGCTTCCAGGGCGGACCTCCACACTTAACGTTCAGCTACCAACCTACAACGGCCCGGGACGCTACCGAATTGGAGGGCGAAACGGATCTGAGGGGTCGCAGTTAACCCTAACTGGAACTCCCGCGGCCGAGTCCGGCACGGTGACGGTGGGGGCCGGCGGGCTGAGCGGGACCATGGATGTCAAGTTTGGGCCCATCGGGGGCAGCCACCCAGCCCGATCGGACTCACTTTCCGGCACTTGGAGTTGTGCCGTACGCGGCGCTGGAGCGGGAGCCGCGGAGACGCCACCGAGCAGCAATGCAAATGAGAGCCTGACGGTGAGCGGTGCTCTCGAAGGCCACGTGACTCGCGCGGCGATCCCCTCCTTCCAACTTCTGGGCGGAGCTCCGAACTGCTCCCCATATCAGGTGGGGGGGGCGTCGAGATTCAACTTGGCGATGGAGGTCAGCTTGCAAGCTCAGCCGTATATCCTTGATGTTCAGCTCCAGCAGTACCAGGGGGCCGGTATGTACTACCCCAGCTTCACCGCTCTCAGCCTTCCGATCGAGACCAGCTGGGCCACCGCCGAGTTGGTTCCCTACGGCCAGCAAGCTGCTCTGGGTCGAATCCCCAGCCCGATCTGGGCTGGCGTCGGGGGAGATTTTCACTTAGATCCAGGACTGTCCGCAGGGCTCATGTCGATTCGCTTCATGAATCGGTCCGGGAATTCCTTTATTGTCACAGGACCTTGGAACTGCTGACTACCCCCCTGCGCGCTGGGCGGAGAAGCGCCGCGGCACAAGCGGTGAACGGTCCTGGTCGAACCGCGCCTGCGCTCGACCCGGTTCCATCGCCAATCGCGACCTATAATCCGAGGCCGATGGACGACAAGGCGATGGTCGACCTGCTAGAGCGGGTGGGCAATCTGTTCACGTCCAGTCTGGACCTCAAGGTCAACATCGACTTCACCCTTAGGGCACTCTCACAGCTGGTCGAATGCGATTCCGAGACGGTGTTCCTGCTTGACGACGAGGAAACCAAGCTCACAGCCATGGTGACTTACCCATACACCGAGCAGGTGGCCAGTGTTGCCTCTTTTGGCTTGGGAGAGGGCATAGTCGGCTGGTCGGTTGCTGAACGAAAGGCGGTCAGGGTATCGGACGCCACCACGGACCCTCGGTTCAAGACACTCTCGTCCGGGACCACGCCCAAGAGCGTGATGGTCATGCCCCTGGAGTCTCCCAACCGCGTGGTCGGCGCGCTGACCCTGGGGCGGAAGACCGTCAAGCCGTTCACCGACTTGGAGCAGGCGTTGGTCCGGGTCATCGCCAACCAGGCCGCGATCAGTGTCGACAACGCCTCGCTGCACGCATCGGCCCAGCGGCAGCTCCAGGAGATCGCTCTCCAGAAGCACGAGCTTGAGGTGGCCAACGCCCAAATCCGTGAGAACAGCCGACTGAAGAGCGAGTTCCTCGCCAACATGAGTCACGAGCTGAGAACACCGCTGAACTCGATCCTTGGCTTCAGCGAAATCCTAAAGGACAATTTGGCCGGCAAGATGAGCGCTCAGCAGGAGCAGGAGTGCCTTGAGAACATCCACTCCAGCGGTCGTCACCTGCTCAACCTCGTCAACGACGTGCTCGACCTCAGCAAGATCGAAGCGGGAAGGCTGGAGCTTCAATACGAGGAGTTCCAGCTCGGTACTTGCATCTCAGAGGTGCTGACGGTAGTGCGTCCGCTCGCGGAGCGGGCCGGGGTCTCGCTTTTGGTGGAAGTTGACAACGAGACCGCCCTGCTTCGGGCGGACAAGGGCAAGTTCAAGCAAATTCTCTACAACCTGCTATCCAACTCCATCAAGTTCACCCCGGACGGCGGGCAGGCGGTAGTGAAGACCAGGACAAAGCCTCGGGCCGGGCAGCTTCTGGTCCAAGTCAAGGACAGCGGAATTGGTATCGACCCGGACCACCACGGCCAGATCTTCAGTGAGTTCTTTCAGGTGCAGGCCTCCGCCGACCGCCAATTCGAGGGAACGGGGCTGGGTCTGGCGTTGGTGAAGAGGCTGGTCGGTCTGCATGGGGGGACCATCAAGGTCGATAGCCAGCTAGGGCGAGGTGCCAACTTCACAGTTACCCTTCCACTGCGCGGGCTGCGGCCCGACGGTCAGATGCGAAACAGGATCTTGGTGATCGAGGACAATCCCTCCAGCTTGGAGTTGTCGACGCTGGTTCTGCGCGGTCAAGGCTTTAAGGTGGACACTGCAACCGACGGCCAAGAGGGCTTGCAGAAGGCGAAGGCGCATCCTTACGACCTCATCCTGATGGACATACAACTTCCTGGCATCGATGGGCTCACGGTCACCCGCCTGCTAAAGGCGGACCCGCGGACCTCCCGAACGACGATAGTGGCACTCAGCGCAAGGGCTATGCTCGGCGACGAACGGGAGGCGATGGAGGCGGGCTGTTCCGGTTACATCACCAAGCCGATCGATGTGAAGAGTTTCCTGAACACGGTGACCGAATACCTGGAGGCACAGGGCGCATGAGCGGCGGCAATAAGACCATCCTCACAGTTGAGGACGACCCGGCCACACGGGAAATCATCCGGCTGGCTTGCGAGCCTCAGCATTACAACGTCCTGGAGGCGGAGACCGGCCCAGAGGGTCTCGAATCAGTCCAGCACAACTCCCCAGACTTGGTGCTGCTGGACATCAACCTGCCGGGTATGAGCGGGCTCGATGTCTGCCGGAAGCTGCGGGCCGATGGGCACAAGATTCCCATCATCATGCTGACCGCCAAGAGCGACACCATCGACGTGGTTGTGGGGCTGGAGCTCGGGGCAGACGACTATGTGGTCAAGCCCTTCGAGGTGCGGGAGTTAGTGGCTAGGATCGGCGCCCACTTGAGACGGTCCGAATCAGTTCCAGGCGACCCGATCAAGGAAAAATTCGAGTTCCCTGGGCTCAGCATCGACCTCCGGCGTAGACAGGTTTATCACGATGACCAGGAGGTGCAGCTCACCCTTACCGAATTCAATCTGCTGGCGCTGCTGGCGAGCAGGCCTGGACAGGTGATGAGTCGGGCGGAACTGCTGCGCAGAGTCTGGGGGTACGAGGTGGAGATCGAGACGCGCACCGTCGACGCGCACGTGTATCGCCTGCGGCGCAAGATCGAACCCAGCGCCGAGCACCCCACCTACATCCACTCGGTGCCCGGCATCGGGTACCGCTTCGCGGGGTAGCCACCGACCGATCCTGCTGTTAGAGACTCAGAATCTGGCCGAACGCCCGGGCGACAATGGATTCTTAAGCTCCAGCGGCGCCCGCAACAAGATGACCACCTATACCTGGGGCTCCTTATTGGTGAGATCTCCCAGCGGATTGTCGGCCGCAACCCGGTCGGTCAGGTGATTGGGTGGCTTTCAACCTCGAGTGAGCCCCACCCGGGGTCAGCTGAAGGTGTTTACGGCGCCACGCCCGCCGATAGGGCCACTGCCCGAAGGCGACCAGCCAGGCACGGTCACCCGGCAATTGTCAGGTCCAATGCGGCTGGTTCGACCAGAGCCCTCCTGGCCAGCGGCGACTCCCAGCTCGCTGGCTCCACACCACCCCGATCACACCGGTACGAGGTCAAGCTAGGGTGTGCGGTGCCGCGAAGGCAAAGGAGCCACCCTCCCCGAGCCCTCTCGGAGTCTTCAGCGACAACTGGCAACGCGGTAAACGGGCTCCGGGATGGGAAGTCGTCCCCAGAACGCGCGTCGCGCGTATCGGGTGCGGCGACCAGAGGATCTGTTCGGTCGGGGCCGAGGCCGATCCCTTCTAGTCCCCGGTTCGACCGACGCCGACCTGGCGGGGGACAGACGTCTGGCTGGTCGGACTCCGAGGATGCGCGGTGCCGGCAACTCCCCAGCGAATAATTCCGCGCGCTGGGGGCAGCAGCCCCGCGCTGACTTTGGGCCGGAGCGGAACCCTGAGCGCTCCAACCGATGGGTCGCTCATCAGTCGCCGTTGGGGTCAGGGCGTACCTGGAGACGGCCAGGGTCAATTGCCCGGCGCGGATCATGGATGGGAGCGCCGGCGCCGGCAGCTGAGCGATCGAGGTCCGGAATCCGCCATTCACCAATCGCGGGTGGCTCGTCAGATGGGCCTTGGTCCCGCTCGCATTGGGTTACCTCATGTGGTGCAACCATCGTCGAGGCACGGCCTTGTCAGCGTTTCGGACGGTTGCAACACGAGTGGCCCGGGCAGATCGGCCCCAAGCGGCAGGCGAACCCTGTGCATCCGAACGCAGATCTCTTGGGGGTTGGACCTGGTCCCTAAACCCGACTCGCCGGAGCCGTCACCCTCTGCTCGATCCCCGATTTGCACTTCGGCAAGTGGCCAGACCCGCTGGGACTACTGGGTTTCTGCCTTCTTCCTCGCAGCGTCGATCGATCATCGGCGCACGTCGCGGAAGACGAGCCAGCCGGCATCCCTCGAAGCAGATGTCCAGGTCGACTGGGGCTCACCAAGCCGCATCCGGGGCACCGGGGTGCTGGACATCGGCCGAGTGGCGACCTGGATCAGCGATCTGAGGCTGGAGACCCGATCCAACCCCTCCGAAAGGGCCACGAAAGGAGCGCCCGAATCTGGCCCTGAAGTTGCTCAACCCCGCTTCTCGATCGCGGGACTCGTTGTGGCCAAGCTGTTGGCGCAGTGGGCCAACGGCATTGTGGACCGGGGACTCGAAGTCAGTAGATAAAGCCGACGAACCCATCCTGGCCCGGCGCCATGGTCCTCGTGTCCAGTACGCCTAGCCCATATACGTTCATCTCGCTCTGCTGCCAGCTCCCGTTAGGAAGTACCTGGGTGACGAACGCCACATGACCGTAGTAGGTGCCGCCATAGACCGCAATCGCTCCGACGACTGGGACCTGCCCCTCGGGCTGGCCATAGCGCTGCGCAGCGGACCACCATTGGATCGCGTTGCCGCTCCAGGGGACGTAGCGCTGGCTCGCCACCCAGTAGGTGCATTGACCCCATGGGAAGGGGTTGGTCGCGGTGGGTTTGGACGGAACAACCTCCGGGAATCCCGGACCCGTCGGGACAAAGTCTGCCGAGGGCAGGGACGACGGTGAGACCGCCTTGGGCATGAGTAGAAAGCTGTTGGGAGTCAGGGGGCCGAGGGTGCTGAGGTTGTTGTAGTTCAGAACGACGCCAGTTCTGACCCGGAAGCGCGCAGCGAAGGAGGTGAGGGTTTCCCCGGGCATCACCCGGACAAGAACGGTTGGCCCAGGTGGTGGGACCAGCAGGGTCTGGCCCTGCTTGATCACTTTACCCGCGTCGATCCCGTTTGCCCAGGCCAACTCCTGGCCGGTCGTCCGGTAGCGAGCGGCGAGCAACGCGAGGGTGGACGAACTGGGCGCGGTCACCAGCGGGGCCGGTAGGACCGGGATGCTCCCCGGGACGGCGGCTGGTTTGTCGTAGTACTGGCCAGCCTGAAAAGAAGCTGGCGCAGGCCAGTAGCCCGCCGACTGGGCCGCCGCCTGAATTCCTGCCGGCGCTCCCGAGAGGAAGCCGACCAGGAGGAGTCCACAGGCGACCAGGACCACGGTGGCATGTGTCAGACGCAGATTCGGACGCGGCAAGTAGCTTCTCCCCAAGCTCCCTGCGGAATTGACAGCCGCCTCAACTCCCTCGCGACGGCTGATTGCGGCCACCCTATCAGAGGGCGGTCCGAGGTGTCAAAGAGAGGAACTGCCTTCGCCCGGCGCCCGCCGCCAAAGACCCGTCATGCCGACCTGTCCGACGCTTATCCTGGAACCAGATGGCCTTCAATGCAGGCTGCCTGGGCAGGACCTACGCAGCAGACTGGCAGGAGCTGGACCACCAGCGTCACACCGCATACCTTCTCGCGGTGGCCGGTGAGGAGCAGAGCTTCGAGCCCGCGCGCCCGCTTGCATGCTTCGCATCTGTTTATCTGCTTTGGCCGATCGTACCCATGGTTTTCTCGGATCCGGAGATTGGCCTCGACCTGCCCCGGCTTCTCCACGGCGAGCAGGAATTCTGGTTCGACCGGCCGATGACCTTCGGGGAGCGGATCAGGCCGACGGGAACCATCTCCCGAGCAGAGGAGGGACGGGGAATGGTTTTTTTGGAGCTCACCTGCCACGGTGCAGACGGTGCCGGTGTAGCCGTCGCGCACTCCCGTAGCCTGTTTCTGGTTCGAGGACGCCAGTGAGCGCGGAATCAGTGCTGGTGAGCTTCCCGCCGCCGGACGCGGTAACTCCCCCGCCGCTGCGGCAGCACCTGACCCAGGCGCGGATCGATGAGTACGCTGAGGCCTCGGGCGACCACAACCCCATTCACCTGGATGCGGACTTCGCCAGGGCGGCAGGGCTCCCATCCACAATCGCCCATGGACTGCTCTCCTTGGGGGCAGCCTGTGCCCAAGTGGAGCGCTGGGCCCAGGGACAAGCTTGGACGTCCCGGGTGAGCTGCCGTTTCTCCGCCCCACTCCCATCGGGCCAGACCTTAACCGGGAATCCCACGGTCGTGCAGGTCGGGGGCGCCTCGGCAACGGTAGAGCTGGAGGCGTTGGCCGACTCGGGCGACCGAGTGCTGAGCCGAGCCAGCGTTGAACTGCGCGCTCTCCCGCCGCAAGGGGTGGCCTAGGAGCGCGGTCCGGACCCAAAGCCGGCCCCGAGCCCCGCGATAACGTCGAGGAGGCTTACTGACCCATGAGGGGCGGTTACGTTGAAGTTCTGGTTGTAGTCTGACAACGCCAGGTAGTCCTTTCCCTGTCCGACGACTCGCACCGGGTACGGAGCCCCACTGGTAGCGACGTAGACCACGCTGGCGGTGCTGCCCGTACCCTCGGAAACGTGGATGACGGCCTGACCACCTGAGGTTCCGCTGGTCCCACGCTTGGCGCCAGCCTCCCCTTTCAGAATCGCCTGGGCCTCCTGGCGAGCCGACGTCAGCGACGCCAATCCAGTTGTGAGTTGTTTGGCCAGCGGGTTGTTTGCAGGAATCGAGACCCAGCGGTTGGCGAGGAGTGACTGCAGGGCGCCTCCGTCAATCCCCTGCCAAAGCGTCTTGCTCTTGATGTAGTCCGTTCCACGGATCTCGTCCAGCTGGAAGGTCAGGGTGCCGAGGGTGAAGGTACCCGCTCCCACCGCGGCTCCGGCAACGTCGAAGGTGAAGGAGCCGGAACTTCCGGAGATGGGCACGACCCCTTCCAGCCTGTATGACTTGGCGGTCTGCAGCGCGGCGGCGGTGTCCTTGATGATCTGGGGTCCCGACTTGGTAGCCTCGCCGTTCTGTCCACAGGCCGCAAGTAGCAGACCCGCCGAAAAGGTTGCCAAGGCCATCAGCGGTAGGTTGATTGCTTTCAGACCCATTCGACTAGTCGCTCGCACGTTCGTCACCATCGCTCTCCCGGAACTCATGCCCGTGGCGCGTCGAACCCCCTGGCCGATGCCACCAGTGCGGACGGGTCTGCCGACTATCTGGGCGGCTACACTCGAGTGCCAGTATGGCAATGTTCGATCTGACCGGACGGGTGGCCCTGGTCACGGGGGGTTCGCGGGGGCTTGGGCGCGAGGACGCGCTGGCCTTGGCGCGGGCCGGATGTGACGTGGTTGTGGCGGACCTCTTGATCGAATCGGACCCCAACCTCCAAGAGGTTGCTGCCGCCAGCGGGAGCGTGATGGCTCAGGTGATGGCTGCCGATCGGGTGGTGTATACGGAGCGCACCGCTGCGGAGATCGCACAGATGGGACGTCGGTCCAAGGCGGTGCAGATGGATGTGACTGATTTCCAACAGGCCAGGGAGGCGATCGACCAGGTGGTCGCCGAGTTTGGGCACCTCGACATTCTGGTTAACAACGCCGGTTGCCACGACCACGTCGGTCAGCTCATGGACCAGTCACCGGAGCTCTGGGACCGCGACCTGAAGGTGAACCTGACCGGAGCCTACAACTGCAGCCAGGCGGTCTGGCCCCATATGCGCGCCCAGAATTACGGCCGACTCATTTTCATGTCCTCCATAACCGGAGTTGGTGGTGGGTTCGGGCAGGCAAGCTCCGCAACCACCTCCGCTGGGATCCTTGGCCTCATGAGGTCGCTGGCCCTTGAGGGAGCCCGCCACGGCATAACCAGCAACGCGGTGGTAGCCGGAATCATCGCAACCGAATCCTTCCGGACGACCCCGCCCGAGATGGTGGATCGGATGGTGCTGAGGACCGCCCTTCGGGCTCCCGGCCAGCCAGCCGATGTTGCGGCGGCGGTGTGCTACCTAGTCAGCCAGGAGGCGGGCTATGTGACGGGAGTCGAACTTCCCGTTGCCGGCGGCATCGACCTGTTTACCTTCTGAGACGCCGTCAATTGCGACTAGAAGTCGCATCTTTACCCCTTCCCTGCTATAGTACCGGCCGCCAGACAGTTCCGGGCGGCGATACAAGGCACGACCGAGTGGTCCTGGCTAGCTAGGTGTTGGAGGATGCTCGGATTGAGCCTCGTCGACGTTACCCTGACCTGCCGGGAGTGCGGGTCGGAATTTATCTTTACGGCCGGGGAACAACAGTTTTATCAGTCCAAGGGCTTGGTCAACCAGCCCACTCGCTGCCAGCCGTGCAGGCAGCTTGCCAAGGCCTCGCGCCAAGGCGGTGGTGGTGGTTACGGCTCCTCGGGGCCAAGGGCACCAAGGCAAATGCACGAGGTCGTCTGTGCCGACTGCGGGACCTTGACCCAGGTGCCGTTTGAGCCCAAATACGACCGACCTGTGTACTGCAGCGCCTGCTTCGAGAACCATCGGGTAGCGCGCTGATCAGGAGGGGATGATGGGCGACTGCTCGCGCAGCGCCCTCATCGCCCTTCCCAGGGAGTCCCGGTCACCGGAGCACGCCCGGATGATCACCTCCCCCGGCTGACCCTGGGGGTAGGAGCCGAAGCGCACCTCAGGGTGCTCTTCGGCCAGCCTCATCAGCACGGGGTAGAACTGCGACTCCGGAACTCCCGAGTAGTGCTCCTCCTCGTACAGGGTCGCGCTCGCACCCTTGCAGAAAACGGGGACCACCTCCTCCTCTATGGCCGCACGAAGCTCCCGAGGAACTCCGGGCAGCACCAGCAGCCAGCGATCCGGGGGATTCCCTGGCAAGGGGATGGCCAACGGAGGGGCCATACCGACCGGGTTGCGCAGCACCAGCGCCCCGGCGGGAATAAGGGCCATTTTGAGATTGCCAGAGTTGGGCTCGGGGCTGGGGATCCGACCCTCGTCATACATACGCCGCACGCGGCCCCGGACCCGCGCCAAGGTTCCGGGGTCTTCGATCAGAGGAACACTCAAAAAGCTGCCCAGGGCCGCCACGGTGCGATCGTCCGGCGTTGGACCCAAGCCGCCACAGCAGAAGATCCGCGCGATGCCTTGGCGCTGACCCTCCCCCAGCACCGCCCCAATCTCGTCATGAGAGTCGGGGACCACCACGATGCGCGCGGCCGGGTACGGCGTCTCACGCAGTTGGGCGGCGAGCCAGTTGGAGTTGGTGTCAAGGGTGTGCCCCGACAGGACCTCGTCCCCGACCGCCACGATCCAGCTGGTTTGGTTCAAGAGGCTGAGTTCCCTTCAGAATTCCCCATCAAGGCACCGCTGATCTGGGAAGATGGTGGAGCACCGGGCGACAAAGATATAATCCGGCAGCTTCGGCTGCTTTAGCTGGCAGTCTCCGGGCTGGTGCCCACTCCAACAGTTTCCCTCTACTTTTGCCGCGCGGCTGGGAGGTCTTCGCGCTCATGAATCGATCGGTCCTGATCCCCGTACTTCTAGCTGGAATCCTAGCTCTCGCCTATGGTGGGTTTTTGACCCGATGGGTCCTGCGCCGATCGCCCGGCAATGAACGAATGCAGGAGATCGGTCAGGCGATCCGGGAGGGCGCCTCCGCCTATCTGAACCGCCAGTACACCATCATCGCCGTTATTGGTGTCGCTCTGGCGATCCTGCTGGCGCTCGGAGGGTTGATCAACAGCTCGCTGGGCTGGCAGACCGCGCTGCTGTTCCTGTTCGGCGCCGCCCTCTCGGCGAGTGCCGGCTATGTGGGCATGAATGTCTCGGTCCGAAGTAACTACCGCACCGCCGAGGCCGCCAGAGGTGGTCTGGCACCGGCTCTCAAGGTGGCCTTCAACGGTGGGGCGGTCACCGGCTTCTTCGTTGTGGGGTTTGGCCTGCTCGGGGTGACCATCGCCTTCTGGATCATGGACAAGCCCCAGGCGGTTGTGGGCCTCGCCTTCGGCGCCTCGCTGATTTCCGTCTTTGCCCGCCTGGGAGGTGGCATTTACACCAAGGCGGCCGATGTCGGCGCCGACCTCGTGGGGAAGATCGAGGCGGGGATCCCCGAGGACGATCCGCGCAACCCGGCGGTTATTGCCGACAACGTCGGCGACAACGTCGGCGACTGTGCCGGCATGGCTGCGGACCTATTCGAGACCTATGCGGTGACTGCGATCGCAGCGATGCTGCTCGGAGGTCTGGAGTTCCACAACTTCGGACTGACCGTGTACCCCCTTCTCCTGGGAGCTATCAGCATCGTGGCTTCGATCGTGGGGACCATGTTCGTCCGTATCGGCAAGGGCGGTTGGATCATGGGGGCTCTGTACCGGGGCCTGGTCGGGGCTGGGGTGATCGCGATCATCGGCTTCGCCATCCTCACGATCGCACTGAACTCCAGTGGCACCCTTTCGGCCAAGGTCCTCGGCCACCCCGTGATCAACCTCTTCTACGCCGGGGTGATCGGGATCGTGATCACCATCCTGATAGTTGCCATCACCGAGTACTTCACCGGCGCTCAGTTCAGCCCGGTCCGAGGCATCGCCCGCGCCTCCCAGACCGGACACGCCACCAACATCATCGCCGGGTTGGCTGTGGGACTGGAGGCGGCGGCGCCCCCCGTCTTCGTCATCGGAGTCGGGATCCTCGGAGCCTACGCTTTGGCGGGCCTCTATGGAATCGCGATCGCGGCGATGGCCCTGCTCAGCATGGTGGGCATCGTGGTGGCGATCGATGCCTACGGCCCGATCACCGACAACGCGGGAGGCATCGCCGAGATGGCCGACCTGCCCGAGTCCGTGCGCAAGGTCACTGATCCCCTGGACGCCGTCGGGAACACCACCAAGGCGGTCACCAAGGGATACGCCATTGGGTCGGCCGCGCTGGCCGCCCTGGTCCTGTTCGCCGGCTACACCCTCACGCTGGGTAACCATCACTACAACTTCGGCCTCGGCAACCCAACTGTCATCGTGGGCCTTCTGTTTGGGGGCATCCTGCCAATGCTGTTCGCCTCGCTGTCGATGCAGGCTGTGGGGCGAGCCGCCGGGGGGGTGGTCGACGAGGTTCGACGCCAGTTCCGGGAGATCCCGGGGATCATGGACGGCACCGGACGTCCGCTCTATGGCCGCTGCGTTGCGATCGTGACACGTGCGGCGCAGCGGGAGATGATCATTCCGGGTCTGATCCCGGTTGTGGCTCCGCTGCTGGTGGGCTTCATTCTGGGTCCGGTCGCACTCGGTGGGATGCTTATCGGGACCATCGTGGTCGGGCTCTTCGTGGCCCTTCAGATGACCTCTGGAGGCGGCGCCTGGGACAACGCCAAGAAGTACATCGAGGAGGGGAACTATGGCGGCAAGGGGACAGATGCCCATGCCGCTGCGGTAACCGGGGACACGGTTGGCGACCCCTACAAGGACACTGCCGGACCCGCCATCAACCCGATGATCAAGGTGGTGAACATCATCGCCATCCTGATTGCCCCGATCATCGCCACGCACTACCTCATTCACTGAGCGGCTGGCCTGTGGCCCTGGGGCCACAGGCCGGGGAGACACCATGGTCGAAAGCGAGCAGGCGGAGTACCTGGAGGAGATAGCTGACCTGCGCTCGCGACTTGTGAGGCTGGTCGAGGAGGCTGGCGACCCAGTCCTCGTCGAGGAGTACACGGTGGAATTGAGGATCCTGGAAGCACTTCTCCTTGCCGCCAGGGAGGTCGAGCAGGAGCTGAGGCTGAACTCCGAGTTGGGCGAGAGGCTTTCGGCTCGGGGGTTCTCCCCCCACCTCTTCAAGGACGTGTATGCGTTCGTCTACGACAGCGCCATGGAGATAGACCTTGGTGGCCGCGAGCTGGCGCGCGCCCTGGCCGAGACCGACTTCGTCGGCCTACTCAGCGGCTGAGCCGGCGCCGACGGATGGCCGGGCCGCCACCAGCGGCACCTCGGCTGTCCGGAAGTCGGTCCGGGTTGGGCGCGCGGGAACGTCCTCGGAATCACCACGGGTGGACTCCGAGGGCCATGGGGAACACCTGGCCCGATCTGAGTGTCGTGACACCCACTTGCGACAGGGCCGGGGGGTCGCCGGTATCCCAAATTGGAAAGGTCTTCACCTGCCACTTGAGTTCGCCTCCGGGGCTGCAGTTTTAGAGAAGGCCTCTCCATTCGACCGCGTCTGTGACGCGGTGCGGCATGGGCTGGGCCACCGACCAGATGGCCCCCATCAACCGCAGGTTGCCCTTCTGCTCTTCTCAATCCGGGCTCGCTGAAGTCGGCCGATGACCAGGGAGTGAAGGACAAAAGCCATGACGCGGGCAGCGCCGGCGTGGTTGGGGGCGGGAAAAAGACGAGGACCAGCCACAAACTCCGCGCGCCTGTCCTTGCAGGCGGTTCCCGTTCGTCGTAGCGTTGTAAGCGCCAACTCCAGATCAAAGGGAGGTGACATGAGGCAGACCCATCTAGAGGCCAAGCGATGCGGGCACACGCCGTGCCAACCGGAGTTCATCCAATACGCCTGCTGGCGGCTGGGCTGAGATGAAGTACCTACTATTCATCGCGGCTGAAGGGATCCCGACCGAGGAGGTAATGACGGTCCTGCAGCGGGAGTGCCCCCTGTGGGTCAAGCAGATGGAGGGCCGCGGTGTGCGGCTGCTTGGTCGGGAGCTGGATCTCCCGGAGACGGCTGCGACAGTGCGCGTACGAGACGGAGAGATGCTGGTGACCGACGGTCCGTTCGCAGAGACCAAGGAGTTCGTGGCAGGGTTCGACCTGCTCGAGTGCGCCGACCTGGAAGAGGCGGTTGAAGTGGCGGCCAAGCACCCTTCGTCTTGGTTCCAGACGGTTGAGGTCCGGCCGTTCATGGATGGGCTACAGCTTGGGAAGGAGGCCTCCGCGTTCGGGCGCGGCGAGGACGGCGCCGCCCGCCCATTTTTGCTGATCATGTGGACGGGAGAAACGTCGGCAGTGCCCTTCGACGATCAGGCTGTGATGGACGAGGGCGAAGTCTGGCGCCTGGACGTTGAGCGGCGAGGGCTGCAGGTCCTGGGGAACGCGTTGGAGAGCCCGGACACCGCCAGGACGGTCCGGGTACGCGACGGAGAGACGCTTGTGACCGACGGCCCCCTCACAGAGACCAAGGAGTTCATCGCCGGGATCGACGTGGTCAGCTGCGCGGATCGGCAGCAGGCCATCCAGCTGGCCGCCGCGCATCCGATCGCCCGGTACCACGCGATTGAGGTGCGCCCGTTCTATAGCGAATGAGCACTCGCTCCGTTCCGCGTTTAGCCGGGGCACCCAATTGGGCCCACACGGGCGTCTCGCAACGGCTGGGACAGTCCGCCACGAATCGGGGGTCGGCCACTTAAGGAGCTCCGGGCCGAACTCGATGCCGCCGAGCCCCTCCGCGCTGCCAACGGGCAAGGCTGGGGTGTTGGGGGCCGGCCGGGCTGCGCGGAAAGCTGGGTGCCAGGCCGGCCAGCGGGCGGGCACCCACCGGCTGCCGGCCCCCATGCAAGCCATGGCAGGCCCACTGGCCGCTCTCTTTGCCTCCCAAGCCCTACTCGCTGGTGGGCACCACGTCGCACGTGGCTACTGACCGGAATGGAGCGTCTCCTCAGCCAGCCTTCCCGACCGGCCCCACCGTTCGGCGCGTCAGCGGCCACCGAGCCGGGTCGTGCCGTCGAGGAGCTCCCGTGCGATGTCCAGATGCCCAGCATGCCGCGAGGTCTCCTCGATCATGTGCAACACGACCCAACGAACATTCGGTGGCTCGAATCCACCAAGCCCGTGCTTGCCCAGTGGGGGCGCCGAGAGAGGGGTTGCCGAGAGCACCGCATCGGACTGCGCGCATTGGTCAAGGTAGAAGGTGACGACCTCCGCCGAGGGCTCGTTGCTTGTGAACACCACAGTCAGGGGGTCGTAGGGCGGCTGATCTTCCGCGAGGTCGCCCGGCAGCTCCGGCTGCTTGCCTGCCACGACGCCTTGGAACCAGTGCCACTCGGCTCCGCCCAGGTGCTCCAGAAGCCCGGCCGGCGTCCAGCCACTGGGCACGACAGAGCGGTGCCAGGACTTTTCGTCAAGTCCTTCGACGATCGCCAATACTGATTCCCGCTGGCCGCGCAGAAAGGCCCGCAGCACTTCGTCGTCGGCTTCGCTTTCGTGGTCCCCAATCACATCCCCTCTCCTCGCAAACCGGCGCGCTAATGCCAGACTTCGCTCCGACCTGATCCCCAAGTGCCGTCTGTGGTGATCGTATCCCAGGTGGGCTCTACTCGGTGAGCACAAGCCCCTGTCGGCCGTCGATCAACTCGCGGGCAGCATCCAGATGGCCCGTGTGGCATGTGGTCTCCGTGATGACGTGGAGCAGCACCTCCCGTAGGTCGTGTGGAGGCGCCACAAGCCGAACGGCCCTCGGGCCACCACACTGGGGCAGCGGTCAGTGCGGTCGCACGGATCACCTCATCGCTCTTCTAGGCTCCACGACGGTAGAGATCACTGATCGACCCGCTGGAGGCGTCGGCAGCAACCTGCCAGGGGTTCTCGGCCTTGTTAAGGTCGACTCCCTCGCCCCAGACGAAGGCGGTGAACCAAAAGTGTCCGACATCAATAGCCAGGTGCTGAATCAGGCCGAGGCAGGTCCAGCCTGAGGGCACCATCGCCCTGTGCATCTCTTCCTCGGTGAGGCCCTCAAGGGTCCCCAGCACATGATCACGCAGCCCCTGAAGGTATCGCAGGAGCAGCTCGGTCTCCGCGTTCAGGATCTTACTGTCCATCCTCTCCTCCTGGCCTCGGCCGCCTTCCCCCGAGCGCGCCCCGCCTCCTCCTTTGGGCATACCCCGGGCGTGGACCTCATTGCGCTGTAGTCCCGTCGAGTGGAGGGTCGGAGGTGGCGGGAGTCTGACGCAACTCCGCACCGCCATTGTCTTCAAACACCTTCCTCACCCGTGCCTCTTGCGGCGCTTCCTCTTGCGGGATCGCGGCGAGCCGACTGGCGAGGTAGGGGCGCTCGAAGTCTGTGGTGACCAGGTCCAGCGCCTCGCGGTAGTCGGCTGCCGCCTCCGCATGGCGTCCCAGCCGCCGCCGCAGATCGGCTCTGGTTGCCGGAAGCAGATAGTAGCCTTCAAGTGCTCCGGTTGCCGCCAGAGCACCGACCAGCTCCAACCCTGCCTCTGGCCCATCGGCCATGGCCACGGCCACCGCTCTATTCAGCTCCACGACCGGAGAGGGGGAAAGCCGCTTCAGCTGCCCGTACAGCTCGGCGATCCTGGCCCAGGTGGTGGCGCTCGCCTGGTCAGCGGTAGCATGGCAAGCGGCGATCGCCGCCTGTAGCAGGTAGGGGCCGGGTCGGTGGTCTTGTCCGGCTGCTTCGAGCTCATTCAGCCCCAGATCAATCTCCTCCTGATCCCAGCGACTCCGATCCTGATCTTCCAAGTTCACCAGCTCGCCATCGTCGTTCAGCCGGGCAGCCCCGCGCGAATCCTGCAGGAGTATCAGCGCCAGCAGGCCGCGAGCCTCGTTGTCCTCCGGCATAAGCTGCACAACCAGACGGGCGAGGCGAATGGCC
>DAHVDN010000140.1 GCA_027313505.1 Candidatus Dormiibacterota bacterium
TGCCTCTCCGGACTAGAGGACCCAAGGTCCTAAACAACATGGTGACCAAAGAGGCAGCTGGTCGGGAAGGGCGGATTTGGCAGCTGGGCGTCCGCGGACGTCCGTAGGTGACTATTCCGTATTCGGGGGACGGTTCCTCATGGGCTGTCCTGTCCTCCCAGATACGCCGGAGTTCGCCGGTTAGGGTGTCAAATAGGGTGTCAAGCTCGGATCCGGCGGGGGCTGGCCCGGGGTCCTTCCGGCTAATCTCGCTCAGTGGGCGGCGGCCCGATTCCCACTCGTGGCCAAGGTGCAAGCGCGCCATCAGAGCGTGCCAGCGACCACTCGCCAGTCGCGATTCTCAGCCAGACGTCCACCCCTAGCAAGGCAAACCTTCCCGGGTCGGATCGGATGAGACTGTAATTCCGCTGCGTCAACTCGAGGCTCATTTCCTGCTGAGGACGTCGCGTCTCCAAGAGAGCGCCGATCGGCCCCAGACCTGCCGCTGGGAATACAAGCACCGACTCTGGCATGAGGTCGATGAAGATCACCAGCGCGCAGTCGTCCACCTCCGACGACGGGAGGACGAGGTGATTGTTCACCCAGGAGCCAACAGGATTGGCGAGGTACTCCACATGGATGCGCCTGTTGAGAGCCGAGAGAACGTCCCAGCTCCGCTGCATTCGGCTGCGCGCCACGCTCCCCTTGTAGAGGACCCGCACCAGCGCTTCGCTGAACTCGGCCATTGGGTCCCGGTTGGATAATCGGAGGCCCGAGGAATCGAGCAACTTCACCCGTGCTTCCCTGTAGCTGTCCCAATCTCCCATCAGATGCGTCCGCACGTAGGCCCCGTCAGCTCCCCACCGGTACTCTTGGATCAGTGGCGGCACCATCGAAGGCCCGGGGGGGTCGAGAGCCGCCATTGCCTGCTCCAGAGCCAACCGCAAGCCGGGGCTGGCAGCAACGCGTCCTTCCTCAATCTCATGCGTCAGCGAGAGCAGCGGGCGCGCAGCGTCGGAGGCTGGCCCACGGCCGACGCCGGTCACCTCACCCAGGGCGAGCGCCGCCTCATGGGCCAGGCCTCGGGCGGTGGCCTCTGCTGGGTCCGTGGAAGTCGGGAGTGCCGCCAGCCCAGCTAGTAGCACCTGTTGCGATTCTTCAACCCGAAGAGGTCTGCTTGGCATCTCTGCTCCTGAGCGCTCCGGCCTAGGGAGCCTAAGGATAGAGGGGTAGGTCCAACTCCCCGGTAACCGGTGCTGGTGACAGCTGGGCCGGACCTCGGCGCCAATTCGCCGTCCACCTGAATCATTCTCAGCGCTCAAGGCTGACCCGCAGGGCTTTGGGGCTGACAAGCAACTGATCGGCAAGCTCGTAGACATGTGGCCATCCGTGCCAAGGCAACTGTGGGAGGCATGGGCGCAGTCGGTCCAAAGGGATAAGCAGCGCTGACGGGAACATCTCGGCCTGGATCTCCGGCTGTGCCTTGGACTTGACTCGGCAAAAATCCGATCTGGCTACGATCGCAATGACCGAGATCAGATGCTCTTCGATCAGATAGAAACCACCTGGCTGGCCGACCGGGAGGTCGTGGACCAGGTGCGCAGTAATACGGTGGGGAACTTTCGACTGGTGTTCGACCGTCGGTTTCTCAGTCCTAGGAGGCAGTGTTCAGGACCGTCTACCAGCGTCCGTTTTGATCTCAAAGGACCCGCCGAGTTGGGTCCGATTGTCCGGTTGCGTCCGCCTCCGCCCGTCCCGGTTTTTGTCAAGAACGATCATCGCGGCGGGGAGGGCAAGGCCCGTGGCCGGTCTGGCCGAGCATCGCGGCACCCTTCGCGGATCCTGGGCGGCGTACCAGGCAATGTCTCATCCGGAGCTCGGCCACTCGCCGAGCTTGCCGCGGGGTCCCCGATCCGTAGTCTGGTGCTGTCCGCCCGACCTGGCGTGTGATCTCACGAACAGCGCCTGATAGGTGT
>DAHVDN010000141.1 GCA_027313505.1 Candidatus Dormiibacterota bacterium
CAGCCTGGGCGGGCTCTGCCCCCCGCTCCCCGGCCGCGGATGACCCACGGATCCGTCACAAGAGCCGGAATTCGAGGGGCTACCATCGTCCGACAACCCGGCCACGACTCTCATTGGTGTGGGCCACTGACCGGGGTACGCGTCACCTGGCTCACTTCTCGGGGGTCACGACAACAACACCCCGCAAATGGCACCGACAGTCCCGCATCGCGATATACTACCGCGTCGCCGCCCGGGCCGGTGACTGCGGCACCACCGAGGCCGCCCACGGTAGATGGGAATGAACGGAACAGGTAATCGTGCTATACGCGTACATAGATGAGTCAGGCGACCGCAGCCATTCACACAAGGCGCGCGATCACTTCATAATGGGCGCGGTCGCCGCCCAAGAGCAAGACCGTGCCTCGGTAACACGGTTACTCGTCGATCTCCGCGCTCACTTGCACCGCCGGCCGACGGATGTACTCCACTGGGCCAACATTCGGAGTCATCCGCAGCGACTGTACATAGCTCAGACACTTGGAGTAGCCGAATTTCTGACCGTTTCGAGCGTCATCGTCTGCAAGCGTCAGTTTCCCCGAGAAGACGCGATTTTGGACGAGGACAGAGCCTATTTGTATACCTTTCGTTACCTACTCGAGCGATTGTCGTGGTTAGCTCGAGCACACCGTACTGAACTCGACTACACCCTTTCGCACATCGTTCGCTTCAAGCTAGATAAACTACGCAAGTACGAGGCTGTGCTCCGGCAGGAAGCAGGGTGCCAGATCGACTGGAGGTTTGTCGCAAGGCCAGGAAAGATTGACCAGCCGGGTCGGATTGAAGAGCTTCAATTGGCGGACCTCGCAACCTCTGCCATTGCGGCTGCCTTTGAGCCCGACGATTTCCACAACACCGAGCAACGCTACTTGCACTGCATCGCACCTCGACTATACCGGCACCCAGGAGGGGCCTTGACCTCATACGGGCTCAAGGTACATCCTTGGAATGAGACAACAAGGGCCGCCTACCCGTGGGCGGCGACCCTATAGAGGCAGTACGTTGGCCGGCTATGCCGATCATTCGGGTGCCGACGTTTCCGCCTGCAGACGACCATCCGTACGCCACACCTACGGTATCACCCACGCCCTATCATGAACGTCGGGGACGACGATCGTTACGGGATTGTTACATCGTCTTGCGTTGTTGGTGGCAAGAACTCGATGTGCGACTTTGGCCAGGTCCGAAGACATCCCGCAGGGACCAGCCGCCAACGTGACGGCTGGGCAAGGCCGCACCCGCAACATTGGCCCGAGCGTTCATGTCTGGAGACAATGCCCACGCGGTGTCGGACTCACAGTGAAGCAGACAACGACGGGCGTGCCGGGCCGGGCCGAGGTCGTGGCGGCTGGTCCGCGGTAGTCAGCTTGACAGCCCCATCTATTTGTGGCTCTTGTGACGGATCCGTGGGTCATCCGCGGCCGGGGAGCGGGGGGCAGAGCCCGCCCAGGCTGAGCATGGCCAGGGCGATCAGGGCGTCGGGGGAACGGAACCCGAAGGCCAGGCGAGTCAGCAGGCGCAGCTTGGTGTTGACGCTCTCGACCCGAGCGTTGGAGAGTTCATGGTGGAGAGTGGCGGCGATGTCTTCGCGGTGGGCGGTGATGGAGCGGGCCAGCTTGACGAACGGGGGAATGCGGCAGCGGCGGGCCCAGACCAGCCAGTCGTCGAGGAGCGCTAGACCGCGGCGGCCACGCAGGTGGAACACCTGGCGCAACTGCTCCTTCAGGAGATAGGCACGATAGAGCCGGTCGTTGGTCCGAGCGATGTGACTGAGCTTGGCATCCTGGCGCTGGGTGAGGTTCTCAGGGTTCTTCCACAGCGCAAAGCGGGCGCCTTTGAGCTCGCGGGCGAGGGCCGTCTGGCCGCCCCGA
>DAHVDN010000142.1 GCA_027313505.1 Candidatus Dormiibacterota bacterium
TCCGCGCCTCATGGTGGTGCTCGGAATACCATGCATACGTTGCCTCGAGCCCGGTCTGTAGGCTGTGCCCTGCTTTGAATCCCACTCTCCGAAGCTTCTCGGTATCGTATTCCCGAACGCGCTGGCCGTCCGGCATGGACGAGTCCCAGGAGATGGTCCCGGAGAATCCCGCAACCGCTACCAGCTCCTCCACGAGGTCGCGGACGGTTACCGGCTCTCCAGACACAACGTTGACCGGGCCGCTCCACCGTTCGCCGATCAGCCGCAGCGCACGGGCCGCGTCGGCGCTGTAGAGGAAGTCCCTCTGAGCCTCCCCCGTGCCCCACACGCGGAAGTCACTTCCGGTCTGAACCGCGCGATGCAGTTTGGAAATTAGAGAGGGCACAACGTGCCCTGTCTGCTCGTTGAATCTGTCGTGCGGTCCGAAGAGATTGGTGGCGAGCGGAAGCGCGAAGTCCAAGTCGGCCTCTTCCTGATAGGCCTCCAGTTGAGCCAGCATGGCCCGCTTGGCCTGGGCATAGGGCGCCTCGGACGAGTGGGGGGGGCCGAGCCACAGGTCTTCTTCCCGCATGGGCAATGGCACGCTGTCCGAATACATGGCAACGGACCCCATCGCCACGACTTTCTTTACCCCCCAGCGCTGAGCGGCCTCTACGACGTTGGTGTTGATCCTGATGTTGTCCAGGAAGGAAGCAGCGCGATAACTCGTGTTGCCACCAATTCCGTACACGCGCGCAGCGAGGTGGAACACGGCATCAGGTTGGGCCTGGCGGAAGAGCCGGGAGGCGGCCGCCGGGCGACGCAGATCAAAGTCGCGGCCCGAGACGGCAACAATGCTCTCATAGCCGTGGGCCCGGAGTTCACTTACGAGGGCGACGCCAAGGACTCCGGAGGCCCCAGTCACCAGCACCCTGTCCTGAGGCTCGATATTGGTCACTGGTGGCTCCCGCGCCTTCGGCGCATGGCGCAACTGGACGTAATGTCCGCAGGCTGAACAACGGTGGGAGGGCCGCCGAAGCGAATCACGGGCGGGCATCCGGTAGCAGCAACTCCATTTCCACTCCGGGGTTCATGAAGGCCACGGCAGTCGCCACATTACTGACCACATGCAGGACGGCGGCGCATTGAGAGAGGGCAAGCGCATCTAGCAGGACCTCCTCCGCCATAGCCGTGCTCCAGGACTCAGAATCGGCGGCGACGAGGTGTTGGAGTTGATTGCCCTCCCGAGCCTGCTCGGTGGCGGGGAGGGCGTCAAAGCGCTGGTCTTCCTCAGCTTTCGTGCGGCGGAAGCCCCGAAAGGCGGTGAGGTGATCACCGAACTCATCCTGAAAGCGGGCCAGCACGCGATCTTGGTCGGTGGCGAGGAATATCCCCCACTCAGAACTCTCCTCCGGAAGGTGTCGGTGGCGCAACAGGGATCGGATCCGCTCCAGGTACATATCGACCCTTGGCATCGCATGGCCTGGTTGCTCTACAAGGTGACTGGGGTGCCGCACGTGCGCCCCGATCATGAAGCGTCCATCAAACGAGTTCGTAGCCTCTGAAAGTCGGGCCGCGATGTGGGGGCGCACCTGGAAGTGGTCACGGTAGACCCGATGATACTGGGCGCGGATCGCAGCGAAGTCGCGTGACGTGTACAGCTGATAAGCGTTGACGTACGTCAGTGTGGGTTCGCGGTGCTCGTTGAAGGGAGCCGTGGGTTGCCGGGAGCCTTCCCAGAGAAAGGCCTCGTCCTCGAGGAGTTCGTCGGGAAGTCCGTACGGAGGCTCAAAGAGCTTGTTCCATAGGTTCCCGTCGCCCGGCCGGCCGTAGCAAAAGCTGGTGAAGGAGCGGACCTTGAGGAAGCGCATCATCCGCTCGACGTCCCAATCTGGTAGCACCAAGTGGCACCTGGGGTCTCGAA
>DAHVDN010000143.1 GCA_027313505.1 Candidatus Dormiibacterota bacterium
TTCAGCAGTCCTGTGATCGGCAACCTCCAGGCTGGGTCTAGACCCTAACGGCACAGGCTCACGGATGGCCCTCCGAACCAGGTGGCCAGAGCGTCACGCAATCCGGTGTCGGCTCCGTCCCCAACCCAGGCAATGTATCTATTGGGCCGGACCAACACAGCAGCAGGAGCGGCGACGATACCGACGACCAAAAGTTCGCACGGACCGAGGTAGTCAGCGTCGATCAAGTGGACACGGTCAGCCCACGGCGTGATGTCAACGGTGCCGGGTTCACTGAGGTTGATCACCACCGGTTTGGCGTCGTGCAGCAAGGTGAAGACTCAGAGCGGGCCGTCGGCATTCGCAAGGTCCAGATCGCGCATGCGACACCCACGCAATGAGTGCCCGTCGGCAGCATCATCCCCGTTGGACCGCCTCCGGCAATCACCACTGCATGGTTGTCAATACTTCCCTCTTACTCCATCGGTCCTTGTATCTACTGGTGATTACGCAGGACGGCCTGGTCCTTGCCGCAAGCGGCGACCGAGCGATACACTGAAGATGGCAGAGAGAAGTGGTTGGATCATGTGCCGATTCCGGCTCGGGTACATCGACTCGCTGGCCGGTATCCACCGATTGGGCGTGGCGACCGAGGCGCCGAGCGTCGATGCCACCTCCCGTGGAGGGAGACCTAAAGCCAGCGATCTTCTCGCAGCGTCAACCTTGGCGTCCGTCATCAGGCGCTTTTGTCCGCCGACACGACCCTTGAGCCGTGCTGACTCCAGCCCGGCTCGTGTCCGGTCCACGGTCAGATCCCCCTCCATCTCGGCGAGGCTTGCCATGACGTGGAAGCAGAAGCGTCCCGCTGGGGTGCTCGTGTCGACGGAGTCGGCCAAACTCACGAAGTTGATGCCTTGCGCCTCGAAGCTGCTCACGAGATCCACGAGCTGCTTGACGCTCCTGAGGGGACCCCGAAAGTCGGTCCAGTCTGCGTGGGAGTTGCAGCTGACTGAATGCCTTGGCGAAGGCCGCTGGTGGTTGGTAGTTGAGGGCGCTGTTTGGTCGCAGGTGATTGCAGGACCAGCACCAGTCGGCATACAGCACCCGGGCTTCCAGGATGCTGTCGAAAATCTCCCGGGCGAAGAGTTCATAGTGGGCTCGGCTGTTGAAGCTTTCGACGTAGGGGTTCTGCCAGGGAGGTCCGGGCTCGATGTAGCTGGTCTTGGCGCCAGTCTGGCGGCACCAGAGACGGAGCCCGCTGTCTGGAGCCTACTGAGAGCTCCCAGAATCAAGGCCGCCTAGTGACCCCCGAACCGCCTCCGCCGAAGTGCTGAGCTGTTGAAGTGCGGCGTGCGCCCGCGAGGAGGGGGGCAGGCGCCAGAGCGCCAGCAGCAGGTCTTCCGTGTCGGTCCACGCGGCGTGGCGGAGACTGGCCAGATCGGTGGCAACTCCAAGCACGAAGTCGAGATCACTGTTCCAGGTGACCTGGGGGACCCACGGCCGAGCTGCGCCCAGGCTGGCTGAGTTCACCGCCTCGCGGACACCTTCCAGGGTGAGGCCGAGGAGCAAGAGGGCGCGGGCGGCGCGCCCTTCGCCCTGGCGAAGCAAACCCAGCAGGAGGTGCTCGCCGCCGACGTAGCCGAAACCAGCCTTGACCCCCTCCTCCTCGGCCAGGACCAGACAACTCCTGGCCTCGCTGGTGAGGTGGACGAACG
>DAHVDN010000144.1 GCA_027313505.1 Candidatus Dormiibacterota bacterium
GCCGTCGGACAGGGTGGCCAGCGCCAGCACCCCGAGGTCCACCCCTATGGTGTCGGCAGCGCCATTGGTGGCCGGGATGTCCCGCTCCACCTCGACCCCCAGGGCCACGAACCAGCGGTCCGCCTCCCGGCTCACTGTGGCACATGTGATGCGGACGTTCCCGGCCGTCAGCCGGTGCACCCAGCGGGTGGGGTCCTCCGAGAGCCGGAGGCTCCCCAGCCGGGGCAGGGTGACGGCCCGCCCCTGCAGGTGGATGGCCCCTGTGAGCCGGAAGCTGTCGCGGGACCGGCCATTCTTCTTGAACCGGGGGAAGCCGACGCGTGTGCCGGCTCGCCTGCCGGCGCGGCTCTGCCAGAAGGCAGCGAGCCCTGAGTCCAGGTCGCGAAAGGCCTCCTGGGGGGCACACTTGCTGACCTCACCCCACCAGGTGATGCCCCCTGGCAGCTTCTTCCAGCCGTTCCAGCGACGGTGGGTGGTGATGGCCGAGGGCACCGGACCGACCAGTTCTGCGGCCCAGGCCCGCGCCTCGTCCAGGCGCGCGCCCTGCCGCAGAGCCAGGACCGTGAAGGCCTTGCGTGCCCGCAAGGACTCCTGCACCCGCTCCAGCGCCCAGTTGTAGGCATACCGGGCGGCGCGGGTGCGGGCCGACCTCCGGCCGTAGAGCCGGGCGCAGAGACTTGTCAGCACCTCGGTCATGTCGCGTACGAGGTCGTCCTCCACCTCGTCTGGCTCTACCACGATGGTCGTGACCGTGCCGTCGGCCAGCAGGCGGCGCAGCTTGGGGCGGGCGCAGTTCATGCCAGACCGGATCTCGGCCACCGTGTGGGTCACCGGAAGCTGGTGTGCCACCGCCCACGAGACCAGCCGGCCCAGCTGCCGGTTGAGGTCGGCCCGCTGGTCGTGGGAACAGACGCTGGCATAGAGGGCCAGGTGCTCAAAAGAACTCGGCAGAGCCTCCTCGACCAGGATGGTCCCGGACGGGAGCTGGCGAGCGGGGACAGGGAGGGTGCCGGCCCGAAACCAGCGCATGGCGGTCCGGGGATGGATGTGCTGGCTGCGGGCCCACTGGCTCAGCTTCACCCCCACAGCATAGCACTGCATGCGTACGTTTGTTCTGCTTTGTCACCACCGCCGTGAACAGTTCACGAACCCCGTGGCCGCCACTTCAGGGCGAACTCCAGGCTCCGGCCCGGCGGCGGGTCTACGTTGTCCTGGAGCATCGAGGAGAGGAGAGGCATGGAGGATGTCGGCGATCTCCGCAACCGCTTCGGGATCCGACGTCAGACCGGTGTCCTGCGCCCGTCCGGCTGCGAGGCTGTACTCGGGCGCGGCGGACCCTGCCCCCAAAGGCGGCGTTCGGACTATGGGGGACCGATCTGATGGGTGTGAGCGCCTGGGCGGCCAAGCTCCAGAGACTTCCGCTACTCCGATGACCGTTGACGGGGCTGGTGACCGAATCACGCCTGCCTCTCCGGACTAGAGGACCCAAGGTCCTAAACAACATGGTGACCAAAGAGGCAGCTGGTCGGGAAGGGCGGATTCGAACCGCCGACCTCACGGTCCCGAACCGTGCACTCTAACCTGGCTGAGCTACTCCCC
>DAHVDN010000145.1 GCA_027313505.1 Candidatus Dormiibacterota bacterium
CACTTCAGGGCGTCCCCATCGGGTGGTGACCTCGACCACTTATCGTGACTGGATGCCCGAGGGAGCTGGTGCGCCTTCATACAGCTCTCCTCTGCGAAGCCGCCCGGCAGTTGTCAGGCGGGCACAGGCGGACCTCGCCTAGCGCACCCCGGTCAGGGGGCTGTCCACCCTGGGTCGCGTCCGGAAAGGCCGAGCAGTTGGTGAACGGCCGAGCTGGAGCCGGGAATCACGACCGGTGGGGCGAGGGCCCTTCCCTCGCCCTGATAGTCAGGGGTGAGCATCGCGGGGGCAAAGGCCAGCGATTCCTCGACGGCAGCAACCGGGGGCGACCACTCTTGGCCAGTGGCGCTGGCGAGGTCCCATCCGTGGACCTGAGACTCCCACAGGATCATCCCCAAGGCGAGCTCTCCAGGCATCGAGTTTTCCCCGAGCCACAATGGGCGCTGGGCTGCCCCGCCGCGGAGGGCTCCGACCAGCGACTCGGCCGCTCGGCGGACCTCTGCACCCCCGTCGGAAGGAGTGCTGTAGTTTGCTATGTCCGCGCTAAGCGCTCTCCCCGCTGGGCCGGAGAATCCCGCCGCGAAGGTGACCAACCAACCCAATACATGGTCCCTGAGCTGGGCCACGTCCCACTCGCAGCACGGGGTGGGGTCCTGGAGCCGATCCTGGTCAATCGCATCGACCACCAACGCCAGCTCGGAGACTACTGAGGACAGGAGGTCGGTGGTCTGGGTCGTTCCGTTGGCGATGGCGGGGTTCTACCGGTACTACTCCCCAAGTCGATTCGCGAGCTGGCGTGGGGCCGGCCGGGGTGCGGTCTCGAGGGCCGAGGAGGCCGCTTGAGGTGACGGCCGAAGCGTCATGGGATCCGACCGGACTCGAGAGGGGGCACCCCTCAGTCGGCGACACGCCGCGGAGTCCCGGCCGGCGAGGGGCTTCCACTTCCCGGACACTCCCCTACGGCGCTTAAGCAATGCCGGCGAGATGGCGACCGCCGACCTTGACTCATTACTTGGGAATGCGGCGCTACTTGAGGGATCGGAGGCGGGCACCGGAGGTGGTGACTAGGTTCGACTCCCAGCCATCCAAAGGTGCATCGCCGCAAAGGCCCGGAACGGGCGCCAGCCCTCTGCAACCCGCGCTACCACAGCGGGGTTCGCAACACCTCGTGGCTCGCCTGAGAGAGCGCGCCGGAGGCCAAGGTCTGAGGCAGGGAACGCATCGGGCTCTCCCAGCCGCAACGCCAGATATTGAGCTGTCCAGGGCCCGAGGCCCTTTATGGCGGAGATCTCTGCGGCAAACTCCTCGAGTCTGCCCCGGGCTTCGAGGTGAAGCTCATGGCTGGCCACGGCGTTAGCGAAGGCCCGGAGGGCGTCTGCCCTTCCTCTCGGGATACCGCCCGCCTCCAAGTCGGCCTCGACCAGTTTCTCGGCGCTGGGAAAGAGATGGCTAAGGCCGAGCTGGGTGAGGCCCGGTACGGGTACTCCGTGAAACTCGACGATTCGGGCCGTCAGGGTGTTGGCCCCAGCGACGGTGACCTGCTGGCCGACGATCGCGCGCACGCCGATCTCGAATGGGTC
>DAHVDN010000146.1 GCA_027313505.1 Candidatus Dormiibacterota bacterium
TCGAGTTCCTCCTGCCCCTCTCGGGGCTATTGAGAACTCTCATACCAGCTGGACCCGGCCCAGGGGGTCCGGTCACGACCGCACCAGCACTTCCAAGCCCCGCTCCGGGTCCTGTTGGCGGGTGGGCAGTGGCAGTTGAGCGAGTGCCTGGTCCAGCAACTCCACGTGGGAGGCGGCGGTGTTGGCGCCGGCGTTGCCAGGCCGGAGGGTGCCCCCCAGCGCCTCTCCAGTCTGGTCCAGACACACCAGCAGGGGGTGGTACCAAAAGCCGTGCTTCCAGTTTGGTGCGGCCCGCTGCTTGTTCTCCGACTCCGTTTCCACCAGAGTGGGGTCGAAGTCCAGGGTCACACGGTCCGGGCCCAGCCCCCAGTTCCAGACCATGGCCCGCGCCCGGGCCACCGCGGTGGTCAGCCGGGCCAGCATTGCCTCCTCGATAGAGCCTAGGATCCGCCAGGCGGTCGGGGTCGAGGCCACCTCACCGAACAGCTCCGGCTGCTGCCCCAAAACCGCCAGGTTCGAGATGCACTCCCCCCCCTCCGCCAAGGTGACCGCCAAGTCCACCAGAACCCGGGCGGGGTCGTGGCGGCGAGTCCGCCTGGCCATCGGCGCCAGCACCTTCGAGAGTTCCGTCTCCAGCCCGCTCCGCTCCGCCAGCTCGGCCAGGAGGCGGCTTCCAGAGTGGCTCACCAGCCCGCCTCCGCCGACCCTCACCGCGACCGGCGGCCGGCGGCTAAACTTCACTCTCAAGGTGATGCCCTCCCAGGTGGGACCCGTGGTTCTCAACACCCACAGTTTCCCGGACCAGGAGGGCATTTCCGCAACTGAGCCCCGCTACTCAGCCACCTCTTAGTGAAATTCCGAGGCTAAGAGGCCTGGGCGCAGTGCCACGTGGCGGCCTTCAACTTCTTCGGCGGTGCACCGGGACAGGTGCGGCTGGACAACCTGAAGGCCGGGGTGATCATGCCGGACATCTACGACCCGGCTCTGAACCTGGCCTACCAGGAGCTGGGGGCGCACTATGGCCTGCTGCTGGATCCCTGCCGGGCGGGTCGGCCCAAGGACAAGCCCCAGGTGGAACGAGCGATGGCCTACGTCCGGGACAGCTTCTTCAAGGGCCGCCAATTCCAGAGCCTTGCGGAGATGTAGGCGGCGGCGGAAAGGTGTGCCGGGAGGTGGGCGAACCAGCGGCCGCACCGGCGGCTGCCGGGGACGGTGGGCAAGGTCTTCTTCCCGGTGGACCGGCCCTGTTTGCTGCCGCTGCCGTCCGAGCCGTTCGAGGTGGCCCACTGGGCCCAGGCGACTGTGCACCCGGACTGCCAGGTCCAGGTGCAGAGGACGCGGTACTCGGTGCCCTGGCGGCTGATTGGCCGGCGGCTTGATGTCCGGGTGGGCGAGCGGGTGGTGCGGGTGTACGACCAAGGAACGGTGGTGAAGACCCACCTGAGAAGGCAAGGTGAGCGGCGCTACCTGGATCCGGCGGACTTCCCAGAGCAGAAGGTGGCCTTCCTGTTGCGGACGCCTGTCTGGTGCCGGCGCCGGGCCCAAGAGCTGGGCT
>DAHVDN010000147.1 GCA_027313505.1 Candidatus Dormiibacterota bacterium
CAAAATCTGGCTGCTGGGCGCATCGCCCACGGTGCTCACTGGTGACTGGCTGGCGTTCTTGAACAGACTGCCAGGCGATGTGGAGCGGGTGGTCACCGATGGGCACGGCGGAACGATCGGCGGTGCCTGCAGGCGGTGGCCGACCGCGGTGATGTGGCGATCTGAGTGGCACATCAGTAAGGCGATCCAGAAACTGCTCTCCCAGGACAAAGTCCCCGAGACTGATCCGGCCTGGAATCTGCGCGGCATCTACGACTCGGCCACTGACTGGAAGGCATACGTGGCGCTCGCCGATGCGGCGCCGGCTCCGAGGCTGCGCCGCTGGCTCAAGAGGTATGGCTCCGATCTGGCCACTCAGGTTGCCAACCGCCCTAACCCGGTAAAGGACGGAACACCGCTGACCACGGGTGGTTTGGAGCATCTCTTGGAGCCCATCAAGGTGGCCAGCAACCCTCGCAAGCAAGCCTTCACCAACCGCCGTCGCCTCGATTGCCTCCTGATGCTGATGCAGCTGGAGCTAAATCGGCAAGCTGATGAACTGGTTTATGCCAAAGTGATATCCGACTGGCTGTCGGCCAACCAACTTCCAGACAAGCGTCCGGGCACAGCACCCCTGCTGCGGCGCTCCGTAGTTGACCACGGCGGCTCTAGCCTTCTGTCACCCCAATCTGTCCTGGCTCGGAAGCAAAATCGACTCATTCATCGCCAGTGAGAGAAGGATTACTCGCTCTTCGATCAACGGCTCCGGTCGCCCAAAAAGTCCGGAAGGCGCGGGAGGTGCTTTCAGGGCAGAAGACACCGAGTTGTCAAAACGGCAGACCCGGATTACCGTCCTCATCATGCGTGAACTGATGGCCAGGATGGGCAAAGTCACGGCCAGCACCTTGGGGGGCATTGCGGTGCTAACCGGTCTGATGATCGTGCTGAGCGGATGTTCTGCTGCCCATCCCATACCCCGGGGGGATGGGCAGGTGGTGGGTGGGATCGCCGCATGCGTTGGCGCCCCGGAACTACATCGCCCGGGCTTCGTCGCGGGCACGGTGCTTGTGCTGCGAGGGACAGTCTCTGAGACCCCGACACAAGCCAACGGCAACGTTGCGGTGCTTCCCACAGATCAGGTTGCCTCTCACTATGTCTCCAAGCTCCGGGAGTACCGGTTTGACCTGAAACCCGGGCGATACGTATTGGTGGCTCATTACGCTAAGTCGAACGTGGTCTCGTGGGTGCCGACCGTTATCCGGCAGGCCAAGGTCACGAAGCAGAGTATCCCCAGCCCGTGTATCTAGCGGCCTCCGAGTTCAGGAGTAGCACTGGGGACGGTGGTGCCCGTGAGACTAACCGGTGTACCGCGCGGCGATTCGTCGCTCGACAACCGACACGAGACTGATCTAGCCGGGGGACCTGTGTCCCGAACGCGGCGCCATACCTCGG
>DAHVDN010000148.1 GCA_027313505.1 Candidatus Dormiibacterota bacterium
GGCCACCTCACCGAAGCGCCGCTCCTCTTCGTGGGCCCCAACCCGGGAGGAGGGGGAGACCCGATCAGCGATCCGAGTGAGCTCAGCGCCGCCTCCGCGGATGATGCCATCCTGGATTGGGCGGACGGCGCCTTCGATCCTGACCAGCGACCCGGCGTCGCGGACGGTGCGTACCTGGTGCATGCCAACGGCGGACGCGGCAAGTGGGTCCACTACTGGGGCTGGGTGCAGGTGCGCGCTCAGGAGATCCTTCCCGAGCCGGTAATCCCCGGAAAGGGATACGCTGTCACCGAGGTGGTCCACTGCGGGACCCCGCGGCAGCAGGGGGTTGCGGAGGCCATCCAAACCTGCACTTCGAGGTACCTCGAGCCGGTGCTGGCCGCCTCCCCGGCTCAGGTGGTGGTCCTGGTAGGAGCCGTGGCCCGGTTCTCCTTTGCAGAGCACCTGCACCTCAGTGTCCCGGACCACCTCCTGGGCCCGGTCGAGGTGGCGGGACGGGAGCGCTTGGTGGTCGCCGTCCGCCACCCCAACAGCCGCGGCGGGGTGAAGTCCTTCTCAGGCCAGCTCACCGAGGCTCAGCTGGCGGAGGTCAGGGGGGCCCTGGCCGCCACCCCCTCCTGACCGCCTCCCGGCCGAGGGCCCCCCGCCGCGGCCTCCGGTAAGTTGCGGCGGGTGGGGAACCCCGTGGGGGGACCACCCAATCTGGGCCGATGAACGCACGGCACTCGCCGACGATCCACATGATGTGTGAGGCGAACTAGTGTCCTGCTTCTGAAGTTATAGGGGATAATGGGATGGTCGTTACAGGCCTCACAATGAGGGCCAGATCATGCTGCGTGGCCGTCCCAAACCCCAACTGCTGGTCAGCCCGGAGGACCGGGAGCATCTCCTGCGCTGGCGGCGTCGCAGGACCACCTCAAACGGTCTGGCCCGCCGGGCGGACATCGTTCTGCGCTGTGCCGACGGGCTGAGCAACCGGGTTGTGGCGGCCCAACTGCAGGTGAGCGATGCCACGGTGGGCAAGTGGCGGCAGCGCTACATCAGTCGGGGGCTGGCGGGTCTCTTGGACGAGCCCCGGTGCGGGGCACCTCGGCGAATCACCGACGAGCAGGTGGAGCAGGTGGTGGTGCGAACTCTGGAGACCAAGCCAGCCAACGCCACCCACTGGACCACCAGGAGCATGGCCGAAGCCAGTGGGCTCAGCGACACCAGCGTGCTGCGCATCTGGCACGCCTTTGGACTCCAGCCCCACCGCAGCGAAACCTTCAAGCTCTCCAACGATCCCCAACTGGTGGAGAAGGTGCGGGACATCGTGGGCCTGTACCTGCATCCCCCAGAGGCGGCGCTGGTCCTCTGCGTCGACGAGAAGTCACAGATTCAGGCGCTGGACCGTACCCAGCCGCTGCTGCCGATGC
>DAHVDN010000149.1 GCA_027313505.1 Candidatus Dormiibacterota bacterium
GAGGCTTCGGCCAGAAGCGCCTCGTATTCATCCACGGGGCCCTCCATGCGCACCCACCGCACCTCGCTGGGCAAGGACGGGCGCAGGGAGGTCACCATCGGCT
The DNA here is from genome assembly GCA_027313505.1 of Candidatus Dormiibacterota bacterium. GTDB lineage: Bacteria > Chloroflexota > Dormibacteria > Aeolococcales > Bog-877 > AG-12. Next base: position 104 of record DAHVDN010000149.1, read on the forward strand.
CGAAGTCAACGTGGTAGAAGACCACCTTCGATCCGGCATGGCCCAGGATGTATCCGATCTCCGGTGGCGCGAGACGCACATTTAGGGGGTTGAGCACCGCACCGGCCTCCAGGACCCCGTAGTACGCCTCCAAGAGCTGGTGGGTGTTGTAGGTGATGAAGCTGACTCGGTCTCCGGCTCCCACCCCCAATCCGCGCAACGCATTGGCCAACCGATGGCTTCGCTCGGCGTACTCCGCGTAGGTGAAGAGCTTGTCGCCGTCCACCACCGCCTCCACGTCGCCGAAGTAGGCGGCGGCGCGGTCGCGGAACTCCAGGACGCTCAACGGGACGCGCATTTCAGCCACACCTCCATGCCTCTAGCCCAGCGGGCCAGTTTACCCTGAGGCTGCCAGCCGAGCCCGCGTCGTCACGAGATCCGGCACCACGGTCCCAAGGGCAATGTGAACCGCCCCGGGGCGTTGTAGAGACTCTGGTTACCGAGTACCTGCCATCAGGGCCGCGGGGTGGGTCAGTTTGAGTCCGCAAGTGCGGTCACACCAGACGGGGAGTTCCTGAAGGGCGCTGATCGACCCCAGCTTCCAGCCTGGCAGCCGGTATGCGACCGAGCCGTCTGATCGTGTCGCCCCGAAGCACAACGCTCCCCAGCAGTAACCGTGGGCGCAGGGAATGCCCCCAGCCATCGGGAAACCAAGAGCAACAAGAAAGCGTATGGCCACATCCATATCGACGCGCCGCCTTTCTCATCTCGAGACGGGGGGCCCGATGGCCCACGGAAGGGTTGGAGCCGGCGGCATGCTCCCATCTCCCAAATCCGAGGTGCTCGCTTTGTTGGGGCGCCGTCCCGGGTGTGCATCCGGTTGGTCAAACCGACCCGCCACCAGGTAGCTCCCCTCCAGCGATGGCCCCTGTACCAGGTCGTCCAGAGCGTGTCGTCTGCGCCAAGCCAACCGCCCTCTTCACCACTGGATGCTGACCAGGCAGGCCCTGCCCGCGCGGCGGACGGTCGACGGCCACGACGGCCGGAAGCACGCCGGTCTGACCCGGGGCGAGCACCTGCTGCGCCTCTGGCCGTGGCCGCCGAAACCAGCGGCGGCCCTTCGCCTCCTCCCGACGCTCCGGCCCCGGGCACCCCTTGCCCGGCCCGAATGAGTGGCCGGAATGCTGACGTGGTGCCGCCAGCAGGATTCGAACCTGCGACCCTGGGCTTAAAAGGCCCCTGCGCTACCACTGCGCCATGGCGGCCCCCCGGAGGGTACCGCAGCCGGGACCGG
>DAHVDN010000014.1 GCA_027313505.1 Candidatus Dormiibacterota bacterium
TGGTCCTCGCCCTGGTGATGGGGGCCCTAATCAGCGCGACCAACGTGGCGGTCGTGTCCTTGGTGCAGCAGCAGACCCCCGCCGAGGTGCTGGGGCGGGTGATGAGCGTCCTGATGTTCTCCAGCATGAGCTTGACCCCCGTCTCGTACGCCGTCTCTGGAGGGGTGGCGCGGGGGATCGGAGTGAGTGGCCTCTTCGCCGCCGGCGGGCTCTTGGTAGTGGTCACGGCCGCGGTCGGTTTCCGGGCCCGGGCGGTGCGCGAATTCGGATTGGCCGAGCCGTCCACCGTCTGAGCCAGCGCACCCGGCAACGTTGCATGCCCGACGCTGCTCGGTGGGATCATGAGGGCGCGCGCCGCTTGGAGGGATGGCAGAGTGGTTGATTGCGGCGGTCTTGAAAACCGCTGAGGCGGCAACGCTTCCGGGGGTTCGAATCCCTCTCCCTCCGCCAGCTTGATCTCAAATATGGCCCTCAAAGAAGGTGGCCGTCTGGAGCCGAGAGGCACCTGACAGCAATCTGACATCAATCTGCTTCAGGCCCCGCGGACGACGCCCTCCAGAATATCGGCTGCCTCACGATGCATCGGCTCGGTCGAGTGGGAGTAGAGGTCCAGAGTGATCGCGATCGTCGAGTGACCCAGCATGTCCGCCGCGACCTTCGGATGGACGCCGTGCCGAAGCATCAGAGTGGCGGCCGTGTGCCTCAGATCGTGGAACCGGACCCGGGGCAGGCCCGCGGTTGCGAGGAGTGTCTTGAAGAGCCGGAGGAGCTCGGAGGGGTCCTGCGGCTTCCCAATGGCGTTCGTGAACACCAGGTCGGTCGTCTGCCAGTCAGTGGAGGCCCGGAGCCGGTCTCCGGCCTGATCGGCCTTTCGCTGCCTCAGGGCGGTAATGGCGGATTCCCCGAGAAGCACGCGCCGCCGAGACCGCAGTGTCTTGGTCTCGGTTCGGACCATGCCTTGGTGCGGGATCCTCTGCAAGGTGCCGGTCACTTGGAGGGCGCCGTGATCCAGGTCGAGATCGGTCCAGCGCAGGGCTAGAAGCTCACCCTGCCGCATCCCAGTGGTGACGGCCAGAAGCCAAAGCGCCGCCAACCGGTCCTCTGTAGCAACCGAGAGGAACTTGCGGACCTCCTCTGGGCTGAGGGTCTGCATTTCATGCACGGCCATACGGGGTGGGTCGGTCAGGTCGGCAACGTTCCTGGTGAGCAGGCCCCATCTGACGGCCTGCCCCAGCGCCCGGTGGAGAAGCATGTGCACGTGGTGGACCGTGGTGGGCGACAGCCCACCGCCCAACAAGTGGGAGTAGAGGGCTTGGAGGTCAGGCGCTTGAAGCGATGAGAGGCGGCTGCTGCCCAGTTCGGCTACGACTTGATTACGCACCAGCTGCTCATACCGTCGCCACGTTCGCTCCCGGAGCTGAGGCTTCACCACATCGAGCCAGCGGTCCAAGAAGTGGGCGACCGTCTCTCTGCCGGATGGCAGGCTCCTCCCCGCGTCTCGAGCTTCCATGGCAGAGCTGAGCTTGGCGGCCACTTCTGCTCGAGATCGACCGTAATAGGCCTGCCGCCGCCCATTCGGCAGGGTGATAGCGGCAGCCCACCGGCCATCCTGCCGCCGGTATATCGATCCCTCACCGTGACCTCGCCGGGTCACTGGGGCGTGGATCCTTGCCCCTGGCCACCAGGTCCGCTCTGGAAGCGCCAGAGCCCGAATGGGTATATCCGGATCGGGGGTGCCACGAGCGACTCCGGCTGGGGCATGACGTACGTGGTCCCAGCCTCCGATCGGACTTCGACGAGATTCCCAACCTCCCAGCCATCGCCACCCGGATTCCGGCGCAATGGGGCAGCGCGAAGCTCGAACCGTATACGATCAACCGCCCCTCCACCACCGGCTGGCCGCACTTCCAAGACTCGGGAGATCGACCGCAGTGGCAGTGGGGGGCCCGGTGGCTCGCTCGCGGGTGCTGTGCCCCAGAACGCCACAGTAGCGCCCAAAGTGACCTGGAGGCGCGAGATGGAGCGTGCAGGCAGCAGGTAGCGGCCCGGCCGGAGGGGAAGAGAGGTCACTTGGGTGAGATCGCCTAGTGGCGCACCGGGACCCAGAGAGAATGTGACCAATTTCCGGACCGCGTCTCCGATTTCCTCGTTCACGTCGGCGACCCAATCCAGTAACTCGAATTTGTCCCACGGAGTGGATCCGGCCGCCCCGAGCATCTCAATCGTCGCTGCCCGAGGGCCGTCGTTTAGGACTGCCCCAGTCGCACGGACAAGGAGCAATTGCTTCTCGCTGTCCCGGTCCGTGAATATCGATCCGCCGTAGGCGGGCGCTGGTCCCTGGCTCGCAGAGGTCGGAGGCTTGAGGGGAATGTCACCGGGCGGGTCGAGAATCACAGCCACAGTCGGCTGCGTCGCGTCGACCCGGGTATGGTAGGCCTGCAGGGCGAGGACGACTGTGGCCGCGGCCAAGGCCAGCGTGCCGACTCCCACGAGCCACTCCATGACCGGTCAGAGTACGACTTGGGGACTGATCACGGCCGAGCCGAAGACGGCATGCTGCTCTGAGCGGCGGGTCCGGGCCGCGCTGGCAAGTGAGGTGTGAAGCCCAGATCCGGGCGAGGCTTGCCGCTCGGGGGGCTAGCGCGAGACGTGCCGTCTCTCACCCTTGCCTCTGTGTCAACATGGCATGAGAGAGGTATTGAGGCTGGCCAAGGTCGGGGTGCCCACGGGTCGCCCGGGTGCGCGCGAGCATGCCAACTGCCCTTGCACGTCCCACCACGCGGGCAACCTCATCCCTCAGGACCAGACCTCTTGCTAACGGGCCTCGGCAACCCGGAGGAATCGGTGTATGGACGCCAGTAACTTGCTCTCAGGCCTCATTGGCACAGTCATCGGGGCGGCGCTGGCCGCGGCAGGAGGCGCGTGGTCAGTGCGGCGCGAGAACCGCCGTATCGCACGAGAGGGGGCTTACCGCCGGGTTGTGGAGGCTGCCTTACGAATCAAGGACGAGGCAGGATTTCTGCGTGACGGTCCGCCGGGCCCCACAGCAGACATGCTGTACGCGGCCGAAGTCGATATGGCGTTCTTCGGCGGCAAAGAGGTGCATGACCTCTACGCGGAGGCGCTCCGCAAGCGGGTACAATTCAATACCGCCAAGGCTAACGCCGATCAGCAGCGCGACCCATCGACAGCGACGGCTGTCGCGTTGAGGGACCGGGACGCCCGCGGGGATGAACTCAGAGCGCTCTGCGATGACATAGTCAGCCACTGCCGCAAGGATCTCGGCCTGAAAGACCAGTAGCCACCAGACAGCTCCCGGATTGAGTTCGCCGGTGAGATCCGACCAAGACGTATCTGCCCGAACCAACTCGGCCAGTGGACCCCGAGCTGGCAGACGTAGCGCTCACCTAGGTCATGGGCGTGTGGGTGCTCTGCAACCCGGGCAGGTCGAGAACCAGCCAGCTCTGCTCGGTCCCGTCCATGGAGAGACCGACGACCTCAGTCTCCTGGCCGGGCAAGGTGACCTGCTGGAACTGGTGCCAGTGGCCGTGGAGTAGGAGCTTCGGCTTCGTGGCCTCCCCCACCTCCTGGACTTGGCGGGCGCTCTGGAGGGTGTAGGGATCGTACCGCGTGAGCATGCCGGCAAGGGTCGGCAGCGCACCGGCTGGCGCATCGTGGGTCAGAAGCACGTCGGCTGGCCCGCCAGCGATGGCCCGCTTGGCCTGCTCGGGGGTAATCACTTCCTCCTTGAACCATCCCCACCTGCCGGAGTCGAGCTTCCGGTCCCGCCGGTCGATGGAGTAGGCCCCGCCAAGGGCGAGGAAGCGGACGCCTTGCCAGGTCCAGCGATGGCCTCGCGGGGCCCAGAGGATGCGGTCCGTGACCTCCACGAAGCCGTCAGGGCGGGTCGGGAGCTTTCGCAAAGCCTCGTGGTCCTCGTGGTTCCCGTCCACGAAGACGATCCACGAGTCGGAGTTGTCGAGTTCGCTACTCAGCCAGGCCAGGTAGTCCCGACCTTCACCGGTGAGAGGCCAGTAGCCAAAGTCGCCGAGCTGGACTATGCCCCCTACCTGGTGCTCCTGGGCAGCCGGCAGCAGCACGTCCTCCCAGTGCAGGCAGTTGCCGTGGGTGTCGCCGGCGACCAGGAGGCGGGAGGGGTCGTCGGGGATGTGAACTGGCACGCGATCAATTTTCCCACCCGGCGGGGCAAGGGCAGACGTGACCCCGGGCGAACTCGGGGGATAATCGACCGGTGGCCAACGAGAGGACCGATCCAGCCGCCGCCACGGCGCTTGCGAAGCGGACCGCGCGCCTCCTGCGAGACGCCCGCTCAGTGCAGCGGCGGCTGGACGTCCTGGCGGCCGCTGCACTGGCCGTTGACGATGCCAACCAGCCACTGGTCGCCGAGGCCAGGGCAGCGGTCGAGCGCATGGTAGTGGCGTTCAGCTATCGCGAGCGGAATGAGCAACTGCGCGCCAAGTCGGCTGGCCGCCGCGTCCGCTGACCTCGCCATCACCCAGCATGTGCACCCATTTCTCGATCCGCGCTACATGGTGCGGGGTCAGCCCAACCTTCTTCTCGGGCCGGATTAGCAGATGGGGTTGCTGGATCGTCCGAGCCCACCTCATGCCGCTCGAGACCAGACGATTGTCATCGTCCACCCAGATGAATGGGCGCGCCTGCTGAGGGAGCAGATACTCCCGGATCGCCACCAGCTTGCTCCACGGCTGCCATTGGTCCGGAAGTCGAAGGTACTGCTGCCCAGCCCACCCGAGGTCCTTCGAGAGCCCGAAGGTGTCAACCTCCTTCTCCCAGGTTGAGCACCAGATCCGCTCGACAGGCAGAGCCGTTAGGCGGGCCACCAAGTTGGGCGCGAAGAAGACGGGCATGTGGATAGAGGGCGACCGGACCCAGGTTGGCCAGCAGGTGGGAAGTGGCCCCATGTGCTCTCCTGCGACTGGGGAGATCACCCCGTCCACATCGAGGAAGAGGAGTGGGGGAGCGGCGGTGGCTGATGCGTTGGCGACAGTCACGAGATCAGCATAGGCGCTTGAGCGCGCACGGTTAATGCCCATGGCGGGGCTCATGCCCTGGCCGGCAGTCGCTTTCAGCTGTGTCGGCTTTGGTGATGGTGTCAGTGGCGCTCCGTCTGCCAATGTCCGGCGTACGCCCAGTGCCCAAGGTCGTCGCCGCGACTGCGATCGGGATGGACCGGGAGGGTATGGACGGAACTCAGGACCTCTGCATCCGAGTCATCAAGGCGTGGCCGCAGGGGGTCGATCTCGCTCCGGATACATCCCAGGGAGATGGGCGGGGTGGGCACCGGAGGTACAGACCAAGACCGGTGTGGATGGGCATTGGACGTCTGGCCAGCGGTCCGGCTCCCGGAGCTGACCCGCATGCGACTACGACCATGTGCTACGCGGCTGGTTCCGGTACTTCCAACGCGTAGGGGCCGTGGAGCTGCCACTGCTGGAAGTACTCAATCGGTGGTTGAGGCAGTTCTTCCAACTTCCCGAGAGCGCGACGAATCCAGTGAGCACCCGCGCGGTCGCTGAAAGCCACCTCGGCCCCGGAGCGCCCTGCCATCACACCCGCCCAATGTGTACCGGGAATCCAAATCATCCACTTCCCGGGCGGCAGGATGCTCACCGTCGTGACGGGCGCCTGTGACCACGTGGTGCCTGGCTCTCGGCTGTGGAAGAACTCCAGCGTCTCCTCGGTTGTGCGAGGGGCAGCCCCCTGGGTGAAAACGACGCTGGCCACAAGTGTGTACACAGGTTCCAGGGATCCGTTGAGGAGGTAGATGGGGGTTCTCCCACTGGGGCCATCGCCGGACCCGCGGCCGCTCGGGTCCGGCTCCGGGGGTCCCACCCAGGCGGCCACAAGACACGCCTGGCTCCGATGGCGCTCCTGGCGGTCCGCTGCGTCGCGAGCGATTCGGCGAGAGCGTTCGGTCCTGATCTGAATCAAGGCCACCCAAAGAGCGCCGACCGTACCGACCGCTGCGAGCCATGTTGGGGCGTCGCCGAGACCGATCGCCATCGGACGTTATCGCCGGCGGCTGCGCTGCTTGGTCTCGGCTAGGATCGCCTCTCGGAGTTCGGACCAGCCGGCCCTCCCCTCCCGTAGCCGATCCATCGCCACCCTGACCACGTCCGCCTCGCTCACCCGGACCCCATCCCGCAGCCCATCAGCCACGATGCGGTGGAGCCACTCCTCCTGCTCAACCCGGAGCTGGACTTGGAGCTTGCGGGCAGCGAAGCTCGGGCGGTCGCCACCTCCCTTCATCGCTACCTTGGTACGTCGGGGAACGACCACCTCTTTATGTGATGACGTAGGCACGTCAGGAGGTGAGGACGACTTGACACCCCCACCTGCATAGGTCGGCGCGTCAGCATTCCGCGGGCGCCCCCCTGCCAGGGAAGGAGTTACCCGGCGGGGCCGCCGGATCATCTCCTCAAGGGTGTCCAGCCCATCGTCAGCCATGAGTTGCCTCCAAGACTTCTGCTTGCTTCTGGCGTTCTGGCGCCCCCACGGCCAATGCCTGCTCCACCTTGTGAGCGAGTGACCGAAAGTCCGCAGCCGCGGCGGCCACGGCTCGGCCTGGGTTCGGACTCAGGACCAAGGCGGACCGACGACGGCGACGAGGGAGCCAGGGGTAGTCACCGATAGGTGGGGCAACCGCCACCCCATAGGTCCGCGCCATGTTCACCAGCGCCTTCAGCTGCGGCCGGATCACGGCTCGATCCCGTACGCGGTTCGGAGCGAGGATGAGGGTGAAGGCCGTGGCCCGCTCGGCAAGCAGGCCTTCCAATGCCCTCAGCTCAGGCCATGCGATGCCCACAGGGACCACCACCACGTCAGCCGCTGCCCACGCCGCGTCGGTCATGGGCACCGCCCCAGGGTGGGTGTCTATGACCACCGGACGGCCCCAGGCCTCGGCCCAGTCCCGCAGCCGGCCGGCCACGATGGCAGGGTCACCGATCCACTCCGCCAGGGCAGGGGAGCTCGGTACCAGGTCGGGCCTCCCCGGACGCCGCAGGGGCCGGGGAGGACTGTCCCGAAGAAGGGCTCGCAGGAGACGGCCATCGGAGGGCGCGGCTCCCCATGTCCCCGAGGCTCCACCCCTGTCCCAGTCGCAGTCCACCAGGATGGCACCGAGCACTCCGGCCAGCTCGATCGCAACGGTCGTCTTGCCGACGCCGCCCTTGTAGGCGCTGACTGCGACTATCCGTGTAGTGCTCACATCTGGACTATATCACCTCGTCATGTGAGGAGGTCGGTATAGAGCGAGGTATTCACGCATGAAGGCGACGCGCCAGGGAGCGTCCCCGTGGAAACAGCCGAGCATAGCCATTCCAAACGTCAGTACCTTGTGACGTACTGAGGTGCACAAGTGCCTATGTATAGACCGCCCTACGTGGTACTCTCAGGTAGATGAACACAGCCACCCGACCGGCAGACGCTCGGACGATCCTTCGGCAGATCGGCAACGCCACCCTGCGGAGCCTCGGAGCCCGGCAGATCGTGGACCGCGGCGACGGGCTCCACTTCACTGTGGGCCGGTCGGCGGGCCGAACCCTGCGCAAGGTGGTCATCCTGCTGGCCGCTGACGACACCTACACCGTCGAGGCAATGAAGTTCGACCGCCGGACCTTCGAGAGCACCACCACCTACGAGATCGGCGACATGTACGCCGAGAGCCTCGCCCTGGTGGTCAGGACCGCGGCTCGGACCGTGGGGGTGTACGCATGAGGAACTCAGTCGACCTCTTGACGTTCGAATTGGAGGGAGCCTCGGTGGACACCCCGCCCTCCACTCTGACGGATGAACTCGAGGCGGCCCGTAGCGCTCACGCCAAGGCCGAGGCCGCGGAGGTCAGGGCCCGCGCCGCCTATGAGGCGGCCATTGCGGCCAAGATCAAGGTCCTCCGCGACTCCAACGCGACGCGGGAAGTGGTGAGGACCATCCGGGCGGCGTATGACCGCGCCCGGGAAGATCTGGCATCGGCATTCCGTAGCTATGCCGCCTCGGCACGTTCTCTCGCTCAGGCTCGACCCCGGGATAGGTTGAGATGACCAGGCGCCGCGCCGGTCACCAAGGTGGCCCGGAGAGCACCGCCCGGGCCCTGTCGCTCTACTGGTCAGAGGATGGGCCCAAGGGCGGTCGCTACCGGCCGACCTGGTACGAGCTGATGCTCATGGTCAAGGATTCCGCCGGCTGCGACTTCGAGACGGCAGGCGAGGCCGTGCTGGAAGTCATCGACTGGACCGACGCCAACGACTGGCTCCCGAAGCGGGCGTGGGAGCCGACAGTCTCACCGACACCGCCCGCACAACTGACCTTGGCCTTTGAGGCCATAGAGGACCTGAGATGACGACCGAGATACGGGACGCGGTGGCGATGGCGCGAGCGGCTGCGGAGACGGCACGGAAGGCGGTGCAGGTGGCGGGCGAGGCGTGGGAGGTGCCCGCGGCGGTGCTCACATCCGTGGCCCAACAGTGGGAAGCCACTGCCTCCCACCGTTGGGAGGTGGCGGCACAGTGGGGGGATGAGAGTTCCATGCAGGCAGAGGCTGTGGAGCACGCGACGAGTGCGGAGGCGACCGCCGCCCAATGGTGGGAGGCGACAGCGACAGCCTGGTCGAGGGCGGCGGCACAGTGGGGGGATGGGGAAGAAGAGGGAGAGGAAAGGGAAGACTTCGACGCGTGGGAGGCGCGGGAGGCTGCGGAGGCGCGCGACGCGGTAGCGGTGGCTGCGGAGGCGTTAGCGGAGGCGGAGCGGATGGAGCGGAACGCGGCGGCGGAGGTGGTCCAAATAGCCGAATACCTGGCCGAGTCGCGGGAGGCGGCCGCCCAGGCGGCGCAAGCCGAGCGAGAGGCAGAGTAGGGCATATCAGCTAGGGGCGGCCTCATGGCCGCCCCTGCGATGGCCAGTTCCCAAGCCCGGCCACCAGGAGAATTGAGATGAGAATCTGGACACGCCGGCCGATTGGTCCGGCCATCCCTCGGCGAGACTTTGACTTCGAGCGAGCCGCAGATCCGTCCGCTAGCACTGGCGAGCTGGTGGAGCTCAGTCGTCACCCGGACCCGCTCGTGCGCTTACAGGTGGCCATGAACCCCAGCACGGACAACTGGACTCGTGAGCGGCTCGACGCTGACGACGAGGTAGAAGCCATCCGCTCCGGCTACGGGGAGGGTCGTCCAGTCCGGGCCGCTCGGGCTGGGACCTGGCCGTGGTACTTGCCGGGCGACCTGGACGGACTTAGGAGGCTGGGATGACCATCGAACAGCGCAACCTCGGCGAACTCAAGGCCGCCTACGAGACAGCCAACGAGGCCGTGAAGAAAGCTCAGTCCGAGTACGAGCGGCTCTGGCCGCTCTACTGGGGTGCCAGGACCGCGTACCGGAATGCCTTGGCCGAGGCGAAGGGGAAGCCCACGGAGGAGGAGGTGGAAGCCCAGGAGGCCCTGTTGGAGACCATCCCTGGACCCCTCGCACCGATCACCGAACGGGAGAACGGGGAGGAGGGGAGCCCCAGCAGCACTGAGAAGGGTCCAGCTGCGGACTGAGAGTCCGGAGCTAGGCGCCCCATGACCTACCAGAAATGCCCCACCCCGGATCGCGGCGGGAGAGGCAAGCGCCGCGCCACTGGACGCCCGATGCCCACCCCTGGTCGCAGACCGAACCTAACGGCGGGCTCGGGCACGGGAGTGCCCCGGATCGAACCGTACGTCGAATGCCCACTTCGCTCGCGCAGACCAGGTGGCTTGAGCGCACGTTCCTACCGAAAATGCCCCACCCCCTCTGGGAGTTGAGTTCGCCCCCGTCCCTCCTGAGCGTCTGGACTTGGGTTCAGCGGCGGCAGCCCGAGATGGGGGGTGGGCATTCGACGTACGCATCTAGCCGGGCCATGTCTACCGGGTGGGGCATTGATGGTAGGAACCAGGGATCATGTCCACGATGAGCACCGCGATCCGATCTCGGGCTGAGTTGCCTTGGGTGAGCCCACGGCGCTTCCTTGACCACCTCGACCGCACCTGGCTGATCTCGGACACCCACTGGGGCCACCGAAGGCTGCGCGAGGTCCTGGCCCCGGGCGTCCGCCCGGCCGACGTCGACACCCTCATGGTCCAGCGATGGTGGGAGACCGTCGGGCTGGACGACCCCGTGCTTCACTTGGGCGACGTGTTCCTGGGCGACCTGACCGCAGCCGACTTGCCCGACCGCTTCCCCACTCTCCCGGGTCACGTCTTCCTCGTGCCGGGCAACCATGACGGGCTGGACAAGCTGGCGGCACTGGCCGCCATTGGCTGGCTGATGGTGGAGCCCTTCACATTCGAGTACCAGGGGTGGACGGTCCGCTTCAGTCACCAACCCCTTGAGGACCTGGCCGAGAGTGAGCTGAACGTTCATGGCCACATCCACCAGAACCCGCCGCCGACTTCCCGCCACTTCAACGCCTCGGTGGAGAGGATCGGCTACCGGCCCATCCGCCTGAAGCAAGCCGTAGACGAGCTAGTCAGTGCCAACAGCGGGCCGCGGGCTTGGGGTGGCCAGAGATCATGGCAATCTGGGCGACGGGGCCGCAGGCCATGACCACCGAAGTTCCAGGTACCCTCCCCCTGGGAGTTCTCTCGATCACCGAGGCACGGGTTCAGCTCCCGGGCCTTCTGGCCCGCTTCCGGGAGGCAGGGCCGGCCGCTCAACCTGTGGTGCTCGGCCGGAGGCGCCGTGCCGAGGCGGTCTTGGTGCACTACGACCGGTACCGGTTGACGCTGGACGAGCTTGAGGCGGCACAGGCATGGATCGCCGACTTCCGGAGGGCGGCTGACCTATCAAGGATTCCTCGGTAGCTGCCCCTCGGTCGACCGTCAGCGCCCGAGCTCCGGTTGGCCAGCGGTTGGTAAGGTGGTGGAACTGAGTTCTCAAGGGAGTTCCCAGACTGCCAAACCGGGGGTAGACTTCACGAGTCGCTGGCCCCACGCCCGCGCCACACCTCCACCGTTCCCAGGGGTATGAGCGCGCCTTGGGCGACCACCCCGGTGACTGGCAGGAGGTAGTGGTGTGGCCGTTCGCCGAGTCTCGGACCTCCCATGTTCCGGTTGTGGGGTGCTTCACCCGACCCTCGCCCCGAGCGACTGTCCTCTCGCTCGACGCGCTGCCGAGGAGATGCGGGCACCAGTGGTGGCGCTCCAGGCGACACCCACCGCCACCGAGCAGCGACCTTCCCAACCGCATCGGACGGTAGCTCTGGCTGACGCGGCTCGAGGAGCGGTTGAGACGGCCTCGGCTGCGGTTCAAGCGGAGGTGGAAGCCGTGGCCGAAGTGGTCGAGGCGAGCGATGACGAGTACACCGTCCGCCGCCAAGAGGCCTGGCTGCGGGTGATCGCGGCTTTGCCATGGGGCCCGACCCAAGAGAAGGGGGCGACGGCGACCACTGCCGCGGCCCGCCGCGTGCTAGACCGAACCCACGGCGGGCACGATGGAGTGAAGCGGATCCTCACCGACCGGGTAGCCTCCATGTCTCACATCGAGCGCCGGCGCGGGGACCACCGGATGCGACCCTTGCTCCTGGTGGGTCCGCCCGGCACCGGGAAGACCACCCTGGCCAGCGCGATGGCCACAGCGCTCGGCATGCCATGCGAGGTGATCAACGTGCCCGTGGCCGCCGTGGACGAGTGCTATCTGGCGGGTGCGGATCGGGTGTGGGCGGGGTCGGAGCCCGGGGCGATCATCCGGGCCGTGCGCCGGGCTGGCACGGCCGGCCTCCTTCTCGTGCTCGACGAGCTCGACAAGGTGGCCGTTGGTCACTGGCAGGGCGCCTCTCCGACGGCGTGGCTGCTGGAGTTGCTCGGGTCGGCCAGCTGGTCAGACCGGCATCTGGGTGTCCCGTACCCCACGGCAGCGATGAGCTTCGTGGCGATGGCCAATGACCTTGCCCCCATCCCTGCCCCGCTCCTCGATCGCTGCGAGGTGGTGGAGGTACCGGGCCTGTCGGCGGAGCAGCGAGTGGAGGTGGCTCTCTCTCACGTGTGGCCCCGGCTCCTCGCAGCCTACGGCGTGGCGGCGGCATCGGTCCCACTCCCACCGGATGGGGTCAATGCTCTGGTGACCGGTTACGCTGCCCCGGAGGAGGCCGGGCTGCGGTCGGTGGAGACCAGGATGGAGGCGGTCATACAGCGGGCGATCGCCCAGGGCGCTCCCCGGCAGAGAGTGTGGATCACCCCCGAGTTCGTGGCCGAGCGGCTCGGCACCAAGCCCAGGGGCCGCAGGGCGGCAGGGTTCGCGCGAGAGCTTCCCGCTTCAGCAGTGGGGGCGGCGACGGAACCCAGCTAGGCGGTCCATGGGCGCGCCTGCCGTGCGCTCCTCCGGCAGACGAAACGACCGTGGCGGACAGCCCGCGGGAATAACGAACCGGCCGTCGAGGGCTCGCGCGGCCTAGGCCGCGCGCCGACCGACAGGGGGGCGGCGAGGACTGCACCTGCTGCCGGCGGTTCCCCGGATGGCGGCTCTCTCAGGTCGGTGGGCTTCCTGCGTAGGGGGCGCTGGCCCTCCTCTCGGTCGGCTCAAGCGCGGGTCCGTTGCCAGTGTCGGCCAGCGTGGGTGCCAGGGCCCGGCTCCTCCTGGGCTTGCTCGCGGCGGTGGCGGCGGAGGGTGCCTAGCACATTTGCATCATGGATGCTACGATAGCGGCCATGCTCAAGGTCTGGCCCGTGATGGACATCGACTACTGGCTGCGGCAGGTCGCTGGCATCCGCGCTGAGGAGGGCCGCGGCCGCGTACTCCAGTACTACGCCGAGGCGGGCGAGAGGCCGGGCGTCTTCCTCGGGCGTGGTGCCGTCGCCCTCGGCCTCGACGGCCGGCGGGTCAGCTACGACGAAAATGCCGAGGCCTTCCGGCGGCTGATGGACGGCCAGCTCCCCGATACCGGTGAGCAGGTCGTCCACGGTCCCAAGACCGGCAACCGGGTCAAGGGTTGGGACGCGCTGTTCTCCGCCCCAAAGACCGTCTCCACCGCGTGGGCTCTCGGCGACGAGGCCCTCCGCGGGCGTATCGAGGCCGGCCACGACGCCGCCTCAAAGTTGGCTTTCGCACGGTTCGCCGAGCTCGTCGCCTACGGCCGGCGGGGGCACAACGGACTACGGCAGATCGGGACCGAGGGCCTCATCGCCGTGGCCTTCCCCCACAGATGTTCCCGGTGCTCGGACCCCCACCTCCACACCCACTTCCTGATCGCCAACATGGTCAGGGGCACGGACGAGCAGTGGGGAGCCCTCGATGCCCGCATGGCTCACGACTACGCCTTGGCGCTCGGCTACCTCTACCAGGCCGAGCTCCGGGTCCAACTGTCCCCCTCCTGGGAGAAGGGAGGCATTGGGGGCGGCTGGACCGAAGTGGTCAATGGAGTCGCGGAGCTGGTCGGAGTGCCCGCTGGGCTGGCCAAGCTCTTCTCCAAGCGGCAGGAAGAGATCGCCGAGGACCTGGCCGCCAGGGACGTCGAACCGACGATTGCGGCCCGGGCCGTGGCTCAGCGCCGCACCAGGCAGGCGAAGGAGTCGGGCAAGACCACCGCCGAGCTTGCCGCCGAGTGGCGAGCCGAGGCGGAGCAGGCCGGGTACGACGTGGACCCGGCCGCGCTGGCCAGGGCCATCCAGGAAGGGGGGCGGCGGGTCGCCGCCCGTCCCTCAGTCATGACCCCAGGCTTGCGGCGCCGCCTCGCCCTGGAAATCACGAAGATGACCAACACCTTCGGAGTCCGAGATGTTGTGATGGCGGTCGCATCGGACTTCCGAGGCGGGATCTCCGTCGCCGACGCTACCCGGCTGGCTGATGAGTTCCTGGCGAGTGACGCGGTGGTGAAGCTGGGCGAGGCCCAGGAACTCCGGACCGGTGACGGCATCACGCTCAGGAACGGCAAGCACATCCCCGCCCCAGGCGTTGACACCGCCGTCTACTCCACTCCCGCCGTGGTGGCGGCCGAGAAGGGCGTCATCGACTGGGCCCTGGCCCGCCGCGACGCCGCTGTTGGTGTGGTCCGCCCCGACGCCTTGCGCAAGGCCATCGCCGCGGCGCAGGCCGGTCCGAAGCCGCTCAGCCCGGAGCAGGTGGCGATGGTCAAGGGCGTTTCCACCGATGGGCAGGGCGTGAGCGTGGTCCGAGCCCCGGCTGACTCCGGCAAGACCTTCAGCCTCCGCCCGGCCATCGAGGCGTGGGAAGCGAGCGGCTACGAAGTGATCGGCATGGCGGCTGTCACCAGGAACGCGGAGTCCCTCGGCAAGCTCGGGATCCGCACCACCAACATCGACGCCATCCTGACCCTGCTTGAGGGGAGGGAGGCTTCGGTCACCGGGGAGCCTGGACGCCCGTGGGTTCAGTTGGGGTTCGACCGGACCATCATCATTGTGGACGAAGCTGAGCGGATGAGGCTGGACCACTGGACCAGGCTCTGCCACCAGGTTGGGTTGTCGCGCGACTGCAAGCTGGTGGTCATCGGCGACGAGAAGCAAAAGGGCGCCGTTGGGATCCAGGGCCCCTTCCGTCGCTTGTCCCGCGAGGTCGGATCCTACAAACTTCCGTACAGGGGCGATCGGCTGCCCAAGAAGGAGGACCGGTGGGAGCGGGCGGCGCTCTCTCTGCTCAGGGAAGCGGGACCCGACAACCCTGAGGCAGCACTCGCGGCGCTGGAGGAGTATGAGCGCCACGGCCGGGTCCAGTACCCCGCCACAAAGGGACCCAAGGCGCGGCAGGCGCTTCGAGAGAAGATGGTCACAGATGCGTTGGCTGCCCGCGCGCAAGCTCGGGCAGAGGGGGACGACGTCCTGATCCTCGCCGACCGCCGAGCGGAGCGAGACCGGCTGAACCAGATAGTCCGCAGCCGGTTGATCGCCGAGGGAGAGATCGCCGTTGACCTAGGGCGCACCTACGCTGGGCTGGAAGTGGCTCCGGGCGACGAGATCCAGACTCAGCGGCAGGCGACGAGAGATGGGATCGCCAATGGCTGGGTGCTCCGGGTGGTGGAGTGCGAGGACAAGGGCGTCAAAGCTGAGAGGATCGATCCAGGGGAACGTGAGGGCGAGGTTGTGTCGATTCCCGCCTGGTACTTTGCCGAGCATGGCTCTGGTTCCGACCGGCGTCGAGGCGTCGAATACGGGTGGTCCCGTACCGTCAGCAAGGAGGTCGGGGCCTCGACTAGGGATGTCTACGTCTTCGGCGACATCTCGTCCATCGACCACGCGAGCGTCTACACCGGCGGCTCTCGTGGCCGCTGGCACTGGTACGTGGCGGGCAGGCCGGAGCCCAGCGAGGACTACGACATGCCCAGGCCGCGAGAGGTAGACCATCAGGCTGAGCGCGACCGGGAGGCGCTGCTGCGGGGCATGATCCGCGACCGGGAGACCAGGCTGGCGCTGGACGTGATCGACGAACTCGACTGCGACAACGTGCGAGCTGCAGACGCACTACTCACCGCCGAGGCGGAGAGGACCTTTGCCAAGGGCGGCTTTCCCCTTTCGCCGGCGGCGCCGGTCACCCCGGCGCCCGAGGTACCAGCTCACCAGACGGGGCTGGAGGCGGTCTCCCCGGAAGACGTTACCGCCCGAAACCAGCCCCCGCTACCCGCCCTGGACCCCGAGGGGAGCGCAGCGGCCTTGGCCCGTGCCCAGGATAAAGATCGGTCTGCGGCACGTGAGGCGGAGCGAGACCGCGAGATGGCTCGGGAGCAGGAGCGCCGGCGCCGGTCATCGCAGCAGAAGGGCAACCAAGATCAGCGAGGACCCGGGCTGAAGCCCTGAAGCTACCGGCCCCTGGCTCCCCCTACCTCCACGCCAAGGTGATCCTCTCCTCCACCGAAGGCCTTGGAGGGAGCGCCAACCTCAGCTACCACGGATTGAGCATCAACCGAGAGATGGACGCCATGGTGCCCGCCCCGCTGCTCCCCGCCGCGTGGGCGTGGGGGGAGTCCTTGTGGGCCAAGGGGACGCCGGCGGACTGAGGGGCCTTCATTGGTCGCAGGGGGAGGGCTTGGACGATTACGGTTCGCGAAAGACCTCATGGCCTCCGATGCGACGCCACCGGACAGCTGGCTCACCGGCGGGGTCCACCCACTCGAAGGTGGCTCGACCATCTGGGCCGGAAAAGGACCACGTCATCTCCCAGATGCCCGGGGCGCCATGCACGGGCTTGACCCACAAGGCAGTCGGCCAGCCTGTCCGCTGAGCGGGCGAAGACCTCAACCCGCCGGCGCGGAGCGCGCCGGGCCTCCTCCAGTGTGCGCGGGTAGCTCCGAACGAGCTCGGCGAAGTTGGCGAGCGCCTCCTCAGTCGCACCCTGGGCGATCGCTGCGAATCTGAGTCGCGTGGACGATCCACCCTCGGCCCGTCACCTCGGTGACTTCGACTTCCACCTGGACCTCGCTGTCTTCCACGCTGGCCCCTCCTGGAAGCCCTGGGCCGACCGATAGCGCAGGCCGAGGTCAGCGCTTAAACCGTTCCCGGCCCCGGAGGCCTCTTGACTTAGGTCCCTTGAACTGGAGATCCGAGGCTGGCGTGCCATCCTTTGGCGACTCTATTGCCTCCACATTCTTGCTCCCGACGGCGCTATGCGGACCACTCTCTAGACCGTCTGGTTGGTCGTACACGAAGCCGCCGCGGCTAGGAACGGCAATGCGCTCCGTGACACTCTCGGCTTCACGCAGAAGAAAACTCCGGAGGGTAGCATCATCAAGGGGGACCCGCATCATGCTGCGCAGGCCGGGTGGGACTATCTCCCCGGCCTGCGTCGGGGCCAGGAAGGCATCTACCCACCCGAGCCGGTCCACCAGCATTCCCTGGTCCTTCGCGAACAGCAAGGGTTCGAGGTCGGCGATGTCTTGCTTCAGGATCGTGACCAGGGCCCAAACGTCCACGGCGTCGCGAGGGGCACGTCGGCTGTAAAACGCGTGGAGCTTGTCCACGAATAGGTCGAGGGCGCCCAGAACGTTCACCCCCTCGACTCTGTCGAAGTCCCCGAGCCTCGGAGCGGCGGCCACCCCGATGTCCACTTTGAGGGTGCCATCGGAACGCGTCACCAGGAAGCCTTGGAATGTCGGGTACCGCCGGGAGCGACTGACGGTTACCCCGGGCAGGATGGTGGGCAGGTCCGTCATCACGCGCTCACCGAGCAATGGGACGGCGTCCGCCTCGAAAGAGAAGAGGTCCAGATCCTCACTCAGCCGATGCCCCAGGTAGTACTCGGACAGCGCAGTGCCGCCCGCGAGGGCGAACGACTCCGCCTCGGAGATGCTGAAGACGGCTTGGAGCGCCTCCTCCTGGAACTGGGTGATGATCCCGTGCTTACGAGGCGCTGGCGGCGTGCTCAAGGAAGAACCTCCATGTGCTCTTGCGACGAATCCGCAAGGCATCCAGCTCGCTGGCAATCAAAGCTGGAGAGACGAGCCGCCATATGTCATCCCACTTCGCCTCGTCCAGAACCGTGGCGAGCATGGCTCGGCGCCGCGGCAGATTCGAGCCTTGCAGGGCGTCCGCGACTTCTCGCCAAGAAGTGTTTGACGACCACATGAAATAGGGCCGGCACTCCCACTCCCGCGCTGTCATCGGGAAGCGTCCAAGCACTGGGCGGATGCGGGCCGCCGATTGGCCGCTCTCGGGCTTGGTTCTTCCTTCGCGACAGGCAGCCAAGAGTCGAGCAAGGGTCCTAACCGAAGGCGAAACCGTGCCTCTCTCGTAGCAGCTGACGGCCGCTTGGGACGTGCCCGCCCGCCTTGCCAGCTCGCGTTGGGAAAGGCCAGCGCTCTCTCTCGTAGCCCGAAGCATCGTCACGGAGTCCATGCCAGCATGATACCACATCCGATATCAGATAAACTCGACTCTCGCAATTCAGGCAGCGGCCGACCCCGGGACGGGGCTCCGTCAGCTCTTCGCTTGTCTTAGGTCTAGTGGCGGTGCGATCCGAAGTCAGAGCGATCCGACGGTCTGAGCCGTGGCGCCGACGGACCCGTGCGACCAGCGGTTCCCGGCACGAGCTGGCGCCGAACATAGTCCGCCATCCCAGGTATCGCAAAGTCCAGAATCTCGCCCTGAGTCACCAATGTCCCCTTCGTCAGTAGCCGAGCGCGGATCATGGACAGACCCTTCGGGGTGGAGCGCAGCTTATCAGCGATGGACCGGCCGGTCACCTCGCCACCAGACTTGGCCAACTCAGCCAAGGCCATTAGATACTCCCGCTCTCGGCCTGATGCCTGCGCCCACCGCGCACTGTATAGGCCCCGATCCAGTTCTCGGCCAGCCGGCGCCACGGCCCGCTCCGCTGCGTCCAGATGGACACGGTCCTGCCCAACCGATGCCCGCCATGCGTGCTTGCCATACAACTGGATGGCGTAGGGATATCCCCCGCTCTCCCGAGCCAAGAGTCGAGCCGCCTCCTCATCCATCGGCCTCCCACCCTGTTCGGCCGGTCCCTGGAGTGCGGCGACGGTGTCGACCTCCCCAAGTAGGCCCAGCTCATGCCAGCCAGCTCGTTCCAGGTACCCCAGAGAGGGCTCCGTGTCCGAATACTCTGTCTTGGTGCACAATACGGCCCATCGTCACGCAGACACGGCCAGCTTGGCGTCGTCCGGGATGGCGCCGGGCTCGCCCAAGCGACGGTGCCCCCGCCGGGGACCACTTGGCCATTGCGGCTGGAGCACGTAACGAGGTGGTAAACAAGGGCCCCTCTTTCGGGCTTGGGCAACCTTGCCGGCGCCAACTCCCGGCGCGGATCATGTCCAGCCTGGAGCACAGCAAGGAAGAAACCCTTCCGGATGGATGAAGCTCCGATGCACGCGCAGCGCCTCTTCTTCCTTGGCGCTGGGTTCTCGAGAGCGGCTGGACTGCCACTTTCGGACGAACTCCTAGACTTGGTCATCGATCAGGTGCGCCGCTCGACTGAAGCAGTGCCAACGAAGCTGGACAAGTCGATCGCCCGCTATCGTACCTACGTGACCGCGACCACCGGCAAGACGCCGGACAAGCTGAACTTCGAGGACTTCGCAACCTATCTGGACCATGAGCACATCCTCGGGCTCCGGGGCAGCGACACCTGGTCCGACGAGGGCAACGAGGATCAACTCATGCTCCGCTGGGGCATCGGGGCGGTGCTGAACCGAATGACGCTGTCCGCGGACAAGATTCCGCCCCTCTATCTCGACTTTGCCCGTCGCCTGCGCGGTGGCGACATCGTCGTGAGCTTCAACTACGACCTCCTCCTTGAGCGATCACTGGACGCCGTGGGTGTAAAGCACCGGCGTTTCCCTTCACGCTACATTGCCTGTTACCCCACCTACTCTGTAGGTGACTCGGATCGGGAGTGGTCTGAGGTCCTGCTCCTCAAGGTTCACGGGTCGATCGACTGGGTCAACCGCGCACGGTATCACCGAGACTACGAGCTGCCGAGACCCGACCTCGACGAGGAAGAGCAGCGAAGCTTCCGCGAACGGGACATCGTCTTCGGCGGATCGGCCTGCACCCCCACCAAGCCCCTCGTGGAGGGTCCGAGACCAGAGGGCGATCCCCTCTCTGACGTGTACGTACTTGAGGACCCCGACGCCTTCTACGCGGAGTTCAGCGCGTGGTGGCATACTGCGCCGCTCGTCCTCCCCCCCTCCCAAGCGAAGATTCACTATGGGGCTCCCCTCCGAGAGTTCTGGAGGGGAATGATCCGGGACACAACCGCGTGGGGAACGTTGGCGGTCATCGGCTACTCACTTCCTCAGGGCGACCCGTACACCAAGCAGGTGCTGCATGCGCTCTCCTCGGGGCACTCGTACGCTTTGGACCACCCCGAGTTGTACCCCTGGACGCAGTCTCGAATCACGGTCGTGGATTACCAACCCGACGACATCGCCAGACAGCGATTCATGAAGACCTAT
The DNA here is from genome assembly GCA_027313505.1 of Candidatus Dormiibacterota bacterium. Classification (GTDB taxonomy): domain Bacteria; phylum Chloroflexota; class Dormibacteria; order Aeolococcales; family Bog-877; genus AG-12. The sequence continues at coordinate 19,909 of DAHVDN010000014.1, forward strand.
CGTTTCCTCGATGGCGAGCACACCGACTTCCACTTCGGCGGCCTGTCCTCAAAGTCCGTCGCGTACGTATTTGCCGGGTCGTAGCGCTCGCAGGACCTGACCGACTTCAGATCAGACCGGGAGGCCTCAACGCCGGTTCCAGGGAGCCTGCGCCGCTTCCCGCGGAACGGGTTGGGAGAGGCCCACATTCCCCGAGGCCATGTCCCGAGGCACGGGCGGGTCAGCGTGAGATGGGACAGATTCGGGCGGCGACGAGGCTACGGGGGCTCCCGCGCGTCCAGCTGGCTGCGGTCAGCGCTCAAGGCTTCCGGGGGAGCGGGGCCCGTTGTTGTTCTTGGACGACCACGGGCCTCTGCCCACGGGTGGTTGTCCATATTCCAAGCGCCCCAGCTCGATGAGCTGGTCAAGATCCGCCAACTCGGACTCCTGCAGCACGCGCCGCGCCAAGGTGCGCACCGCCTCAAGGGTGAGAGCGTCTTGGTGGCCGAGCATGCGGGTGATGTCACCCGCGTCCGTGGCACGCCCCGCGATCATCTTCAGGATGACGAGGTGGGGCAGGGACGCCATCGGGAGACCGTCCGCCCGGTTGGCCATGGCGGAATCGACCACCGCTTCACCCCATCGTCCGGGCACGATGATGACGTCGACCGGTTGGTCGTCGGCGCTCTGCCACGTGACCCCGGCGAGCGGCGGCCGCACGACCAGTTCATGCTGCAGCCGCCACCCGGCTGCGTGCAGGGCTTCTGTGGCTAGGTCCACATCGCGCTGGGCGATCGCGAAGTCGATGTCCATGGTTTGGCGAGCGGGCATGAACTGGTTGGCGGCGACCGCTCCGATGATGGCGTGTGGGACGGAGCCGAAGGCGGCGTCAATCTCCTCGATCCCCATCACCGCCCCGCCCGCTCCGGCAGCAGCCTCCACAGGTCGCTCCCCGATCCTGGGGCCCGACGCCGCCATGCCATGGCCGTGATCAGGTGCAGAGGGGTCGTCACCTCGGGGCGCGGCTCGCCCCGCCACTGGGGCGGACGGCCCTTGGGCAGCACAACTCCGCGCTGAGCGAGCGCGCGGCTCACCGTTGACGGATGCCACCGCTTGCCTGCGAAAGGTGCCGGGACCCCCACACGCTCGAGCACCCCCGCGATGTCCCGAGCGGCCAGGCCATAGCCTCGACTCATCTCCACCAGACGGTCGCTGAGGTCGGCGGACAAGGCGGGGGGACGACCACGACTCATTTCTGCAACATTATACCACCAGCGGGCTCCGTAGAAGCGTGCCGACCGGCGCCCCGCGCCGACTGGCTGCTCTCAATGAATCGTCTCAATGGCGATGGAGCGCACCAACAGTAGGAGGGGTGGTACGCTAGCCGATATGAGCACGGTGGAGAAGGTTACGGTCAGTCTGCCAGCCGAACTGCTGGCTCGGATCGAGGATCGTCGTCGCGGCCGCGACACCAGCCGTTCCCAAGTGGTGTCGGAACTGCTTTGGCGCGGCTGGCGCCAAGCTGAAGCCGAGGACCGGGAGCAGCGGTACCGTGCCTCCTACCAGGCGGAGCCTGACACTAGGGGGGAGCAGGCGTGGGCCGACCAGGCGGTAGCCGACATGCTCGGCGAAGAGAACTCCGACTGGGGGACTGGCGACGCCGGCAACGATGCGGCGAGCTGAAGTCTGGTGGGCTGAACGGCCCCTCGGCCAACGCCATCCCGTCCTCCTGCTGTCATGGGACGCGCACGGCGATTGGCGGGACCGTGTGACCGTGGCCGACATCACCACCCATGTTCGGGGACTCGATGCCGAGGTCCCCCTCACCGAGGCCGACGGAATGCCGCGGCCCTGCGTGGTCAACTTGGACAACATCGCGACGATCCCGCGCAGCGTCCTTCGATCTCGCATCACCAGGCTCAGTCTGTCGCGGATGACTCAGGTCAACCGTGCAACGCATCTTGCGCTCGGCCTCGCCGTCCCCTGCGGCATCGCGTAGCCGGTGAGGGCCACCCCTATACAATCCCAAGCTGGGCTTCAAAACGCCCGCTCAAGATCACAGGGGGTGCTCTCAATGAATCGTCGCGAACTATCCAAGACCTTGCAAGCCCAGTTGCTTTACGATGGCGACCCGAGCGATCCCGTCTTCTCGAGCTTCAGCTTCGCCGACGAGACGCTCCAGCTGATCTTCGGGCTAATCGGCCAGAAGCTCGAGGCGGGCGAAGATGTCAGCATCGCCGGCTTCGGCCACTGGAAGATCAGTGAGAGCCCGGGCGGAATGAGGCGCAACCCAAGGACTGGGGCGCCGGTTAAGGTAGCCCCTTCCAAGAAGGTTCGCTTCTACCCGGCCAGCGCTCTCAAGATGGCCGTCGCCAGCAAGCCGGTCCGCCGGCGCACGACCCGGCGACCGGGCTAAGCAACTATTCGGACAACCTTGGCCGGGCGCAACCTAGTCCCGCGGGGTAGCCTCAGCCGCGGTCGAGCCTCTGCTGGAGTTCCTCTTCCGTCGGCCCCGTCGCGGGTCCGATGGCCTGTATCGACAGCGCAGCGGCAGCGTTTGCGGCCCGGGCCGCGGCCAGGAGACTCGCACCACGTCCGAGCCAAGCAACCAGCGCACCGGTGTGGGCATCCCCAGCTCCAGTCGTATCGAGGACCTCTGGCACCGGGTAGGCAGCAACGTGGGAAAGAGTCCCACCATCCCAGACCCAGGCGCCCGAGGCGCCCTTTCGGAGGATTACCGCGCCTCGCGAGCTGATAAGCGTTGCAAGCGAAGTTGCGATGGCATCGGGACTCGACTGGCCGGTCAACAACTGGCCCTCGCGCCAGTTCAAGGTGAGGAGATCCGTCCTCCTCAATACTTGCGTCGCGATGGGTGGTGGGATGTCCGCCACAGGAGGACCCGGGTCGAAGACACACCATGCGTCGAGCGGGAGTGTGCCCGCCCATTCTCCGAGCGCCGCCGCAGACGCCCGCCCCATTGCGAGGTCATAGCCTGAGAGATAGATGAGATCGCCGGGCTCCAATGTGATCCTCGCCAGGTCCTCGGGGGTGATCTCGGCCTCGACACCCGGAGCTCCTATATACCGGCTCTCTCCTCCTGCCTCAACCAGCCCGACGTCGAAGCCAGAGTCCCGCCCATTGGCTACCGGCACAAGCAAGCCGATGCCCTCGCTCGTTAGTCGTTCCTGAATGAGGCGCCCGTTGGGGCCAGAGCCCACCTTGCCCGCGTAGTAAGTCGACATGCCTAGCCGCGCCGCTGCGGCGGCGACGTTGAACGAACCCCCCACCTGCGTCACAGTGCGTGTCGCGATGCAGCTCGCACCTCGCTCGGGCACGGTGGACACGTACATCAGCACATCCACGAGAGCCTGCGCGGCGACGACGAACCGGTGCTGCCCGACGGGAAGCCAAGTGCCGGCCTCGTCCAGGTGTCCGTGCGACGTCAGCGCCACCGTTGGCTATCCGACCACGCTCTTTCGGATCGTTGGCTACACCTCACGATCCGGTTGCTCCTGGTTGCGCCGCCACTTTGCGGAGAGCAACGCCCGACCATGCGCCGTACACGGCTGCCGAGACTCCCATGCAGACGAAAATCTCAAGGCTCGACGTGGAGAAGATGCCCTTCGCGAGGGGGCCCACGAACAACGGCGAGTCTGTAACCAATAGGCCACAAGCGGCCCCTGCGAACCACGCCACGAGGGCAGGCACATTCCACCCGCGCCGGGTTAGCCCCTGGCTGCCAGACGGATCGTAGAGAACGCTATCGCCGTACCCCCCAACGCGCGATCGCACGAAGATCTGGTCAACCAAGAAGATTGCCGCCCAACTCGCGAGTCCAACACCGACGATCTCGAGGAAGGACTCGAAGGGGCTGAAGAAGTTCTTGGCGATGATGACCACATAGACAGTAGCCACCACCATCACTACGGAGTCGACGGCAACGCTCTTGTAGCGCTGGATCTTCACCCCCAGGCTGAGCAGGTTCAGACCCGACGAGTAGAGACTCAGATCGGCCTCCACGATCAATCCGACCACCGCAGTCAGAACGAAAGGCATCCCCATCCAGCCCGGCAGGGCCGACTCGATCACTCCAATCGGATTGCCCGTAGACGCCAAGCTCGGCTCCCTGGTAGTCAGCAACATGCCGGCGCTGATCAGCACTAGCAGCGGAATCGCGGCCCCTAGCGTGGAGCCCCAAACGATGGAGCGCCTCGATGAGCGCTTGGGCATGTACCGGCTGTAGTCGGCAGCCGCGTTCGCCCATCCAATGCCCGTGCCAACGGCGATGATTGTGAAGGCTGGTATGAACCCGTTCGTCCAGGAGCCAGCTGGCAGGGAAAGCACCGCGTGCCACTTGGTATCCGTGATCAAGAAGCCGACTACGATGAGAGTCAAGAGACCGAAGATGTAGCTCGCCCAGGTCTGTACCACGACGAGCGTCGCTTGCCCTAGCAGGCCGATAGCGACCACCAAGCCTCCGACTAGAACGATCGAGACAAGTGCCAGTGGGACTGTGCCGATGGGAAGGATGCGCCCCAACAAGGGGATCAGGGCTAGTGTGCTCAGAATGACCGAGATGCTTTCCCAGCCCAGGAAGGATATCCAACTGACAAAGTTGGGGACCCGGTTTCCATGCATTCCGAATACTGCGCGAGACAAGGTGAACATCGGGGCGCCTCCGTCCCTTCCTGCGACGCTGAAGATGCCAACGATGAGGAACGACAGGACGACTCCGGCCACGGCGCAGAGTAGGCCTTGCCAAAGGTTCAGACCGAACGCAAGCAGGATGGCTCCGTAGGGGATTGCGAGGATTCCGATGTTGGCCGCGAACCAAACCCAGAAGAGATCGCGGGCGCGGCCCGTGCGCTCTGAATCTGGAATCCGGTTGATGCCGTTGGTCTCGATCTTGAAGGCTTCGTTGGTGCCCTGGATCGTGTCGTCCATGACTGGTACACCCTCCTCGTCAACTCGATTGGCGGATCCGCAGCAACCTGTCTGCCTGGTCCGCAAGGTGCAAGTGGTTGACCGCCTCGAGCTGGGCAACTACTTGGGCGGGGAACACCGCGCTCCCCGTGAGTGCCCCGCCCATAGCGCCCGCTATGGCGGCGATGGTGTCAGAGTCTCCGCCCGCATTTGTGGCGTCCACGATGGTCCTCCAGGGGTCGCCATCCCTGAGGCATAGGAATCCAACCGCCGCGGGGACTGCTTCCTGGGTCTGCACCCCTGTGCCGATCTCGTCCGCAACCTGGGCCACGACGCGCTGGACCGCATCCTCGTCCCGATGATCGACGCTGTCGGCGAGCGCGACAGCTCGCCTCGTCCGAGAGGCAACGAGAGCGCCGGCGACGTAGTGGCCTCGTCCATAGGCAGCCTCCGCTGCCTCGACCCCCCGCGCGATGCAGTCGGCGAGGTCTACGCCATCGAGCGCCTCGGACACCACTGTGGCCACCAGGGCAGCGCCGCTCATGGCCAATCCGGTGTGATGGGTTGGTAGCGAGACTGCCTCGACCACATCCAGCAGCCGGGCCCCTGGGCGACACGCGATGCCGACCGGGGGGATCCGCATGCTTGCGCCATTGGTGTCGCCCCATCGGCCGGCGCTCTCAATACTCTCTCCACGCTCGATGGCCGCGATGGCAGCTCGCGAACTGGGGCCTAGGAAGTCCTGGCCCTTCCGGCGGTTGTTGGCCGCCCATTGCACTAGGCCATTGGCAACCAGGGAGCTCAAGTACGACCAGTCGAAGTCGCGTCCCTCTTCGTGCGCCTGGGCGAGCGCATCGATGATCACGAACGCTTGCTCAGTATCGTCAGTGACTGTCCCTGGGGCCTCGCCTCGCGCAATCCAGTTCTCTTCAGGCGGGCTCGCGAATCCGGCGACGTGACCAAACCGTGCCCTGACCGCTTCCACCGGCATCATCTGGGTTGCCATGCCCATGGCATCGCCTGCGGCCATACCAAGGAGACAGCCGAGTGCCCGGTCGCGCTGGCCCCCGGTCGCTACGCTGCTTGCTTCCAACCTCTTTGTCCCACCTGCTCTCTCTGGCCCCAATCGGTTCACCTCCTTGTCGTTGACTCTGGTGCACCGTGCGATCGTCTCGAAGCGGGAATAGGCTTGACCGGATTCGGCCCGAAGTGCATGTGGAAGAGGTCTGGATCCAGGATGCTCTCGACGTGCTCGATTGGGCGGCCACTTGAAACCCGCGTCACCCGCCGTACTAGGAGGCACGCGTCTCCAGGGTGGCGCCTCAAGAGCGAGCCTTCCTCACCGTCCACCCTATGTATGTGGACCCATTCCTCACTCAGGGCAGCTAGTTCTCCCGCTTCTCGCAGAGCAGATGTCAGTGACGCGGCAGAGAAATCCATCCGGAGGAACGGCTCGGTCCGCGGGGTCAGAGGCATCCGGCTCCTGTCCAAGCCGATCGGGGCGCCCGACTCCAAGAGACGTATCCGGTCCAGCGCCACGAACTGGGAAGTCTGGGACCCTAGGCCGGCGGCCAGGTCCGGAAGCTCTACAACTTCCAGCCGGAGGACTCTGGACCTGATCGTTGTGCCCATGGCCGCAAGTGCCGCCGTCCAACCTAGAGAGTACTCGAGCCTCTCGCGACCGAACTCGACATAGCTCCCAGCACCTGGGTGGGTCCGAATCAACCTCTTGCGGGCCAAGACTCCAAGTGCCTGGCGCACGGTCCCGCGGCTGACATCAAACTCCTTGGCGAGTTCGTGCTCTCCCGGGATCCGGCGTCCAGGCTTCAGCCTGCCGGCGCGGATCTGGCCTTCGAGGGCATGGGCGACAGACAGGTACTTGGGGGCAGCCATCTCCAACATGTATAGACATGTTAGGTCAGCCGGTCGCTCAGGTCAAGGGTCCTCGGAAGGCCGCTGACGTGGGATAGGGCCCGCACCAAGGGTTGGCGCGTGGAGTTGGAACTCCTGTCCCTACCCAGACCAGATCGCCACGCGCTGGTCAGGTCGACTGCCCGGGACGCATCGCCCATGCCATGCCGTCTACGACATCGCGGGGCAGGTACCTGGCATGGCCATCCCGAAGGCCACGCACGGATCGACTGAGGCTTCGATGGTCGTGGCCTGGCCAACCTCCACGTCGGGCCGGCTGAAGGCCACCGTCGCGCCGGGTTCCACCTGAGCCCCCGCGTCCTCCGACGCTCCGCCCACGACCTGGCCCTGGGGGTTCAGGTAGACCACGTAGATGGTCGCGGTAGAGGCTAGTGGTACAGAGTAGGGATTGGTGATGTCCCCTCCGATGTTGCCATAGCCTGGCACCGGGATCCCCGGCGCCACGGAGTAGCCGGCGAGCGAGAGGTGGCTGACGGTCGGCAGCACTGGCTGCCTGGTCGCGCTTGACCCCACCGTTGCTGAGGCCTCCAGCCTCGCCACCGTGAGGGACACATTCGGAGCCGCCATCCCCCCAATGTAGAACCGCCCGCCAACGGGAATGCCTGTGATTGAGGTCGTCGCGGTGGCGACGGATCGGCCCTGGGCGTCTACGAGCGAGATGGCCAACTGAATGTGCAGCGCGGCGACCTGCGCACTCTTGTTCTGGAGGATGAGGCCGTAGCTGATGATGCTGCTCGCGCCTGTGCTCTCCTGGGTGAACCCACTCGCCACCACCTGCACCTCGGCCCGAGCAGGCGACACCTGGTGTGAGGCGGCCCCTGGGGCCTTGGGCCCCGAGTGCGAAGGTGTGGCGGCGGCGCCGATGATTCCCACCACCAGCATCAGCAATCCCAGCCCTCCGACCGTGGCTCCGGCGATAGCGAGGCCGTCCCCGCGTTGCCCGCCTCTGGACCGCTTGATCTGCCGATGAGCGAGAACGCCGAAGATGACCCCCAGCAGGGATCCGAGCCAGGCAAGCCAGAGCAGTGAGAGGACGAAGGCGGCGATGGCGAACCCGTTCCACTGACGCTGGGGCGCAACCTTTGGAGGTAGGCCCATGTACCAGCGTTCAGAGACAGGCATGATTTGATCGGCCCCTTGCTTGAAGGATGCGCCAATCGGGAGGATAGCTCCGCAGGGTGGGTTGCACTCGGCGATGACCAAGACGTGACCGGCCCGTTGGTTTCACGCCACATCGAAGGCGTAATCGGGCGGGATCGGTGGACATCGCCCGTCCTTCCTTCAACTCCTTCGTGATCGCCACCGACCCGACCGTCGCGAGATGCGAAACCGACGCAAGAGGGCAACCGGGGGTTCGGGCAACCCTCTTCCGGGGCACACACCGCTCTCGGAGGAGGCACGGCGGGGTCACCAGTGCGATCCTGCACTCGCCCTGAGGAGCCCCGGAGGAGCAGGTGGCCGCGGGACCCTCGAGAGGCTCACGGCACCGGGGAGGGGTCCGAACGGCACCCGGTGTTCGCGTGACCGCCCAGATGGTTGGAGCTCACGTGGGTATACTCCGGCCCCGGCCAAACCGGTGCGGACATTCGGCTCGAAGTAGCGGACTGCCCGAAGTGTGCGCTGGGCCTATCCTGTCCAGGGAAGAGTTCCGCATGGAGGGGCAGACATGCGCTTTCGTCGCCACGGAGCTACACCGACAGTCGACCCGACAGCGGTTATCGCTCCGACCGCAGTCCTCAGCGGGGCCGTGATGATCGGCCCCGGGACACATGTCCTGCACGGGGCGGTCCTCACGGCTGAGAGCGGCAGCATCACCGTTGGAGCCCGGTGCGTGATCATGGAACACGCCGTGATCCGCGGGACCAAAGCCCGCCCAGCGATCATCAAGGACCACGTCCTGGTCGGCCCGCACGCCTACCTCAGCGGCTGCCAAATTGAAGATGAGGTATTTATTGCGACTGGGGCGATGGTCTTCAATGGAGCTCGGATGGACCGGGCCAGCAGCGTGGCACTCGGTGGTGCGGGGCACATCGGTTGTCATGTGCCTCCCGGTGTCAGGGTGCCGATCGGATGGGTGGCGGTAGGTGACCCAGCCGTGCCCCACCCACCTGGCGAGGATGCCGACATCCGGGCCGGGCTCATGGAGTTCGGCGGCTTCATGCCCTACGTCTTCGGAGTAGAAGATCGCGGCGATCGGGGACAGATCATGCGCGAGGCAATGGCCCTCTACACCCAGTCCCTCGGCCGCCACCTTGAGGAGCGAGTGCCGGACCAGCTGGACGGGGGCGTGTGAGATGTCCGCGCCGGGCGGCTCCGGTTGACGCGTCGGCCATCGGCCCTCCCCGGAGGACTCCAGATCGGCCTGCCCTCGCCTGTGGCGCCAGCGGGTATCCCGCCACCACACGTGGGTCTAATGACTGACCCTCGAAGGGTCCAGTACATGACGCCGAGTGGGTCCATCACCTGATGTCCGAAAACTGGTCGAGCCGTCTTTGAGCTCATAGGGCAGGTGCGCCAGCCGGCGTTGACCTCTCCGTGAGATTCAATACATCCTTCACCGCCGGGGGTAAAGCTGCTGCCCGCAGCAACCGCTCCGCCTTGTGCGGGTCCCGCATGGCCACCTCGATCACGTGAGGGTTGTCCGCAAGCCAGTTGAACAGCGGAGGTACCGCTCTGCCTAGGAGGCCCAGCGGCTCGCCATGATCCTCAAGGTTCTGACGCCGGTTGAGCATGAGCGCGGCCAATACGATCTGGTTCTCCACGTCTCGGAGGGGCCTAAAGTTCGAAAGCGTCTCAAGCAGGCCAGCGAGTGCCGGGGTGGACCAGCGCGGGACGGGTGCCGCGCCGAGGCTGATCAGAGACGCAGTGAGCCGGAAACAACTCGTCCAGAGGCCCTGAGCGTTGTTTGCGAAGTCGCGCATGTTGTTTAGGAGCTGCTCGTCCGCAAACCTAGCGTTCCTCCATGCTCGGTTCGCGCCCGTCCGCGGCGGCATCAGAACGCCGGCAAACAGGTCTAGTGAATGCTCGTCCGGTATGACGCCCTCACGAAGTCCAGGAGGGAGAAGCGTGGCAACCTTGGCAGCTGCCGCCTGCACCAGCACAGAGTTCGGGGAGAAGAGGTGGTACGCCCATTGGTTCATCGCCTCCTTAAGTTCTGGGCGCTGGAGGGCCGCAGCCAGGGGTTCGGCGGCAAACCTAGGCAACCCGAAGTCCATGAGGCCCGCGGAAAGGGCTTCCTTGCCGGTGAGGTGCCGGTCGAGAGCATCGGCCACCCTCTGCGCGGGCCCGTGATCGGAGTCCGTCGGCCATCTCTCCGAGCCCAGCTCTTCGTTTAGCTTCCTGATGCCAGGCCCCAAGTAGGCCTGGAGATCAGCCCGAACTCGCTGCCAAGGCACTGGGAAGCCTTCGATCCACAGGTGAAGTCGAAGCTGCCTCCTTCGATGTATTCCACCCTGTCGCAACTGCACGACCCTGAGTACCTGGCGGTAGGCTGCAGCCCCCCAGAGGCCCTCGGAGCCCCGACCCTTGCCCTTCGACCTAGAACCCACCTTGGGCACAAGACCGTCCTTCTTCCAGTCGAGGAGCTGCGCCTCACTGATCGGGGAGCAGCCTCGCCGCTCAGCCCACTCATTGGCCCGCCGCAGGAAGTCCGATCTGGACCAGTGATGGAGAGAGGGGCGTTTTGTGGGAGGTGCGGCCTTGACCGGCACCCTCTCATGGTACATGCTCACGCATATGACGAACCAGCCTTCAAGGCCTCAAGGAGGGATACGTGTGCGTCACGTCTTGAGCTGCTCAACTCGGCCCCGCACCATCTACGGCTGGCATGCCAGCCGCATCGGTGGCTTCGCTCACCCGGCGCCGGCCCTGACCATCCCTCCGAATCTGGTGGCGTCGCACATGCCAGGCTGTTGCCTTCTTGACGTAACGGCTGAGACCTCCGGGTTCGGCTTCCGCGTCCGTCTCTCCTATTCCGCTCCCAGGGAGGCGGGTCCTGAGACCCACGTTCGGCTTGCCGCAAAGGCGCAGGACCTCCTGGCCGCTGTCGGCGAGCAGCTCGTTTCGGCGGTCGTGTCCGACTTCTCCGGAGCATGGGCTGCTCAAGCACTGACTCCAATGCTCGGCGCTGGACCCGCCGGCGTGGTGGGAGAACTGGTTGGCGTCGTGGCAGCGCGGGAGGTTCAGCGCTATCTCCTCATCCCCAGCCCTTACGGGTGGACGTGCCAGATGGTCCAGGTGTGAGCCGGCCGGGGGCTCAGAACTCTTCGGGCCAGCCTCAAGCTGCTGAGCGATCCAGTCCGATCGACCGCAAAGCGCCCATAGCGACGGAAGCGGCCCTCATCGAGCGGAACGCGACATATGCCAGCGAGGCGCAATTCGAGGCTGCCAACCTATGGCGTGGCGTCCACCTGTGGGTGGCCATCCCCGCTGCGGTGCTGGCTGCAATCGCTGGAGGTACGGCCCTCGTGACCACGGCGGGCAGGTTGGCTGCGGGGGCGATCGCCCTGGCGGCAGCGGCGCTGTCATCGATATCAGCAGTTCTCGGGGCCCCTTCTCGCGTGTCGCAGCACGAAGCAGCCGGGACCAACTTCCTGGCGCTACGCAACGATGCGCGGGTCTTCAGGCTCGTCGATCTTCCTCAAGCTAGCTTTGCAAAGGCACGCTCAAGTCTAGAGCGGCTAGAAGCGCGACATGATGAAATCACGACTCAGGCTGTTCTGACGCCTAGACTTGCTTGGTGGCTGGCGCGACGACGGGTGAACGCTGGCAAGCTGAGAAGAAGCATCGATGCCACCTTGACGCCACCTGCAGATGATCCTCGTCAGTAGCATGGTCTTCTGGTGCCCTCTTTCCGAACTGGGTTGGCGGTTCGCCTCGGCCGGGACCTGGTCCGGCGTCTTCACCCGGGTGAAGGGGAACTGGTGGTCATTTCAGGCGACCAGGAACCGCTTGGTGGCCGACCGAAGGGCGGCCACGCTGTGAAACACGCCGCGCCTTTCCCGGATCGCCCTCTACTGGTCGACGAGATGCGTCGACTTCTCAAGGCGGCGCTCTTACCGCCGAAGACGGAGTGGGAGCAGCGGGCCGGGCTCGCCGCTGAGGGATGGCGCTGCCTCGATCGGCTCTCCCGGAAGCTCAGCATCCATCTCCACTTTGAGCACCTCGGTGTCCGCGGTGTGCGGGAGCGCCTCCGCGACGCAGCCACTGAGTACCGAGCAGCGCCCGTGTCGTCACGACCCAAGGCCGCGCACTTCGCGGCCGCGACCCTCGACCAGATGGCGCAGGCTCCCATCACCCGCACGGCCTACCTCGGGATCCGTCATCTCGATCTTCCGGTCCCCATGAACGTCGCTGGCGTCCGCTTCCTCCACGCCGAGGAGGTCCCGGGGCTGACCGAGGTCTTGAGGACCTGCACAACGTCGCCGCCCCGGCTTGTCTGCTCTGTGCAGGTGGCCGCGGGGACCGACGAACTCGCCCTGATGCGCGCCAAACGAGCTGCCACTACCGCGCTCGCCCTGGTTCGCCAGAAGTTCCTGTTCGGTTTCAACGCCAAGATCTACCAGAACCAAATCGCCTTCGGCCTAGATGGCACCTTCGCCTGGAGTCGGGACGAGGAGTTCGAGAAGGCCGGGCGGTGGGCCTTGGACCACCCGATAGAAGTGGATCTCACTTCCCAGCGGGAGTGGGCTGACGGCCTCCGCCAGCTCTCCGAACAGCGCGACGCATTGGAGCCTCGGCTGCGGGAGCGCGTGGACACCTGCTTAGGCTGGCTGGACATCGCCGCTCGGAGCAGCGACTGGCGGGTCATTCTCCCCGCGGTCTACAGCGGCATGGAGGCCCTCCTGGTACCGGAGAGCACCGGCTTGAAGGCGAGCATCGTCACCGTCCGCAGTGCGGCGGTGCACGTGGCGATGGGCCAGCCGTTCTTCCACCCCGCCGAGGCTCGCGCTGGCTACGACTGGCGGGACCAGTTGATCCACGGCCAGCCGACACATGCGGTGAACGAGAAGGACGCCCTGGGGTTCGCCGAGGATCGGCGGCTGTGGGCGTTCCGGGTTTTCGCCGACTACCTTCCCCTCGCCTCCACCCTGGCCGCCGGAAGTGTCCGAGAGGTGGTCTCCTACCTCGACGCCGGCCCCGCCCGGGAAGTCTGTCAGTGGTTGGAGAAGCAGGGCGATCCCGGTCAGGAGGTTGTCGAGGAGTATCGGGAGGCACTGCACCCCATGAAGGGGCGTCGGCGCGACGCGGATACGCGCTGGCTGCGGCTCTACCACGATCAGGCGGAGTTGATCTCCGTCCTGGAGGCCTGGCCGCTGAGCGACGCGGTGCCCGGGTATCTCGCCAGGGTGCTCCGCGTAGGTCGGGACCTCCTCGTTGACTCCTACTACGAGTACGAGTACACCCTGGTGGCCATGGCCTGGGGCCTGGTCGCCCTTGAGGCGGGCCTCCGCGGATGCCTCGGCGTGCCGCAGAATACAAAAGCTACCTTCGGTACCCTGGTAGGGAGAGCCCGGCGAGCGGGGCTCCTCGCCAAGGAAGAGGCGGCGGTGTTGCAGCACCACGGGGCCGGTTTCCGCAACGGCATCGTCCACGGTGGCCTGCTCCTCCCGAAGCCTCCGCCCACCTCCTACTCACCGGAGGATGCCATGGCGTTCCTCCAGGCGATCCACGACGCCATGTCCGATCTCTACGGTCGTGCAGCGTTTCGTCTTCCCTCGTCCGGTGACCAGAGCCCAGCCCCGAAATCTTGCGATTAAGGACTCCTGACACCTCATCTCACTCGCACGGTCACGTTCCTGTCGTGTCCACTTTCCCTGGCGCCCTCCCGTTCGGGAGCCTCGCGCACAGCTCCGCCACGGCCATGGAGGACAGGATGCCCCTGGCACGGAGGTCTAGCAGGCTCCTAATGCCAGCGACTGGTCGAGTACGGCGAAATTCAATGCACTCGAAACCACCCGAAACTGTCCCGTCCCCCGGGCGTTGGCCGACGTTGGCTCCAAAGTGGCATGGAGGAGTGGCGCAGTCTCAGGCAGCAGCTGACACGTGAGGCCGTGGCCTACGTGGTCCTCGGACTTGCCATGCGCCGCGGAGATGCCTCAGCACACCTGGCTCAACGCGTAGAAGAAGGGAAGGGGACGCCCGGCGGGCTTCGTAGCGACCGCAGCCTCAACCAGGTCTCAAACTGTCGACCGGCCGCCCTATAGAGAGCTCCGCACCTCGCTCCTGCCTGGCTCCAGTGGGTGGACCCGAGACTGGTGCAGTCGGTAGGGGAAGGGATCGCAGATCGCCCGGAAGACGCGCCCGGCACAGTACTGCTGGCCCGTGCGCCTCGCGCCGGCCACAGGGCTCTATCAGCGCAGGAACTGGACCGTAGGAGGGCTTCCCACAGGTCACCGTGAATCAGGCCTCGGTCTCTCGCGCGCGGACGCTTGAGGACCCAAGAGTATGCATGCCACCCTGCGACAAACCCCTGACGAAACGGTAAGAGTCTCGTCCTGGCGAGGGCACAATCCGGTCGCAGGACCGCGACTTCGAACGGGGCGGTGCTAGAGCTGACCTCATGGGGGCACATATCAAGAGCAGGCAAGGAGGTCAGGCACTACCCCTGACCGCGATCCTGATGGTCGCCATCGTGCCCATCGTCGCCTTCGCCCTCAACGTGGGCATCATGTCTGATGCCCAGACTAGTGCCCAGAACGGGACTGATGCGGTTGCTCTGGCAGCAGCCGAGATGATCCGATCCGGGGTAGGCGAGGAAGCGGCCTCTGCCATGGCTTCCCGGGTCGCCGCCAGCGACGGGCTGAACCCTGCCACGCTCACAGTGTCGTACCTGACCAGTTCGGGCCAGCCGGCCACCGCGGCCTCCCAGGTGGCATTTGTGGACGCTAAGGCCACAGTGACCCGCAACGCCATCTTGGGCACCTTCCTGGGCATAAAGTGGGACTCGGTAACGACCACCTCCCTTGCCTCGGTCGGCAACCCGGGCCCTGCGTGTGGCATGTGCGTCCTGAGTCCCAGCGCAAGTCCTGCTCTGAGTGTGACCGGCAACTCGACGATCACCGTCCAGAGCGGGCCAATCGCGATCGACTCCAGTGCCGGCGACGCCATGAGCATGTCCGGCAATGCCACCGTGAGCGCCACCGCGATCAACATCGTGGGCGCCTGCTCTGGATGCACCGGGTCCACTGTGAGCGTCACGCCGTCACCCACCACCGGGACTCTGGCGACGACGGATCCTCTGGCTGGCATAGCGGCACCTTCAGTCGCGGGAAACGCGAGCGCTCCACCCTCGTCAGGGAGCATCTACCCAGGTATCTACAGCTCCATCAGTGTGGGCAGCAACGAGACTCTCACTCTGGCGCCGGGCGTCTACGTGATCGAGGGCGGGCTGACACTGTCCGGCGATGCACAATTGGACGCGAGCGGTGGGGTCACGCTGTACTTCACGTGCTCGTCCTACGGGGTGAGTGACACGGAGCCGTCGTGTGCGGGCACCAACGGCATCAGTATCGGATCGAATGCCACGGTCGACCTCGTGGCTCCCTCCTCCGGCGTCTACCAGGGCATCGCCATGATGGTAGACCCCAACGATCCGAACACGATCAGCATCGCTGGAAACGGCACGGACACCCTGAGCGGGACGGTCTACGCCGCGGCCAGTTCCCTGACCGTCAGCGGCAATGGCAGTGGAACGACCTTGAACTCCATTTTCATAGTGTCCACCCTGGCCCTCTCTGGCAACAGTTCCCTGGACCTGGCGAGCACCCAAGCGGCGAACGCTCCCGCCGTCTACCAGAACGCCATTCCCCACTTGGTGCCCGCCGCATGAGGTGCAGATCTGGCGAGACAGGTCAGAGCATGGTGGAGTTCGCCCTCATAGCCCCGATCCTGCTCGGGATGTTCGCCCTGTTGGTGAACGGTGGGTTCGCTCTGGAGACAGGCATATCTCTGACGAACTCCGCGCGGGTAGCGGCCAGGTACGCCATAGTCAATCCAGAGAGTTGGAGCAATGCGGCCGACCCGCCGGCGGACACCATCGAAGGACAGGCGATGGAGAACCCAGGGGTGGGCATCCACCTGGCCAGCAGCGACATAAGCATCGTGTACTACGACATGTCGACCAGTCCCGCCACGGAGTGCGGCTACTACTCCCCCAGTGCCGGAACCTTCGTCGCTGAGTCGTCCTACACGGAGGCGACCTGCATCGTGACCAACAACGAGGTCGAGGTGACGCTGAGTGCCACCTACAACGCTCTAACAGGGCCGTTGGACGAGAACATGCCTTTGAGCTTTCCCATCGTGGAATCGTCCACGATGCTGATCGAGGTTACACCCCCCTAGCCGCGATCATCCATGGGGACAGCCTGGTGCGGAGTGGGCACCCGCACTGCTGGAGCTGGGGTCGACCTCCTGATTGCGATCACTACAATTGACGCACCTAGTTGTCCAGGAAACCTGGGCCTGTACACTGCGTCGCGGCAAGCTCGCGGTGGTCATCGGATTGCGCGCCTCAACCGCTCCAAGGCTCTCCTGCCCCTTGTGAGTTCGTCGTCAACGGACGCCGGATTAATGGCCCGCAAAGGGCCAGTCCCGGCTCGGGACCATGACAGGCTGACGGTCACTCCCCAGGGGAACGCAAGGCCAATGGACCACCCGTCCGCGCCCACGCCAAGGGCCGCCGTCGCTAGGTGGTGCTCCATCTGGTGGCAGAGATCTCGAAGCCGTTTAGTGATGCTGTCGCTCCAACCTGCCCATCCTCTCGATGGCCAAGGGCTCTCCGGTCCGTACGTGCGGACTGTCGCGTACGAGGCGAGGCCAGCCCAGGCTTCGACCATAGAGAGCAGTTCGGCAGGCTCCTGCTCTTGGTTCTGATCGCTCGCTTCTGACAGTTCAGCGGCGAGCCGCTCCAGCACTTCATGGAGCCGAGCCTCGGACTGCTCGTCGACCGAATATTCGTCTGTGGGACGAGCTCCTCCGCGTGAAGCGAACTGCCCCAGGACCCACCCTCGTAACTCAGCGCTCGGCGGTAGCATTGGCCTTCACTCTCCTTCTACGGACGCGCGCCTAGGACAGCGCGGCGAGCCCCGTCCGGGCAGAGTACCGAGGGCGCAAACCAGGGCGCCTTCACTCGATGTGGCAAGCATGAGACGGGTACCGTTGACTGCGGTAGTCGTCCGTAGGTCTCCAAGTTCCCTCCCCAGTTCCGTACGGACACCGGCCTCCTCCTTCAATCCTTCAGTGAGCGTGACCACAGTCTGGGTCAGGGCCTTGCGGTGGTAGTCACCACATCGAGGGACTTCTGAAGTCGATCGGACCACTCTTCCTTGGTCTGAGCTCGATGGCGGCGTTCGTCGGGGTTCGAGGCGCTAGCTTGTACAGTGCCGAGACAAGATGTCCTATGTATCCTGGGTCAACGCAGAACCCGCCGAGGACCATGATCCCTAGGGGGGTGATCCGTCGCTTCGGACTCACCTCGGCCTTCACGTTGTTCGGCAGAGCGAACTTCTGCTCGCTCAAGAGGTAGACTAATGCGCCAGGCCTCTCCACCAACTCGCCTCGTTCGTACTCGGCCGGCTTCGACGCGTCGACTGGAGATTCGTGACCGCACAGCATGCTTCTGGCACGCGTGAAGTCGAACTTCAGCCCCCCCACCGATTGACCCTTCCCTCCCACAATGAAGTCCTCATCGGCTATGGCCTTCTTGAGTTCGACCTAGCTCATTACGCTGCTCGCAGGGCTTCTAGACTCCGCTTCCCGAGGCGAACCGGGGTGGATGCTACCACAGACGACAGGTCTGTGGCGAGCGGCTGTGTGCTGATCGGCGGTCGTTCACGTCCGGGCAGGCCGAACTCCTGACCTGATCGCCTTCCGGCGTGTGACGTGGAGAAGCCGGTGCTCCACACAGCTCGCGATTCTCGTGCTTGCGGGGCTCAGCGCCTATCTTCTTTCCAGCGGGTAATTCACCTAGCAACGGAGGCCGCGTCCGCCGGTTGGCCCCGCCGGGCATGTGGGGACCGCCAGATGAACCTGTGGTCCGGATTGCTCATCACCACCGGGGCGGGCCGCCCGAGCAGGAAGCCCTGGACGTAGGGGACACCGAGGGTCTGCAGCTCATTGAGTTCCGCAGCCGACTCCACCCCCTCGGCGATCAGTTCACAGCCCGTCCGCTGGGCGAACGAAGCGAGCCCTGCGATCATAGCCTGCCGCACCGGATCCTGGTCGACGTTGTGCACCAGGGAGATGTCCAGCTTCACGAAGTCCGGCCTGAGCTCGAGGATGTGGCGGAGGCTGGCGAAGCCTGACCCGGCGTCGTCAACCGCCAGCTTGACGGTGGACCCTAGGCGATTGAGCGCATCCCGTACGGGCCCATAACCGTCAATGACCACATGCTCGGTGAGCTCCAACACAACTGGGCGATCCGCTTCGGCCACTAGTTCGGCCAACGTGTCGGTGAGTGACGTGAGCAACGCTGGGGAGATGTTGAGGCTGAGCCAGGTACCGCGGAGGTCCAGGCTTCGGGCCTCGTTCACGGCAGCGCGAACACATGCCAGTTCGAGATCGAGGCCAAGCCCGACCGTGGCGGCCGTAGTGAAGAGCATCTCTGGGGCGGCGCCGCCATCGAACCGCGTGAGCGCCTCGTGCCCGATGACTCGCTTGATGTCCACGCTCATGACCGGCTGGTAGACGGGGCGGAACCGGTGGCGAGCCAGGATCGTCTCTACGCGTCGGCGGGTCCGGGCGGTGGCCCGAGCATCCCGCACGGTCGGGGCCATTAGCATTGCGGCGATCGTGGCCGCGTCAGCCAGGATGGGCAAAATCCCATTCAGGTCCTTCGCCGCCTGAGCGTCAGAGCCCTCAGTCCGACCGATGCTAATCACGCCGGACACGCGCTTGCCGACCACGATTGGCGCATGCGCCATCGCTCTCACGCCTGCAGCGCGGAGGCGGTCTAGGTACCCTTTGACCTGATCGTTACTCTCGTCGCCCGGGTCCAGTACCTCGACAAACGCCCCCGCCTCAGTCCTCGTTTTCAGATCTCTGGCCCGAAGATGCGGCAGAGGGGCAGTCTCTACCTCTCGGCAGTTCGCACCGTTGAGGCCGCAGGCTATGACTGGCGCCAGCGTGCCGGGCCCGTCCATGCGGACCAGCCTGGCGCAGTCGACGACGGGAAGTTGGACCAGTTCAGCGCAAATCGCGTTCGCGATCTGCTCGAACGGCGCTTGGGGGTCCAGCCGGCCGAGCCTTTCCGACACCGATCGGCGTCGCAGGTCACCTGTCAGCTGTCGGGCCTCAGCCTTGGTGAGCAGTTCGAATGAGATCGCCAAAGCCACGAGGGCCTCAGTAATGGCCCATAGGACCCAGGCGGTGTCCCACCCCAAGCTGTAGCGAGCCCCCGCCATGATCGCGAGTCCCATCGTGGCGGTGGCCACCACCGCGGTCGCCATTGCCCACCGCTCAACGGAAGCCGCCGCGCGCATACGACGAGTGGCCGGCACCGCAACGAGACCGGCTATCAGGAGCACCGCCCCTGGCACTGCCTGACCCAAGCCTGCGTAGCTGGAGCCGTGAAGGGACTGCGGCCCCAGTCGAGACCACACTTCCGCGGCCAGCACGGAGGCGGCCGCAAGTCCGGCCGGGAGGGCGATGGCCCAAAAGGCTGGTGAGATCCACGTAGGCCCCAGGGACTCCGAAGTGGAGATCTTCTCCCATCTCAGGTCGGAGAGGCTGAGAGCGGCCATGAGGCCGATGATCATCCCACCGTGCCAGGCTGTCCAGATCCAGATCACGGTGTCTGTGGGGCCACCTAACAGGCCATGGGGAGCCAGGACGCCCGGGTATAGAGCTATGAAGGCGATCTCCAAGAGCGCCGAGAAGACGAAGCAGCCCGCCAGCCCCAGCAGCCTTGGCGAGGGGCGGTCGCTCCGGTACAGCCTGATCAGGAGGGCAAAGGTCACCGCGTCGGCCACCAGACCCACCGTCAGCATGGCCGGTAGCAGGGCGGGGATGCGGACCTCCGAACGAGAACCGATGGGGATGAGCGCGATGGCGACCACGACCAGCGGCGCGGTCACCATCAGCTGCGGGTAACTGCGCCACAGGCGGCCCAAGCTGACCCACCTCGCCAAGTGGAACGATTTGCGGCACCCCAGCATGCGGTTCATGCCGGGGCTCTTGCCATCATGGGAGCGGCCATCCCGTGTGGCCGGTCGCTGCAGCCATCTCAAGCTCAGGATGCCCCAAGGCATCACTGACGCCAATGAAGATCGGGCAACGGTCCTCTGAAGATGGTGGCATTCCCGCTCCCCGAAGCTGGTCTGATTCCCCTTAGCCGCGCGCAGGCATTAGCTCCGGTACCTGCACCTAGCGAGCCTCGTGGTCCGCGGACGGGACCACCACTCTCAAGCTCTTCGCTTGTTTGAGTGGGCACAAAGTAAGGAAAGCCGCTCTGTAGGGGGACCAGAACGATGCAGCGCCCCGCCTCAGTCGCCGCAACCCGCGGCTGTGCGGGTTGTCCGGATCGCTCCACCAGCCTGCAAAATGGAGACTCATCTCGCAAAGCCCGCTGCGTCGATCACCGGGTACTTCACATTCTCGCGACGGATTAGTGACCCAAACCCCGCCCAGGGAGGTCTAGGATGCCCGATGGCGAGCCAACTCGAGCTGAACTCGGGGACTCCCCAGAGGAACCGAGATGGACGACCCGACTTCATCTGAACACCCCACAGTCCGACCAGAGCCGGCACCTCCAGTTCTGGCACGGGCACAGTTCCCCGCGGTAACCCAGCAAGGGAACGGCCTGGCGATCGCGGGGATGGTGCTCGGGATCACATGCGTGATCTTCAGTTGGTGGGGCATCTTCACTCTGGTCCAAGTGGTGTTGGCAATCACGTTCAGCGCCATTGGGCGAGGTCACGCCAAGCGGGGGGCGCCTCACGGCGGCCTGGCGACGGCTGGCCTCGTTCTGGGGCTCATCGGGGCCGTCATCTACTTCCTGATTGGGATCTTCTCGCTCGGAGCTGGCTTCTTCATCTGAAGATCCTCATGATCAGATCCCTCGTCGCCTTGCTGGTGAGTTTCGGACTCCTCGTCGTGGGTTGCGGCTCAACCCCGGCTGCGTCCGGCCCAACCCCTCCTCCAACTCAGGCAGCTACTCAGCAGAGCACTCCAACTCCTACTCCGACACCGAACCCACTCATCCTGGCTCCAGCCACTACTCCATCAGCTGTCGGCGTCTGCACCCAACAGATGCAATTTGGAGCGGACGGCACGGCCGGGCCAATTCTCTGCTCGGATGGTGCGGTGAACACCCTGGCCTGGACGTACTTCGACCAGATGTACCCGGACATCTTCGCCCTCGGCGCCTACGCTACCGAAGGGCAGGTGGCCCAAGCCGCCTCTCAACTGGTGCCCAACGGCACCCTCCCCACTGCCGAGGACGCCTACTGCCTGGCCAAGGCCTATTACGGCTGGCAGTTTGGGGTGTCCCTCGATCCAGCGAATGAACTCGGGACCGGCGCCAGCTGTGCTGGGGACATCCCGAACTTCCCATAGGTCATTGGAACACCAGGCGGACCCGACGAACACCTCCTTCCCCCAACAATCAGACAAGGCGCCGGGGCGCGGGCCCGGGCTCGCGCCCGTACCCCTCTGGCTCCCCTCTCCCCGTCCCCGCAAGGGTCGCGCGCCGGGGGCAACGCCACCGCCCTGCCCGATCCGACAGGATAGAATGGCCTACGGCAACGGGTGATCGGTGGACTTCGAGAATTTCTCCTTCGGCTCCATCCAGATCGACGGCGTGGTCTACGAGCACGACCTTGTCATTGACCGCGGCCAGATTCGGAAGCGAAAGAAGAAGGCCTCCAAGGAGTACAGGGCCGCCTACGGCCATACCCCTCTCTCGATCAAGGAGGACATCCCGTGGCACTGCCGCCGGCTGGTGGTGGGGACCGGAGCTCAGGGCGCGCTGCCGGTGATGGACGAAGTCGTCCAGGAGGCCAAGCGCCGCAAGGTGGAGCTGCTGAGCCTGCCCACCACCGAGGCGATCGCCATCCTCAATGGCGCCGGCAAGGAGACCAACGCCATCCTGCACGTGACCTGCTGAGTCCCGATGGCGCACCAGGACGGCCTAGGCAGCTCAGACAGACCCGCCGCCATCGCCTGCCCTACCGCGCCTCAAGTCAGCCTCCTGGAGTGCTTCAAAGTTGACTCTCTGAATTCCAATCGGCTGAGGTGGTGCCAGCCGATCCCGACCGCTGCGCGATGCCGGTGAGCCCGTCGAGCCCCCCGCCGCCGCGGCGACCCACACTTTGACGCTACCCTGAGGCGGCATCGGCGGTGCTGGACCGCTATAGCCCGATATGATACTCTCTCACCCTATATTGTCCGGTCTCTCCTGGAGGAAGACAATGACGACGTATCCTTACGCGGCAGACATAGAGCTTGCAAAGCTGCGGCTCGATCTCAAGAACCCTCGGTTAGCGACGGAACCAGACAGCCAGCGCGATGCGTTCAAGGAGTTGGCCGAGGCCCAAGGGACCAAGCTCCTCGCACTCTGCACTCACATCGCGCGCCACGGGCTCAACCCTGTTCAGCCGTTCCTGGTACTCCCGGACGATGACAACCAGTTCATCGTCCTGGACGGCAACCGGCGCCTCACCGCGCTTCGAGCCCTTGAACAGCCCGATCTCATCAGCGACCGGTTCGGGGAGTCGGAGCGACGTCAGCTGAGGCAGTTGGCAAGCATCTTCACTCCGCCGGAGGACGTTCCATGCGTCGTGTTTGCAAAGCGCGATGACGCTGACATCTGGATTGAACTTCAGCATGGAGGAGAGAGCGATGGGGCTGGTCTCGTGGGCTGGAGTGCACAGCAGAAAGCCCGGCACCGAGCGCGCAGGGGCCCGAACCCAACCCATCTGCAGATCCTCGACTTTGTCCGCAGGGGCGGCACCCTCAGCACAGAGTCGGCGCGCAGGTGTGACAACGGTACCTTCCCGGTGAGCACCCTGGACAGGGCGCTCACAACCCCTGGCGTCCGCGAGCGGCTAGGCATTGACGTGATCGCCGGGCAAGTAGTTACGAACTATCCGAAGACCGAGGTTCTCAAGGGTCTGAGCAAATTGGTCGACGAAATCGGAACGGGCGGCGTAAAGGTTGGGGCGCTGATGAGCGTAGACAACCGGCTAGCGTACATCAGGTCCTACAAAGCCAGTGAGCTTCCAGATCCCAGTACCCGTCTCGAAAGTGCAGAGGCGCTCAGCGACGCCCCTGACCGGCCGGCGCGACAGGCCGACAAGCAGAAGGAGCGCCGCCGCAGCAATGCCCGGACCAAGGTCATTCCTGCTGAATGCTCAATCGCGATCAACCCAGCCCGTCTCAACGACATCTACCTAGAGCTGAAGCAGAAGCTGCGCGTTGACGAAGTGCCAAATGCGGCGGGAGTGCTTCTGCGTGTGTTCGTGGAACTCAGCGTCGACCAGTACATAGAGGCAAACGCAGTGCCGCTGCCTAAGAACCCGAATCTCGCAAAGAAGGTGACTGCAGTCGCCGAGCACCTTCAGGCTTCGAGCTCCATGAGCGAGAAGGACTTCATTCCGGTCCGGGAAGCGGTCAAGCCCGAGGACAAACTCAACCTCGCGACAAACCTCAACGCCCTTGTCCACAATCGTCAGATGACCGTGAGCGGCAATGACCTAAAGGCACTCTGGGATCGCCTCCAACTCTTCCTTGAATCCATCTGGGCATAGGTGTTACTCTTGAGGTAATGCCGTCGCGCCAACCGACGTCCCTACCTCAACAGCCTGCGTACAGACTTGGCACCGCGCCGTTCTACTCTCCCCTTAGATACCCAGGGGGCAAGCGCAAGCTGGCCAACTTCATGGCCTTAGTGCTCCGTGCGAATGACCTACTCGACGCCGAGTATGTAGAGGTCTATGCTGGTGGTGCAGGTGTGGCCTTGTCGCTGCTCTTCGGTGACTACGTCCGAAGAGTCCACATTAACGACATCGACCCTGGTGTACATGCGTTTTGGGTCTCCGCCCGTGACCATACCGCTGAGCTGTGTCAGCTTATCCGCGGCGCCCGGATAGACCGGGGCGAATGGGAGCGGCAACGCGAGATCCAGGGGAACTCCAACGCTGGGGTCGTCGAACTCGGATTCTCGACCTTCTACCTCAACCGGACTAACCGCTCAGGGATCATTACGGGGGGCCTTATCGGTGGCAGGGATCAAGCGAGCATCTGGAAGATGAACGCTCGGTTCCAAAAGGATGATCTCATCCGACGCATTCAGCGGATTGGGCGCTGGAGAAGCCGAATCGCAGTGCATCGACTGGACGGGGCTGAATTCTTGGAAACAGTCGCCCCGCGCATGGTCCACCGAAGCCTGCTATATCTCGACCCACCCTACTACGTGAAGGGTCAGGAAATGCTCTACGCGAACTACTATGGGCCGGAAGACCACGCTCGAATATCCCGCTTAGTGAGCAAACTCCGACGGCCCTGGGTCGTGTCATACGATGACACCCCTGAGATCAGAGAGCTGTATAGGGGGTATCGCGCCGTCACCTATGGAATCTCGTACAGCGCTAACAGTCGTTATGCAGGCCGCGAGGTGGCGTTCTTCTCTGAAGGGCTTGTGGTGCCCCCAGTACCCGACCCAACACGCCTGACAGTGGCCGATGTTGAGAGACTTTCCGTCAGGATGGGAAGCCGTCCCAGGTTGAGGCTCGGCGGCACGTTGTCCACCTAGGCTTCCCGCTCGTACGCGGTTATCACTTGCGGCAGACGAATGGTCCAGCTACTCAAGCGATGATCGGCACCATGGTGTTTCTCCCTTTGCTCAGGGCTGTGCCACTTGAGATCGCACGAGCCCTTCTCTGCCGGCCATTTGCTTCAGCCAGCCTACCCCAGGGGCCGACCGCCTGCTGCCTTCCTTCGATGGTCACGGTAATCCGCTGGGGCGCTCCGAGCTGAACGTGGGCGGTCTTCTGGGGAGGGAGGGTCCCCACCACATGGTAGCCGGGGTGGTCGCATGGCTGGTCCGCCTCGGCAGCGGCGTACTGTCCTCGGTGCCGTAGACACCAAGGACTCGATCAGCCGGCACCCGGCAGGTACATTCCCAGTACGGGCCAACTGGCTCGAACCGAGCAAGGATGTCCCGGACTCGGCCGAGTTAAGGACTCAAGTGCTAGCGCCAAACGCCCCCCGGGGCGCGCCAGGCTTCCGCTTGGGTCCACAGGATAGGAACCGTCTGGGCCATCCGGTCATGAAACTGGCGGGGTGTCGCGATGATCGCTTGTCAAGTGAACTCCATCTCAAACTGACCCACTGTCATTTGCAGGGAACCCTTGCAGAGCGACACCCGAAGGCCTCAGACTTTCCGGCATGTGGTCGGGCCCACCCCGGGAGCTAGGCGTTTTCGGCGAGCAAGGTCCAGTCCCTCGCCCCGGCGCCCGCCCAGCCAGACTCTCGCGTCGCCGTGTCATCTGCCTGGACGTCCCGCGCTCCTCGGCTGAGTCGCTCCAAAGGGGCGTCCGACGCACAGCGATTCCGTCTTGGCCAATGCTGCCAGCACTCCGTGGAGCCGTCTAGCGAGAGAATTCAGGTGCCCGCACCAAGTAACCCCATCCAGAGCCAGTACAAGCGACTCACCGAGCTCGCTCGGAAGATTGGAGTTCTCCCGCCTGAGGTCGGCAGCGAACTGTTGACCCTTTGCGACTTGTGCCTTGACTTTATCCGCACCCAATCCGAAATGGCCGAGCTGACCTCCAAAGTCCCCGGCAAACGCTACATGATGGCACGATCGAAGATAGGGACCAGAGCCTCGCGACCAATCAATATTGACCTCTTCAACATTGGACTCGGTCGAGGCGGAGTTCAACAGGTCTTGTCTGGCGACGTGGGCAATCTCAGCGAGTCGGCACTCCAGCGAGACCTCTACACCGTTGCCATGAGCTACCCAGTGGCCAGGGACCTCGCGGCGAGCGGTGATCGGAAGTCCCCGGGCACCTACTTTGAAGTTCTCATCGGACACATCGTCGCGCACATATTCGGGGTCAGCCCTACGACTTCCATCGAGATCCCCAGCCTCGATATTGAGAACACCCTTCCCACCGACTTCATATTTAGCTTCGGGCCCGGAGAGCCGCGGATTCACATGCCGACGAAGATCTCCACTCGGGAACGAGTGGTCCAAGCGTGGGCACACCAGAAAGTTCTGGAGGGCATGCATGGGGCGGGGCGCTTTCTCGGTATGATGGTCATTCTCACTGAGACTAACAAGCAAGAGAGTTCCGGCTCCGTCGTCGAAGTCTGCTTACCGGGGCAGTGGGCGGCCTACCAGATGTACATATCCAGAATGCACCGGATCTACTACCTGGACATGCCCACCAAGTATGAAGCACTGCGCCTCACTTACCCCTTCGTGCCTGTATGGCCGTTCTCCCGCTTTTTCCGTGAGCACGCAGAGATCCGCTCAGGTCCTATCGATTAGGCCCCAGTCCACCGCTTACGCCCTGGGCGCTTCCAGAAAACCAATAGGTACGAGTGATTCTTCCGGGCGTGCACCTGTCGTACCATCCGGCTAACACCGGGTCTGTTGGTCCTCATGAGAACGAAGAGGTCCTCTGCGACGAAGCCCAATGTAGCGTAGTGATTAATGATCTCTACATGCGTCAGCCGTTGCTCGTTGGCGCACACTTCGTCCTGACACTTTACAATGAACGTCCCGCCTGGCCTTAAGACCCGGTTGACTTCATTCGCGGTACTGAAGTAGAGATCCAGTACGGCCTCGTGGTATTTTGCTGTGCCATTGGATGCGCCATTATTACGATAGTACTGTTCATAATTCTGATGTCCTACGTGAGCGGATCCGCCTGGCGTGTGCATGTAAGGCGGATCGAAGACTACGCAATCGATCGTCCCGCTCGCGTAAGGTAGGCGTCGACAGTCCGTCCCTGTGGCAAGATCCGTGGCAAGCACGTCGTACATGGTCTTGTCGACCCGATTCCAGAAGACGCCATTCCCATAGGTGATGTCGGCTACGACACTTCCGGTTGTGACGTAGAGGCCAAGGACTTGTGGAAACAGCTCCTCGTTAGTCCCTTGCATCGCCGAAAAGATCAGCTCATTGGATGGCTTTCCGTTCACGACCCGGCGGCTAGTCTTAGGACTTCGTGCTTCGACTGGTCGACCAAGGGCCAATGTCCCGGGCGGTGCTACCGATGAGGAGAGCCCGAGTGGTTCAAGCCGCACGCGGACTCGACGCCGTGAGCTAGGGGACACCGCGCTCATGTTAGCGCGATCCCTCGGGGCCATGGCGGACCAGTCCAGCCAGAGAGAAGGGTCGGCGGCTCGGCATCGTTTGCGCGAACCGAGAACGGACTCGAGATTCTGACATCAGGCGGTGGGACACGCAACTTCCTCCCTCGCGGGCCGGGCGAACCGCTTCGGAGCACCGCTCCACCACATAGAACAAGCGTACTGGTGTAGCCCTGGAGGGGCCTACGCTATGTGACGAAAGGGTAACTTCCATCCTCACTCTAGTATAACTATCCGATGGGCCGGCTAAAGACCCCTCAGGAGGTGGATACGCGGGCTCGAGCCGTGGTCCGGCTTCTGAAGGCCCGCCGAGAGGATCTCAAATGGTCGCAGCCCATGCTGGCGGCCCGCTTGGGGATCTCGGTCGAGACCATCCGAGCCATAGAGCAGGGGAAGCACCCGAACCTCGCGTTCTTCACCGTGGCGAGGTGGGCGAGAGTGGTAGGAACGTCCTTGGAGGAGCTGGAGGTCCTGACTGTCGGGGAACCCAAGAGCGGTAGGCAGGAGTAAGCTTTCCCCATGTCGCTCTCACTCAGGACGCCCCCCGACCCGCCGCCGAACAGCGGCCGGCTCGCTCTGGACGGTTCTTCACTCGCGAGCTCTGGTGGCGGCCGCTCCGGCGACACTTACGGGCAAATTTTCCGCCTGGCCTCCGCGCTCACGCAGTGGTGCGTCACCAACCGGACCTCCCGCCAGCCCGAAGGCAAGTAGTCTCTGGCGCGGCCCGGCCTCTGAGCTTGGCGCGGCGATCCCTGGCCCCAGCAGCTGTCCGCCGCTGGCACCGCTGCAGTGGCCGTGAATACCTTGGCGCTCTGGGGCGAGGCGGTGAGCACCCACCCTGGGGTGTGAGCGCCAAGGCGCGAACGAGGATACCAAGTAGCGATCTGCTGGTGTGGCTCTCCGGCCTGGTCAGCGAGGCCTTCGTGCCCGGCCAGAGGCGCACATATGCCGGAGCCGCCCTTGGGCATGCTCCTCTCGGCATGCACGATCCCTCTCGCGGGTGTTTTCGGTCGGGTAGGGAGGTGGCGCCATGTCGATCGAGGTCCACGTTCAAGGACAGATCGAGCCAGGGCGGCTAGCCGACTTCCGAGACGCTGTGGAGCGCTACCGCGCCTACGCCCATGAGCACGGCTACGCCGAGCCCGAGGTGCTGTTCGGGCTGAGCGGCAAGATGAACACCATCCGCCTCATCTACACCTACGAGGATCTCAACGGGTACGAGGAACATGAGACCCGCACCCTGACCGACCGTGAGTACGCGGAGGTTGGGCAGCAGATGGGATTCGTCGTCGGCTCCGTGCGGTACGAGATCTACCGCCAGATCTGACCCACGCTGCTCGTGGCCCTCAGCCGGCGGGCGGCCCGGCCAGCGCCTGCAGCACCTCCTGCGTCTGGCGGACGCGCCCGATGCGAGGGAATACAGTCCGGACGACAAAGGCATGGTCCTCGGCCGCTCGCGCCGAACAGGCGTCCTCGACGAAGACCTGCTGGTACCCACGCTCGTAGGCGTCGCGGGCCGTGCTCTCCACCCCGAAGTTGGTCGAGATGCCGCAGAGGAGGATGGTGTGGATCCCCCGGCGCCTCAGCTGCAGATCCAGGTCGGTGCCGTAGAACGCGCCCCACTGCCGCTTGCGCACGACGTGGTCACCATCCTTCGGGCCGAGCTCCGGCACGATCTCATCCCACCCCAGAGGTGGGCTCTGCCACGGCGCCGGTTGATCAACCAAGGGGCGCAGCTGATCACGCCCATCTGGGGACGGGCCGACGTGGACCAGAACCACGAGGACCCCTCTGGCGCGGCAAGCCTCTGCGAGCGCGGCCGCCTTGGCGACGACCGAGGCGGTGTCGTAGGGTGCCGCGGGCATCCCGACGAGCCCCTTCTGAAGGTCGATGACGACCAGAGCGGTGTGCTCCGAGTCCAACTCGAGTTCCCGTCCTGGCATCGTGCCTCCTGCGGCTCCGCCTCCTGCTCCCTCGCAGCGCCCAATGGTAGCGTCAGCTGTTGGCACCAGACCCGGGAGCGCCCGTAGGCGGTTGATGGCTGGCTGGGGGGGGCCAGACCATCCTCTCTCTGCCAAGAGCCCGAGCCTGAATTCACTTGGAGGCAGTCACGACATGGTAAACAGGGGGTCGGTGGTCTGGCTCGGCTGACTACCATTGGAAGCGCTGAACGCTAGTCAGAGAACTTCCGAGAGGGCAGGGCCTAGGCGATGAGGAGGCGAAGTGGACGAACCCCGCCGACTGGAGGGGGGCCCGTCCGGAATGCAACGGGGTGCCACCACGACAAGGTGCGACTTGCTCAAGGCATCCCGAGGCACCAGCCCCTACAAGTTGCTGCCGAGCCGCCCCGTCTCGACTGGTTCCGCCGCGGGGCGCGCGAATAGACTTGTTCATGCGATTCCTCCACGCCGCTGACCTCCACCTCGACAGCCCCCTCCGGGGCCTGAGCCGCTATGAGGGCTGCCCTGAGGACGACGCTCGCACCGCCACCCGGCGAGCCTTCGAGAACCTCGTGCGCCTTGCCCTGGACGAAGCGGTGGACATCGTGCTGCTGGCTGGCGATATCTTCGACGGGGATTGGAAAGACTGGAACACTGGGCTCTTCTTCGCGAGTCAGCTGAGCCGTCTGGTACGTGCCGGGATTCCGGTGGTCGCCGTCTCCGGCAATCATGACGCCACGTCCATCTTGACCCGAGAACTCCGATGGCCCGACGCCGTCACCTACTGCCGAGCCGACGAACCCTCGACGGTCCGGTTCGAGGCACTCAGGCTCGCCGTCCACGGCCACGGTTATGCCTCCCGCTGGGAGCACGAAGATCTGAGCCGGACCTACCCCACCCCAATCCCCGGCTGGGCGAACGTCGGACTCCTCCATACCAGTGCGGAGGGGCACCCCGCCCACGCGACATATGCACCCTGTCGGGTCGCCGACCTGGTCGCGAAGGGCTACGCCTACTGGGCCCTCGGGCACGTCCATGAGCACGCAGTCCTGGCCCGCGACCCTTGGGTGGTTTTCCCCGGCTGTCTTCAGGGGCGGCACGTGGGGGAGTCCGGGCCCAAAGGCTGCGTCCTCGTCACAATGGAGGAGGACCGCGTGACCAACGTGCGCTTCGAGGCGGTTGACGTCCTGCGCTGGGCAACGGTCACCATAGCGGTTGACGACTGTGCGAGCCGAGCGGCGGTGCTCGACCGAGTGGCGGTGGCGGCGACAGAGGCCAGCCATGCGACTGAGGGCCGCGTCCTCGCCCTCCGGGTCCAACTCAAGGCGAGAGCCAATCGCTCCGACCTGTACTGGGGCGATGACGAGTGGTGGGTGAACAACCTCCGAAGCACGTGCACGGAGGTGGCAACGGGGCCGGTCTGGCTCGAGACGGTGCGCTTCCACCAGAGCGCGGCCGCTCCGTCTCCGCCACCCGGCCTGGCGACACTCGTCCATGCCGCCGCGAGCATCGAGCCGGCCGCCCTGGCTGCGGCGCTCTCACAGACCCCAGAGTGGGCGCGGGCGCAGCAGTGCCTCGAAGTCGTCCCGGCACCCATTCGCCAAGACGCCTTCCACCTGGACGACCCGTCCACGGTCGCCAGGCTAGTTCAGGAGGCCGAGGCCCTGGTCGACACCCGCTGCACACCGCGACCCCTCGAGACGAGAGGTGAGGTCTAGCTTTGAAGATCCGGTCTCTCGACCTGCTTGCTTTCGGCGTTTTCACCAAGCGCCAGCTGGACTTCACTGGGGCCCCGCTGGTACTCGTCTACGGCCCCAACGGGGGCGGGAAGTCGACCGCCCGGACCGCCATTGAGAACGCCCTCTTCGGGATCACCGAGACCACAACGTACGGCTTCCAGCACCGGCTAGACCAGCTCCGTATCGGGTTGGGCCTAGATGACGGACACGGCGCCAGGTTCGACCTCGTCCGGCGCAAGGGCCGCAGCAGGACCCTCAGCCACCCGGATCACTCCCTCTGGACCGAGGCCGACGACGAGCAATTGCATGTGCTCTGTCACGGAATGGACTCCACGGTGTTCGCGGCGCTTTTTGGGCTCGACCATGACCGACTCCGGGAAGGCGCCCAGGATCTCCTCCGCTCGCGCGGGGAGCTAGGCGAGAGCCTGCTTGGGGCTGAGACCGGAGTGTCCCTCGGGCAGCTCCTCTCTCAGCTGACGAGCGCCGCCGACGCCCTCTGGGTCCCGAAGGGGCAGAAGTACCCCCTCAACGCCGCCCTCCGCGCCTACCGCGAGGCGCACCAGACCGTCGGGCGCACGGCGGTCCGTCCCCAGGTCTGGGTAGATGCCGAAGCCGAAGTGGCTCGCCTCACCGCCGAGCGGGACCTCAAGGAAGCCGAGCGCCGGACCACCGAGACCCGGCGCCGGGAGCTCGACCGGCTCCAGAGCGCCCTGCCGGTGCTTGCGGCCCGCGACCGCGCGGTCACCGACCTGAACGCTCTCCCGGTCGGCGAGGCCTTCACCCCGGAACAGCTGAAGGCCTTCGAAGAGGCTGCCGCCACGCGTAGGGACGCGGGCGCACAGGTCGAGAAGGGGCAGACCGAACTCAACGAGCTTACTGGCCGCTTGGAGCAGCTGCCCTTAGACCAGCCGCTCCTGGCCCGGGCGGCCGAGATCCGTGCCCTTGAGCATGAACTGGGTCGCTACCTGCGCGAGCGGGACGACCAGCCCTTGCGCCAGCGAGAGCGCGAGCTCAAGGTTGCCGACGCACTAGACCGGCTGCACCCGTATTGGCCGGACCTCACTCTGGAGATGCTGCGGGAGGGACTCTCCCTTCGGGCAGCGGAGTTCACAACGCTCGAGCGCCTGACGGGGGAACCCGAGCGCTTCCAGAACTCCCGAGAGGAGATCGCGAGCGAAGAGAAGCGGCTCGAGCGCCAGGCCCGGAAATGGACCGAGGCCCTCAAGGAGTTGGGGCAAAGTCGGGACTGGAGTCCGCTGGAGACCGTCCTGGGCGCTGCCAACCGCGACGGCCCGGTAGAGCAGGAGCTGGACAAGGCATCTGCTCATCTCGCCCAGCTTCACGATACCCTGGCGCCAGCGCTGGGCAGGCTCGGCTGCGCAGACCGGAGCCCGATGGCCGTGGCGGCGCTCGTCATCCCCACAAGGGACGCAGTGTCGGCCTGGCTCGCAGAGCGGCAGAACCGCGCCCAGGCGGCGGCGGCCGGCGCCCAGGCGGAGGAGGACTTGACGGCCAAGGGCGAAGCGGCCGAGCGAGACCTCCAAGCCCTGGAGCTGGTCCGGCCGGTACCGGCCTTGACCGAGCTGGACGCGGCCCGGCACGAACGGTCCACCGCGTGGGAGGCTCTCAAGGCCACCTGGATGAACGGGCCGCCGCCCACCGACGCTGTGGTCACCTACGAAGCGGCCGTAGGCCGCGTTGACACCCTCGCCGAAGCTCTGTGGCGAGAGGCGGAGCGTATCACCCAGCACGCCCGGCTTCAGGCGGAGCGGGAGGCGGTCGGGCGGGAGCTGTCGCACCTTCGTGAGCAGGCCGAGTCGCGTGCCGACTCGGAGGGCGCAGCTGAACGCGCCTGGTCGGCGATGTGGGCTGCGACCAAGCTCCCTGTCCCCAAGCCGACGGAGGCCCTTGCTGCCCTGGATGCGCACGCGAAGATCGTCGAGGTGGCTCCCGACGTGGCCGGCACCGAGAGACAGGTCCGGACGCTCACCGAGACCCGGGACCGGCACAGGACCGCTGTGCGCAGCGTACTGGAGGCCTACGGAGTAGCGATTCCAGATGACGTCGCGAGGCTCGCCGCCCTACTGGATCTGGCGACAGAGGAGCTGGCGAAGGCGGCCCGGGCAGAGAGGCGTCAGCGCGAGGCGGAGGCCGGGTTGGCGAGCCAGAGCGAAGCCCGCGCCGCGCTCGAAGATCGGCGGGCCGGCCTCGCGAGTCACGAGGCTGAGTGGCAGGTTCGCTGGATGGCCGCCCTCAAGCGACTGCACCTACCGGTGGATGGCACTACCGTCGAGACCATGTCCACCGCGCTCCACGAATTGCGTGAGGCGAAGATAGTCGTCGCAGCCGTCTCTGAGCTAGACCACCGGATCCGAGGAATGGCTGAGGACTGCGAGGTGTTCGCAACCCGGGCCCGGGAACTGGTCCGGGCCGTGGCCCCCGACCTCAGCCCTGTGGCCCCTGATGAGCAGGCTCGACAGCTCGGGGAGCGCCTCCGGGACCAGGAAAAACGGCACGCCCAGCGCGAGGAACTGGCCCGCGACGTCACGGCCAAGGTGACAGGCATCGAGAGGGCAGCCAAGGAGGTCGCGAGCGCAGAGTCGGCCCTGTCCGATCTCGCCATAGCGGTGGGGATCGCGGAGCCCGGGGCGCTTGATGTGGCCGTCGGCCTTGCCCATCAGCGGGCTGAGCTTACTGACCAGATCGCAGCCCAAGAACGGGATCTCCTGGCACGGCGGACCGGGTGGACGGTCGCCGAGTTCTTGGAGCAGCGGGCGGGCACCGACGCCGACACGCTCGCCGACAGGATACGAACGTTGGGCGAGGAGTTGGATGAGCAGGGAGAATCCCTCAGCCGCACGATCGGAGACCTGACCCGGGCGCAGGGACTCCTGGAGAAACTCAATGCTGGCGGCAGCGAGGCAGCCTGGGCGGCCGAGGCTCAAGAAGAAGCCGCCGCCGACATCGCCGAGCTAGCCCGACGCTATGTGCGCCTCCAGTTCGCCGCCGGCCTTCTGCGAGTCACGATGCAACAGCACCGAGACGCCCACCAAGCTTGGGTCCTTGAGCGGGCCAGCGCTCACTTCAAGACCCTGACAGCAGATACGTTTCGCCGCCTGGACGTGAGCGAGGAGCCGGGCGAGGAGCCGGTCATCGTCGCTGTGCGGGCCGATGGCGACCGGCCTTCAGCGCTGGATGAGATCAGCGACGGGGAACGAGACCAGCTTTACCTCGCACTGCGCCTGGCCAGCGTGGAGCGACACTGCGCCAGCGATGGCCCAATGCCGGTGATCCTCGACGACGTTCTCGTGAACTTCGATGATGACCGCGCCGCTGCGGCGCTTCGGGTGCTGGTGGAGCTGAGCCAGACGACCCAGGTGCTTGTGTTCACCCATCATCAGAGAGTTCTGGATCTGGCCCGAGCGGTGCTACCAGCGGAGAGCTTCGCCGTGGCCGCTTTGGGCAAGCCAGCAGAGGCTCCCGCAGCCTGACGGCAGTCGTGACACTCAAGTGGTGGTGTCCCACTCCACCACCATGAGCCTGGCTGCGGCCCAAGTGCAACGCGCCGTCGGGCACCTAGCGCCCACTGCCGCTGCTCGAGGCCTCCCCAACAGCTACCCCTGCAACTCGTCGCAGCCGTGTTGGACCAGGAAATCCCGCTGAGTCTCGGTCTCCACCCCGTCACCGACCACTGAGGGCCCCAGCCCGTGGGCCAAGCCGATGGTCGCCGCCACGATCGTCTCGTCCTCGGGACGAACCTTGGGGAACCCGTCTCAGCTCAACACTTTGGGTGTATCGTCACTCTATGGCACTATTCCGTAGCGCCCGGAAGGTTCAGCCACATGCTCCTGGAGCCACAGTGGCCGAGGCTCATGCGTTCGACCTCAACATCGAGCGTGTCCTGGAGCACTGGCCCGTCGCCTTCGCTCTCCGGGAGTTTATTGCCAACGCTCTCGACGAGCAGATCATCACCGGAACGCGGTCCCCCACTGTCTCTCTCGACGAAGAGGGTCGGTGGCACATACGAGACTTCGGGCGAGGGCTGTCGTATGAGCACCTTACCCAAAAGGAGGACCCGGAAAAGACCAGCCACCCAAGCGTCATCGGACAGTTTGGGATAGGCCTCAAGGATGCATTGGCTGTCTGTGATCGGCGGAAGGTTGGCGTCCTACTCCGCTCACGTCATGGCGACATCACCATCGCCAGCCACCCTAAGGCGGGCTTCGCGGACATCGTTACGCTGCATGGGATTGTGGCTCCGCCATCGGACTCCGCTTTAGTGGGGACAGATGTCGTCCTTACCGGTGTCCACAAGTCCGACGTGGAGCAAGCCCAGGGCTACTTCCTTCACTACTCAGGGGACCGTCTTCTCGAAAACACTGGAGCGGGCTCCGTGCTAGCTCGGGCCTCGATGGTTGGGCCAGGGCGCATCTACGTGAAGGGGCTTCTGGCAGCGGAGGAACCGACTTTCCTGTTCTCCTACAACATCACGCAACTCAACGCTCCACTGCGACGGGCACTGAATCGCGAACGGACCAATGTTGGGCGGACTGCCTATAGCGATCGGGTGAAGGACATCCTCAAGGCATGTACCTCTTCCTTGGTGGTCGGACCATTGACCGAAGACCTTGGCGCAGTCGTCACTGGGAACGCCCATGACGAGATCAATTGGAAGGACGTCGCCATTCATGCCTGCCGCCTTCTTCAGTCTCAGGAGAAGGTCGTCTTTGTCACTGCTTGGCAAACCGGGCTGGATACCGTCACCTATGCCCGCCGGGATGGCTACCGTCCCGTGGTAGTGCCCGATGACATCGCGCAGGCTTTAGGGCGGCAAACGGATCTCGCGGGACAACCGATCGTTGACCTGGGCACGTACCGCCAGGAGTGGAATGACAGCTTCGAGTTCACCTTTGTAAAGCCTGCTGGCCTGACTAACCGGGAGCTGGCGATTTATGGCCTGACAGACACAGTCATTAGATTGGCCAGGGTCGATCGCTCTAGGCACGGGATCGGCGAAATCCTCATCTCGGAGACGATGCGTCTTAACGAGGCAGGCTCTGGACAGGTCCTTGGCATTTGGGAACCGGCGGAGCATCGGGTCATCATCCGCCGAGATCAGCTTAGATCTGCCGCTTCGTACTGTGGTGTCTTGCTCCACGAGCTCTCTCATGCCGTGTCAGGTGCGAGCGATAACACAATGGAATTCGAGGATGCCTTGACTGAGCTAGTGGGGGTTGTAGTGAGCGAGGCGCTGGCTCAACTGCAGACCTTTGGACATGGAGGGTCAAGCGGCCCGCTCGGAGTGGTGCACTCCGACCTCGTAGGCGACGGGTAGTTTGGTGCCGGGGAAGGTGGCAAGGTGGCTCGGAGTTCGGTGAGGTCGGCGCAGCATCCGCCACCGGACGTCATCCCGGCTGCCATCCCTATGCGGACCACGGCCGACTGAGCGCCGACCTCAGCCTGGCCGGGAGCCCCGGAGTGGTCGCTTGCGAAGTGCAGCTTCCCGGCGATCAATCGCGCTGCGCAGATCTGCGCCGACGCGCTGCCAGGCACTTGCCGGGCTCGCCTTGGTCTCCCGGACAATCCGGTCCTGTTCGGCTCGGGCCCGCCTCGCAGCTAGATCAATGATGACGCCTTTCCCGGCTATCAGCGCTGCCACGCCCAAGGCCGATCCAAATTCGTCAGTGTCTCCTCCGCGGCGGGAGCCCATTCCACCTCCTTTCGCCCGGGATCCATCCCCAAGCTCCGGTCCCTTCATGCCAAGGCGCTTGGTCTGAACACTCTCTGGGAACCCCGACTAGGCGAGTCTACAACAGCCGCCAACTCGGGCTCCGGCCTCCCCAGCAGATACCCTTGCAGCTCGTCGCAGCCGTGGTCCGCCAGGAACTCCCGCTGGGCCTCGGTCTCCACCCCCTCGGCGACCGCAGTGAGCCCGAGGCCGTGGGCGAGCCCGATGGTCGCCGCCACGATAGTCTCGTCATCGGGGCGGATCCCGATCCCGCTCACGAAGGACTGGTCGACCTTCAGGACCTGGAATGGGAACCGACGCAGAGCGGTGAGGGACGAGTTCCCCGTCCCGAAGTCGTCGATCGCCAGGACCACGCCGAGAGAGTGGAGTTCCTCCAACACCCTCGCCGCCGCCTCCGGGTCAGTGCTTAGGACGCTTTCGGTGACCTCGAGGTGAAGATGGTCTGGAGGCAGGCCGCAGTTGGCGACTGCCTCTGCCACATGCGGAACCAGGTCGGGATCCAGTAGCTGGGCGACAGAGAGGTTGATGGAGACGCTCAACTCAGCCGCGGCCGGATGGGCGGCCACCCAACCGGCCAGGGCCCGGCAGGCCTCGTCGAGAACCCAGCAGCCGACCTTCGAGATGCTTCCGGTCTCCTCCGCCAGGGGGATGAACTCCACTGGCAGCACCAGCCCTCGGGTCGGATTCTCCCAGCGGACCAACGCCTCTGCGCCGGTGATGAGTCCGGAGGCGGCGGAGACGATGGGCTGGAAGTGGAGCCTCAACTCCCCTCGCTCGGCCGCCCCTGCGAGCTGCTCCGCCAGCTCGACTCGCTCGATGAATGCCCGGTCATCATCGGCTTGGAGGACGTGTAGGCGACCGCGGGCCTGGAGCTTCGCCCGGTGCAGGGCCACGGCGGCCCGGCGGAGCGCCTCCTCGGGAGCGTCGCAGTCCGAGCAGACAGCGGCGCCCGCGGTCACATCCACGTCCAGTTCGCGGCCGCCCACTCGGTAGTGCGAACCCACCCGGTCGATCACGCGAGCCGCGGCAGCCTCGACGTTCCGCGCCGGGATCCTCGGCATCGCCACCACGAAGGTGTCCCCGTCGAGCCGGGCCACCACGTCACTGGGCCGGACCGCGCGGACGAGCCGCTTGGCGAAGCTTCGCAGCACCTCGTCGCCGGCGGCCAGGCCTTGGGAGTCATTCACCTCCTTGAGCCGGCCGAGATTCAGGACCGTGAGGGCCCCGTGGGTGGTGTCGCGGCCCGCCGCGAGCTCGCCCATCCTCTCCGTGAGGCCCCGCCGGTTGAGCAGACCGGTGAGCTCGTCGTGCTGGGCCTGCCGGACCAGCTCGGCCTCAATCCGCTTCCGCTTGGTGATGTCTCGAAGGATGCCCAAGACAGCCACCACGTCCCCGCGGTGGCTGCGCAGCGGGACGGTGGAGATCGCCACCTCGATCATCCGGCCGTCCCTGTGGCACCGCCGGGTCTCGAACTCCAGGACCGGCTCCCCGCTGAAGGTGCGGGCCACGATCTCGGCGTGCTCGGACTCGAAGGCGTGGCCCACCGTGGGCAGGTGGTGACCAACCACCTCCCGGGCCTTCCAGCCGAACACCCGCTCGGCGGCAGGATTCCAAAGCAGCCCGAACCCAGCCGCGTCCACAACGGTCAGCGCCACAGGAGACTGGGCCACCACGGCCCTCAGGAGTTGGTGCTCTGAGAGATCGGAGTCACGGACTTCCGGTCGGATCAAGCCCTCCCGCAGACCGTGGACATCGGGCATGGCCTTCGCACGAGCGACCATGAAGTGAAGACTACCCCGGTCTACTCTTGACTCCAACTCGTGCGACCGCCCTGTCACGCGGTCTTCAGGCGCCTGTGGGTCGCTCTCGTGTTTGCGCGGGGCCCGCCTGCACCGCGGCCAGTCAGAACAAGGGCATGGAGCGCCGAGGCGCGACACGCTCCCATCCCACGTGATGGGCCTTCAGCTCAGGTGCGGCCACCTAGTCCACGGCATCACTGAGGGCGACGGCCCGAGAGGCGACACCCGTCTTGGCAAGCACGTGGGCCCGAGCCCCAGCCCTGTCCACATCGCCGCTCTTGGCCGTGACCGACACCTCCACCACCGCGTCGACAGGTGGCCTACCTCCGCCGGGCTCCCAGACGAAGATGCTGTTCGCCTGGGCCAGATCGTCCGCAGCGTCGGGTTCGAGGTCGCCGGCCTCCTCTGAGGCGGTTAGCAGCGCGTCCAGAACGCCCGCTGAGATGGGGTGGACCTGGGCTGGAGGTGCTCCCAGTGCCCGAGCTACTAGCCGCACGGTGCGCAGTACCCATGCCTCGTATTCGGCCCCACAAGCCGGCTCACCTCGCCGCCCATCCGCTGCTGCGTTCTGGCCAAAGTCGCCACTTGGGCGCAGCGGGCGCTCTGGGGCGTGCAGGGGGCGTACCACATGGGCGTGCCGGCGACCATGGGCAGCGCCCCGGCCGGGGCGTCATCGCGGTGAGCGGGGCCGACGAAGGGCGCGGGGCGGAACCCAAGGGAGTTCGCTGGTCGGAGGGGCCAGGTGCTACGGCGGCGGGGGTAGGTGACGGTACAAGAAGGTGCTCCCGCGCTCATCGAATCCCACGTCGAACTGCCTGAAGAAATCCCCGCGTCCCAAGAGGCCAAATGGAAGGGTCCACCCCTTACAGAAGAAGACGGTCGCTTGGAAGCGCGCCCCACACGTGGCCAGGACCACTGGAAGCCGGTAGCCTGACACAGCGCCACCAACTCCCCCCACCTCGGCCGGAACTTCGCGCGACAGGTCGAAGCCCAGCGCCTGGGCGAGGTCAGCGCTGAAGAAGGATGTGTCAGCTCCAGAGTCGACGAGACCAATGGTCCTGCAAGATCTGCCTCTGTGCCCGAGGCTCACCAGGACGCAGGGAGCGAGTGCACCACCAGGCACGGGCACCGAATACCCGGACTCCGCAGGATACTTGACCGTGCGCACCGTCTAGAGATACAGACTCGCAGCCACCTTGGCCGGAGCAAAGCCAAGGAAAGCGTCCTCGATCCCCAAGCCCGCGGCCTGTTTCACCACAGCGGGGAGATCCGCCCCGTGCGCAACTACACGGCCGTCTAGAATGGCAACCCACTCGGAAGGAAACTTCTTCACAAGCTCGGCCAAGTGCTCTTGGAACCACGCCATGGCGGCAATGCCATGGGCCTCGTCCTCTTGTGGAGCAGAGGTTTCAGCTACGCCGGCTGTTGGCGCAGTCAACGCCTTATCCACCTCGACTGTCCATTCCACTGCATTAGAAACCAACCCCCGGGCCGCCACGACCTCATCAAGTGTGGAAGTCGCGGTCCATCGTGACGCTATGAACGGTACCTCGAATGGCGTGCGTGACTTCGGACGGGCTGCGGGCATACGTAGTGTAGGTAGGATGTTGGCCCTGATCGGGCCCACCACCGTCATGTCGGCCCTCCAGGAGGCGCTGGGCGCGGCGTATCAAGTCCATTCTTCTCAAGCTGGTCCAAAATAGAGCCGACCGTCCTTTGCCAGTGTGTCGGGGCAAAAGCGAAGCGTGCCAGCACCTTCCCCTCCATCTCGTCGGGAAAGTCCCCAGGGGAGCGGTTGGCCAGCGAGGGGTCCATGTCAACTCGGATCACGCTGACCAAGAACTCAGCACCGGTGTAGATCACGGAGAGGCTCGTCGCGTACTCGACCGGGATGCCCTGCCCCGAGCCGACCTGGACCCGCACCTCCTTCGCCACTTTCTGGCCACCCGGTGCTGGTCTCTTCTTCCCCACGGCTGGGAGTATATCCACAGTGGGCACGATTCAGTCCCTGCGGCGACTACCGAGGCCGCTCCTCCATCACCGCCGTTGCGCCGCCCCGTGGCTCAGGAGGCGATCCGGAGCCGCGATTGTTCCTGTGGGATCTTCCTCCCCAAAGACCCAAGCACCTCCCGGACGCGCGTCGCCAGCTTAGGGTCAACATCGGGCCCCTCTCCCCTTTCAATCTGGCCAAGGCGAGCTGGGGAGATCCCGATGAGCCGCGCCACATCCTTCTGGGTCATCTCCGCGTCGAGCCTCTTCTCTCGGCACGAGTCGCCGAAGGCCCGCCTCGCCCCCTTGTGATCGAGCCTGACAGCGGGTTCCGTCCGGCCCTTGCCCCAAAGGTCCTCCCCCCAGATGGCGTTCTCCGGCGCTCCCAGGACCTCGCAGATCCGTGC
Source organism: Candidatus Dormiibacterota bacterium (assembly GCA_027313505.1). Lineage (GTDB taxonomy): Bacteria > Chloroflexota > Dormibacteria > Aeolococcales > Bog-877 > AG-12. The sequence goes on from DAHVDN010000014.1 coordinate 60,685, forward strand.
CCGAACGTTCGGTGTGGGGCAGTAGCGACCGTGCTCGAGGACGGAGATCACGTGCTGGGAGACTCCGGTCGCACGGCCCAGAGCGCTCTGGCTCATCCTCTTCTGAATTCGGTAGCTCCAGAGACGGCCGCCTGCCTGAGCCAGACGCTTGGCAACCGGTATGAGCTCGTCATCTGATGCGGCTGCAACATGCTCCTGCGCCTTCGCGATCTGGACAGCGAGCCGGCTGGCGGTCTCCGGGTGATGCCTCGGGCTGGGCCGTGGCGTCTGGGACCAGCTACCGAAGTTGGCCTGCTGCGCCGCCATGGTCCAGTCGACGGGGTTGGATAGCGGCTTGCCATCTCGATCCACGCCAGCCGGCTGCGGAGCTCACTGTCGCTGGGCGTCCTCTTCAACCCGAGAACGGAAACGAGCCGTGCCGCTGAGTCTAGTGGCTCCGGTCAGCCCCGGCCGCGCCCCGGAGCAACTTCACAGGCCACTCGCCATTCACGTCCCCGACGGGTTGCCCCTGGCGACGCCGGTAGGCAGCCAAGTCGGCGGCCCGGTCACCAGCAGCCCTCACCTGAAGTTTGTGCAGTTCATCGAACTTGAGCTTGCCGAGTTGCGGATATCGTCGCCCTATGGATCTCGCCAGCTCAAGGGCGGCCAGCGCGTCACCTTGTGCCTCATGAGCTGACCGGAAAGACACCCCATAGGCCTGACAACTGGCATCGAGAGTCCGTCGACCAGGGCGGTACCGATCCAGATGCCAGTCCAGAATCAGCGGATCCACGACTGGCCTGACCGGACGCTCCATCGCCTCCTCAAGTGGGATTCCGCTGTGACATCGGCATTCCCGGTCGAGCAGAGTGAAGTCGAAACGAGCGTTGAAAGCCACCACCGCGCCACTCCGGAGCACCTGGGCCAAAGCAGCCACGATCTCGCTGATAGCCATGGCCGCCGGACGACCACCCTTCTGAGCAGCCGTGCTTGTAATGCCATGGATGGCGGTCGCCTCGGTCGGTATCGGTACTCCCGGATCGATAAGCCACTTG
>DAHVDN010000150.1 GCA_027313505.1 Candidatus Dormiibacterota bacterium
TGCTCGGAGTACCTCTTCCTCGACGACTCCTCCTGCAACCTGGCCAGCATCAACCTGATGCGCTTCATGGACGCCGCGGGAGACTTCGATCTGGAGGGCTACCGCCACACCATCCAGATCATGTTCACCGCCATGGAGATCCTGGTGGGCTTCGCCGCCTATCCCACCGAGAAGATCACCGCCAACAGCCACAAGTTCCGGCCCCTCGGCCTGGGCTACGCCAACCTCGGGGCGCTGCTCATGTCCCTCGGCTACCCGTACGACAGCCCCCAGGCCCGGGACTACGCCGGGGCCCTCACCGCCATCCTGACCGGCGAGGCATACGCCCAGTCCGCCCGGATCGCCAAGGAGGTGGGGCCCTTCGAGGGCTTCGAGGCCAACCGTCAGCCGATGCTCCGGGTGATGGACAAGCACCGGGCGGCGGCCTACAAGCTGGGCACGGAGAGCGTGCCCCAGGAGCTGCTCGCCGCGGCCCGGAAGTCCTGGGACGACGCCCATGAGCTGGGAGCGGTTCACGGATACCGCAACTCCCAGGCCACCGTCCTCGCCCCCACCGGGACCATCTCCTTCATGCTGGACTGCGACACCACCGGGGTCGAGCCAGACATCGCCCTCGTCAAGTACAAGAAGCTGGTCGGCGGCGGGCTCCTCAAGATGGTCAACGGAACCGTCGCCTCTGCGCTGGTGCGGCTGGGCTACGGGGAGGAGGCGATCTCCGACATCCTGGCCTACATCGACGAGCACGACACGATCGAGGGCGCACCCCACCTCCGCGATGACGACCTGGCGGTTTTCGACTGCGCCTTCTCACCCGCCAACGGCCAGCGGTCCATCAGCTGGCAGGGTCACGTGCGCATGGTGGCCGCGGTGCAGCCCTTCATCTCCGGCGCCATCAGCAAGACCGTGAACCTGCCCCAGCTGGCCACTCCGGAGGACGTGGAGCAGGCCTACGTTGACGCCTGGAAGTTGGGGATGAAGGCGATCGCCATCTACCGCGACGGGAGCAAGCGCAGCCAGCCCCTCTCCACCTCCCAGCGCCAGGCCACCTACACCGGCCAGGAGGTGGCCGAGGCTCGCCCGGCCCGGCACCGGCTGCCCTCGGAGCGGGCCGCCATCACTCACAAGTTCGAGATCCAGGGGCACGAGGGCTATCTGACCGTCGGCCTCTATGAGGACGGCCAGCCCGGCGAGATCTTCCTCAAGATGGCCAAGGAGGGCAGCACCCTCAGCGGGATGATGGACTCCTTCGCCACCGCCGTCTCGGTGGCGCTCCAATACGGAGTCCCGCTCCGCCTGTTCTGCGCCAAGTTCGCTCACAGCCGCTT
>DAHVDN010000151.1 GCA_027313505.1 Candidatus Dormiibacterota bacterium
ATGAATGCACCAGGTGCATGGTGCACAGCACGGTGGGCATTTCGTGACTGAGGTCTCCCGCGGAAGCGCAAGCCTAGTGGTCCGTCGGTGAATTAAGTTGGGCCAGTGCGGAGCGCCCCCGACGCACCTTGGCGATGATGTCCGCAGCGGGGGTGTGCCAGACGAAGGGACGGGGATCTTCGTTCCAGTGAGCCACCCAGAGTTCGATGGCCTCAATTAGCGCCGGCACGCTGTTGAATGTGCCTCGGCGCAGGCGTTTGTCAGTCAGTTCCTTGAACCAGCGCTCCACCAGGTTCACCCAGCTGGAGCTGGTGGGGGTGAAGTGCATGTGGAATCGGCCCCGCTTGGGATGAGCCAGCCATGCCTGGACCTCCGGTGCTTTGTGCGCCGAGAGGTTGTCCAACACCAGATGCACGTCCAACCCCGCCGGGACATTGCGGTCAATCACGCGCAGGAACCGGACGAAGTCCTTGGCAGTGTGTCGTTCCCGGCAGTCGGTCAGCATCTTGCCCGTGGCGATGTTCAGGGCCGCGTACAGGTCGGTCGTGCCATTGCGCTTGTAGTCGTGAGTCATCGTTCCCGCTCTGCCAGGGCGTAAGGGCAAGCCTGGCTGGGTGCGGTCCAATGCTTGGCACTGGGTCTTCTCGTCGAAGCTGAAGACCACCGCCCGTTCCGGGGGGTTCAGGTAGAGGCCCACGACATCCACCAGCTTGTCCTCGAAGGCGGGATCGTTGGAGATCTTGAAGGTCTCCACCTTCCAGGGTTTCAAGTCGTGGTCCCTCCAGATCCGGGCCACACTGTCCTTGCCGATCCCCAGACGTCGGCCCAAGGTACGGGTGGTCCAGTGGGTCGAGCCGTCCGCCGGCAGCTCGTGCTGGGTGATCCGAACCGCTTCGGCCACGGTTCCCTCGGGCAACCACGGCTTGCGCCCCCGACCTGGCCCGATAACTCCCACTCCTGCCACGCCCCGGACTGGAAAACTCCGGCGCCATTTCCTGACCGTATTCGCGCACACGCCCACGCGGCGGGCGATCTCGTAGTTGGCCACCCCTTCGCTGGCCAACAGCAACCCCTTCGCTTGCAGCACAGCACGATGACTTCGCGAAGTGGACTTCGCAATCCTCTCCAACGCCGCTCGTTCTTCCCCTCGCACCGGCAACGGCTCCGCAGCTGGCATCATCTTCATACTGCCAGCTTACCGGGTTCAGCTATTTCAACGACGGACCACTAGGTTGGTGGGAATCTGCGGCTCGCAGCAGGGCCGGCGGGCAGGCGTGCGTCTAGGGTTTGGGCCTCGTCCGGCC
>DAHVDN010000152.1 GCA_027313505.1 Candidatus Dormiibacterota bacterium
CAAAGCTCTCCTCAGCGGCGATGAACTCGGTCACCGCGCGCACGGGGACCCGGGTCAGCCGCCCCAACTTGACAACAGGAAGCTCTCCGCGCTGGATCATTCCGTAGACATAGGTCCGCCCACAGCCCAAGAGTGAGGCGACCTCGTTGACGTTCAGCAGAAGCCTCTGGGTCATGGCCGATCGACCTCATCGCCATTCGCGTCGGGACCATCGGCCGTGGTCGACATCGCGGGCCCACTCGTGGGACCACCGGCGTCCCGCCGGGAGACGACCTCGACCCTCTGCCGGCGCTTGCGAGCCACGATGTCAGCGAAGTCCTCGCCCTTCCGCTCGAGGTAGCTGGGGATGCCGGGCACCGTCCTGGCCAGAGCGGCGCCGAGTCCCGGTGCCGCCCCCAGAGCGGCCAGGCTGGAGGCGTAGCCGACCAGTCCCCGGATCATCCGCAGCTCGTCAGCCGACCGGACGAGGTCCCGCACCAGCGGTGATGTCGGCGACCCTACCTGCGCCTGGCGGATCACGGTCCACTCCGGAGCCTCCGGCCAGCGGGCCCGGTTCGAGTCGGTGGTGGGAGTGCGCAGTGACAGCCACTGGGTCGCGTAGCGCCACAGCTCCTGGCGGGCCGCGAGCGCCTCGGCCGGAGTTGAGCACCCCAGAGACACCAGGGAGCGTCGGCGGAACTGGAACTCGACCCGCCAGACGGGCTGGTCTTGGTCCCAGTCCACCCACAGCGCCTTGGGCCACTCCGACCCGCGGACGCTGAGCTCAAGGGTCTTGTCGTAGCAGCGACCCATCAGGTCGCCGCCTCCGAAGACGAAGCCGCTCGCCCTGCGGCCCCTCAGGTGAGCCTGGTCGTACGCAGGTACCGAGTAGGTGCGCCGACGGACGGCCCGGCAGTGGAACTTGTCGAAGTCCCCGACGGCCGGCAACCAGCCCTGGGTGTCGCAGTACAGGTCGAGACGGGAGATCCCCAGAACCGGCTCGTCTCGCATGACGTTGGCGTCGAGCCACTCGGAGATCTCAGCCACCGCTCGGTCCGCTCCTCTGGAGTGCAGATAGGCGGAGTGAGCCTGAATGAACACCGGCGGGAACGGGGCTGGCGCCCCAATCGCCACCTCAATGTTGGGAGAGCTGGCCCAGAACGGATAGCTCCGCCACCCGTGTGGGCGCAGGGCTACCGAGAGGGACTGCTCGCCCCAGGTGACCACCTGGAGCTCGTTGGTACGCTGAGACTCCTCCTTGAGCGCCTCGAGGAAGACCAGCAGCCCGTCCTGAAGCTCCCCCCGGACGGAGCA
>DAHVDN010000153.1 GCA_027313505.1 Candidatus Dormiibacterota bacterium
TGAGTTCCTCAAGCGGCTGCCCCCGCCAGCTTGCCCATTCGGACCAGGTTGTAGGCCGCTATGGTCATCTCCACCGAGAGCTGATTGCGTTCCACCCCCTTGTAGCGCAGTTTCCTGCTCGCCCCGCCCGTCTTGGTCCAGCCGAAGATCTCCTCCACTCGCTTGCGCTTCCGCTGACTCACCTGGTACCCCGGGGTGGTCGCCAGCCGAGCCAGGAGGGCACTGCCCCAGTAGCTTTCACGCCGGGCCACGTGGGGTGTGACCCGCAACTCCTCACACGCTTGGAGGAAGTTTTGCGTGTCGTAGCCTTTGTTCGCTCCCAGGGTGAGACGGCGGTGCCGCACCCGCTCACGCATCCGCCTCAGCATCACCGTGGCAGCGTCCCGATCGCTGGTCCCGCTTGCCCTGGTGAGCTGTAGGTCCACCACCAACCCCTTGCGGTTCTCCATCAGGACGTGCCCCGAGAAGCACATCTTGGTCTCCTTGCCCAGCCCCTTACGGGCCACCATGGCCTCCGGGTCGGTCCTGGAGCAGTGGGTCAGATTGCTCCGGCGCTGGCCCTTGAAGTCGACATCCGGGTTGCTGGGGGTGTAGCCGTTGCCGTCACCGGGACCGGCCTCCCGGTCCCGCGGCCGCAGGCTCTTCATCGATGCCCACGCTTCCAGCAGCGTCCCATCCACCGTGAAGTGGCTCGAGGAGAGCAGGTGCCGCCGCCGGGCCTGCCGCACTACCGCCTCGAAGAACTGCCGGCTCACCCGATGCTCCAGCAGCCGTCTGCGGTTCTTGGCGAAGCTGGAGTGGTCGAAGGGTGTCCATCCACCAGATTCAGCCCATTGGGGGATGGCGGGAACTGGGCGTTTCAGACCAACGGGCGATGACGACGACCCGCGGCACTTCTAGCGTTCGCCGTGAACGGGCTCAAGAGCCCGAGCCGCTTGCCGCTCCAGTTCTGGGAGGTGCCAGGGAACATGAGACGAGTCACGTGGCCCACGATTCTGCGCCCACTCGGCGTTGCCGCCGGCGTGGCCTTCCTGCTGGCGGGATGCGGTGGAGCCGTGTCCAACCACCGCACCACGACCGGGGGAGTGGTCACCTTCGCCGAGGGACCGAGCGCTCCACCAAACTACATCTTCCCGCTTGAGCCCCCGGCAGACTTCAGCGTCACGAACCTCAGCCAGTTCTCCTACCTAATGTATCCCCCGCTCTACTGGTTCGGGAACAACGGTCAGCCCACGTTTAACCCCACGCTCAGCATCGCCAACGCCC
>DAHVDN010000154.1 GCA_027313505.1 Candidatus Dormiibacterota bacterium
GCTTGGGCCACCTGCCCTTCGGTAGCGTAGGCGCCGAGGGCGAAGATGTCCGGGTACATCTGGTCGAAGTACGTCCAAGCCAGGGTGTTCACTGCCCCATCCGAGCAGAGAAGCGGACCGGCTGTTCCGTCCGCCCCGAACGCCATCTGCTGAGTGCACACTCCAACCGAGGATGGAGTAGTTGCCGGCGCCAGGGTGAGAGGGTTGGACACGGGGGTAGGGGAATTGGATGTCGCGGGATGCGGGGCAGGGGTTGAACCGCCTGGGCCACCAGTGGCAGGACTGACGCCGCATCCAGCCGCCAGAAGCATCGCGCCGCCCAGAGCCGCCGTGAAAATCAGTCGCATGTCAGTGGGCTTAGATGAAGAAGCCGACGCCCAGGGAGGCGATGCCGATGATCACATAGAGGACGCCGCCGATGATCCCGCAGGTTAGGCCGGCGACGGCCATGCTCTTGTGGGCGGCCCCCCGGTTCGCATGTTGGATGCCGATACTGCTGAAGATGATGGCCAGGATCACCTGCGCAAGGCTGAAGACTCCCCACCACGAGAAGATGATGCTCGTGATCCCGAGGACCATGCCGGCGATTGCGAGACCGTTCCCTGGCTGGGCGAAAGCGGGCAGTTGCGCACCGGGCTGGGGCATTCCCGTGACCGGCAGGATGGGCGTATCGGGTGATTGGTCTGGTGTCGCCGCTGGGTCATCCATCTCGAGTCCTCGCGCGAGTCCCCCGGTTGAGATCGGGTTGATCTCGCCATTCGACAGGCTAGAACTCCCGGACCCAACTTTGCGACTCTTCGCCAAGTCGTCACTGGACTGTGATCGTGAGCAACTCAATAGGGGCCGACTGGCGAGAGCATCTCTACAGAGGGGAGTCGACCTGCACGGTCCGACCGACCGACCGTGCCGCTTCCCCCCGGGGCGACGGTGATACATAGCACGGCGGCGGTCGTGAAGCGGTTCAATTACATGTTGATGACTGATGGTGCCAGAGACCGGCTCTCGGCCTAAGCTGCCCCAAATGAAGGCGCGTCCGAGCGGCGGTTGGCATGAGGTCCACTCCGATCCACTCCCTCTGCTGCGTATGTAGTGGACTTCCTCCCTCGGAGTGCCTGAGTGAGCGTGCCCCACCCGTATGGATCGCCCGAGTTGCATCCCTCGCTGCTGTCCCGCCCGCCGACACACCGCCAGTGGAACGGGCTCGCCATCGCAGCCC
>DAHVDN010000155.1 GCA_027313505.1 Candidatus Dormiibacterota bacterium
GAGGGCCGGCTGCCACCGGGGGTGGCCTTCCCCTCGGAGCGCAAGCTCATGGCCCGGTACCAGGTGACCCGGACCACCGTGCGCAGCGCCCTGGGGGTGCTGAAGCAGGAGGGGATGGTGGTGGCGGAGCACGGTGCCGGCAGCTTCGTCCGGGACCCCAAGGCCGAGCGCCGGCGGGTGGACGCCCGGGCGGTGGGCTCCTCGCGGCCCCGGCTGGGGCCGGCGGACGAGCCGCCGGCAGAGTACTCCGGGGAGCGGGCTTTCAAGATCCAGGCGCTCGTAGGGGACATCACGAGGCGCATTCCGGTCACCCCCTGGGTGGCTGAGCTGCTCCAGGTGGCCCCGGGCACCGTGGTGCTGGCCCAGGAGGGGACCGGGATCGACGCCACCGGGGCCCCGATCCTGGCCCGGGTGTGGCTGCACCCGGACGCGGAGGCGAAGGCCGAGGTCCGGGAGGAGGAGCTGGTGGGTCTGTGGCTACCGGACCTGCTCAAGCTGAGAGGGCTGCCGGGGGAGGAGGGGGAGGACGTGGTGGAGGCATCCATGCCCAGCCCCAACCTGAAGGAGCTGCTGGCGCTGCCGGACGGGGTGCCGGTGCTGCAGCTGTACCGGGTGATGCGGGAGCGGGAGCAGGTGGTGGCAGTGATCGAGAGCCACCTGCCGGGGGACATGACCACCCTGGTCTTCCCCCGCGTGCGCGAGGGGTTCTGACAACTCCCGGCTGACCCAGGGCCCGCCGGGCCTCCGCCTTCTCAACCAGCCCCCGCCCAGGCGCCGCCCCACATTGGTACGCACCACATCTTGACATCCTGGGCGGACCTGCTAGGATGGTACGGTCCACATGGCGCGTATCAGCGCCCAGCACAGGAGGTGTGGAGATGTCCAAGGACCTGCGGAAGCTGCGGAGCGAAGAGCTGGAGGAAGAGAAGGAGCGGTGCGTGCTCCCCTGGTGGGCGTTCTGCCCCAAGGGGCGGCCCCCGGACCCTCCCGACAAGGGGGTGGCGCCGAGCCCCGTCATGCGGGGGGAGAGCCGGTGAACCACGTGGAGCTGATCGGCGTGGTGGCGTCGGAGGTCCGGGTGCAGGAGTTCCAGTCTGCCGGCAAGCCGGAGCCGCAGGTGAAGGCCAGCTTCCTCTGCGCGGTGCGGCGGCGGGACCGGACCCAGGAGCCGGA
>DAHVDN010000156.1 GCA_027313505.1 Candidatus Dormiibacterota bacterium
GCGCACATGTGTTCGACCATCGGTTGACGTTGTGACAACTACGTCGGACGCACCTCCTTTCCCTTGGTCGCCGAGCATGCGGACGAACGCCGCCTCGGGAACGAGGACCCGGCACCCGATCCGGATGGACGGGATCGCGCCCCAGCGGACCGCCCCAAACGCGAACGCGCGGCTGATCCCGAAGGCAGCGGCGGCTTGTTCCACGGCGAGCCTGAGCTGAGATAGCATCGAGACGGGAAGGCCTCTGTCCCGCTCGGGGGGCTGAAGAGGGCTACCGTACCCCGTTCGCGGTTCTGAGGGGACCCCATTTGTCAGTCCAGGTGATGTGGATTGACAAATGGGGTCCCCTCACGACCACCACGGTGATGTACCGCTGTCCCTTCTTCAAGCTGATCTCGTCGACCCCGATCCGCTCCAGGTGGGCGAAGGGATCCCGGGCCAGTTCTGCCGCGGCCACCACCCGGCTGACGATGCCGACCACGCTCCTTCACGTGACCCGCAGCAGGGTCGCCACCGTGCTCTGGGCAGAGTGGGCAGTGAGCCAGGCTGCCTGCTCCTCGAAGGTGCGGGTGAAGCGGCTGCGATGACGCGCCCAGGGCACCCAGGCCACCACCACCCCGTGCTCCGGGCAGTTGACCCTGGGGCTGTCCGCCTCCAGCACGGTCACGCTCGATCCCAGACCCAGAGTCCGCCATCGCCGTCTGCCCCGTCCCAGATCAAAGCCGGGGCTGCGCCGCCGGCAGAGCCCACACCGATCCCGATCCTGCCATCCCACCCGGACGGCCACCACCACGGTGTTGCTCCAAGCCTCCAGTTCCACCCCCTCGACCACCGCCCCGCACAGCCCCAGACCCTTGGCCCATACTCGCGTTTGACGCACTGCCTGATGACCTCCTGCCGATCTCCGTTGTTCATATGCAGAGATCGTAGGGATCGTGGGCGGTGCGTCTCTCGTCTACCCCTCAACTCACCCACACATAGGGCAGTAGACCCGAAAAATTCAGGTTGTGCGTAACAACTTGGTAACAAGTCGTAGTGCATAGGCTAGCGGCGCTACCCTACCCGCCTGATTGAACCGCCCCGGGAAAGTTGGAGACTCCATTCGTTGAGAGGATGGAGAGATGACAAGCACGACGAGGTACCCG
>DAHVDN010000157.1 GCA_027313505.1 Candidatus Dormiibacterota bacterium
GAACGAGGGGGCGATCACGGCCAGGAAGCCGTAGCCAAGGAGAGCCCAAGCGGCGTGTTCGCGCGAAGATCCGCACCCGAAGTTCTGACCTGTGATGAGGATGCTGGCTCCCATGAAGCGCGCTTGGTTCAGTTCGAAGTCGGGATTCGAGGCTCCTGTCGAGGCATAGCGCCAATCGAAGAAGCAAGCCTCTCCGTAGCTGTCCTTGTCGGTGCGCTTCAGGAACTGCTTGGGGATGATTTGGTCGGTGTCGACATCGTCGCGCCTAAGGGTGGCACAGAGACCGCGACGGACAGTGAACGGTCGCAAGGTGAATGCTCCCTCTTGAATCAGGCCGAGGTTGACAGTTGGCGCACGTCCACGAAGTGTCCATAGAGAGCGGCGCCCGCCGCCATGGCGGGGCTGACTAGATGAGTCCGTCCGCCAACACCCTGACGACCTTCGAAATTGCGGTTCGAGGTTGAGGCACACCGTTCCTTGGGCATCAGGATGTCTGGATTCATCCCCAGGCACATTGAGCAGCCAGCCTCCAGCCACTCGAACCCGGAGTCCTTGAAGATTCGGTCGAGACCCTCGCGCTCGGCCTGTCGCTTCACAGTTCCAGACCCCGGGACCACCATGGCGCGGACCCTCGGGTGGACGCGTCTGCCCGCGGCCACCGCTGCCGCCTGGCGCAGGTCTTCGATCCGGCTGTTGGTACAGGATCCGATGAACACCCGAGCCACCGCAATGTCCTGGATGGCGATCTCCTCTTGCAAGCCCATGTACGCGAGGGCGCGGGCAGCTGCCGCCCGAGAGGCGTCGTCAGGCAGCTCCGACAGGCGAGGCACCCGACCAGTTACCGGAGCCACCATCGCCGGCGTGGTCCCCCAGGTCACGAACGGCTCGAGTTCCGAGGCCGAGATAAGCTCGGTGCGATCGAACTGGGCGTCGGGGTCGGACGCGAATCCCAGCCAACGGTCAGCGGCCCGGTCGAAGTCATGGCCCCGGGGCCCGGCTGGACGGTTCGCCAGGTAGGCGATGGTCGTCTGATCCGGTGACACAAGGCCCGCGCGGGCACCGGCCTCGA
>DAHVDN010000158.1 GCA_027313505.1 Candidatus Dormiibacterota bacterium
TGGTCCACTGCCACGATCAAGCCGGCTTTGTCGGACGAAGGTAGGCTGGCCGCGCCGCCTCCGGCGCCGACGTCTAGCAGGGTGTTGAACTAGGCCGGAAGTGGTCGTAGCAGGTTGCAGTGCGCGGATTATGGGTTAGCTGAAGGGATTTTTAGTCTTCCCAGGAGTCCAGAGCGGTGCACCTGGCGGACCCAGGCAGACCACCGGGCCCATCTTCTCTGGTCATTAGACGGGTACCGCCGCCAGCTTGCTCATTCGAACCAGGTTGTAGGCGGCTGCGGTCATCTCCGCCCAGAGCCGGTTGCGTTCCACCCCTTTGTAGCGCAGCTTTCTACCTCCTCCCACGGTCTTGGTCCAGCCAAAGATCTCCTCGACTCGCTTTCTCTTCCTTTGGCTCATCTGGTACCCAGCAGTCGGAGCCAGTTTGGCCAGAACCGAGCTGCCCCAGAAGCTCTCCTTGCGAGCGATGTGCGGGGCCACCCGCAGCTTCTGGCAGGTGGTGATGAAGTCCCGCACGTCGTAACCCTTGTCGGCTCCCAGGGTGCAGCGGTGGCGCTGCACCCGCTGGCGCATCCTGCGCAACATCACCAAGGCCGCTTCCCGCTCACTGGTGCCGGTCGCCCGGGTGAGCTCCACATCCACCGCCAGCCCGTGGCGGTTCTCCATCAGGACATGGCCGGAGAAGCATAATCGCGTCTCCTTTCCCATCCCCTTGCGGGCCATCAGCGCTTCGGTGTCGGTCGGGGAGAAGTGGGTCTCATTGCTCCGGCGTTGCCCTTTGAAGTCGACATCAGGGTTGCTTTGGGTGTAGCTGTTGCCGTCTCCAGGGTCATCGGTATGGTCCCGCGGCCGTAGGCTCTTCATCGAGGCCCATGACTCCAGCAGAGTGCCATCCACTGTGAAGTGCTGCGACGACAGCAGATGCCTCCTCCTCGCCTGGTGTACCACCGCCTCGAAGAACTGCCGGCTCACCCGATGCTCCAGCAACCGCTTGAGGGTCTTGGCAAAGCGGGAGTGGTCAAAGGGCTCATCCTCCACATTGAGCTCCCGGAACCACTTGAAG
>DAHVDN010000159.1 GCA_027313505.1 Candidatus Dormiibacterota bacterium
CGTACCCGGCCAGCTCCTGGGCTGCCACCTCGGTCAGGGCTCCCGGCCGGGCAGGCCCCAGCAGGCGCTCCCCCAGCCACTGCCGCGCCTTGGGGTCGCCCGCGATGGCATTCTCGACCGCCCTATCGACCATCTGCTGCCACCGCTCTGGCGTCACAATCGCCGTGAGCGCCCGCAAGTAGTCCGCCTCCACCGCCCGGCGGGGCCGTCCCGGACCACCGGGGCCACGCGTTCGGAAGCGCCCATTGGGGTCCCGGACGGTTTGGCCGCCGTCTATACCGTTCTCAGCCATTAGGTGATCTCCAACTGTGACTCCGCACACGGGCGCGACGGCTTGACTCCACACTCCAGCTCCACTGACCGGGGTACACGTCAGCTGGTACCGCAAACGGGGTACGGTCAGGCCGCAAAGCGTACGGGTGATCTTGCTCTGTCGACAGCGGGTCGTGGGTTCGAATCCCTCCTTCGGCTTATCTCAGCGTGCCGCCGTAGTGCAGCTGATGTATGCCCGTGTTGGGTCAGCATGACTGCCACCGAACTGACGGGGAAATCGTGGTGCTGCTATTCGGTTGAGACCGGTGAAGCTGGTGACCGGCGCCCGTCCTCTGTCGGTGAACGGCGATTTGGAAACAGCAGACCTGAGACGAAGGGCGGCATGAGCGCCGTCGGGATTTACCTCGGAAACAGCGAGCAGGTAGTGGCGGTACGCCGGGACCGCGCCTCAGGAAGCGAAGCCCGGGGTGCTGCGTTTGGGGTCGGGGCGGCTTCGAGCCGCTTGGCGCCTCACCGGGGTCAAGTCCCCTGACTGCCTCGTCCCACGTGCAGGTGCGGCTCGGGGATGCAGATGTGGACGTAAACCGCTGCGGGTAAGCTCGCGCGGCGAGAGGGGGGTACCACGCTGCTTCCCGCGCCCCCGGACGATCACGATGGCGGCAGGTATATGCAGGTGCCCGGATTGGGCACCCTGACCGGACCCCCTGGGCCGGGTCCAGCTGGTATGAGAGTTCTCAATAGCCCCGAGAGGGGCAGGAGGAACTCGAAT
>DAHVDN010000015.1:0-50079 GCA_027313505.1 Candidatus Dormiibacterota bacterium
GAAACTTGCCTGACACCTGCCCCACTGGCACCTCCTGGCCGCCTGACAGCGCGCAGGCGGCCACCTCGTGCAACGCCTTGGCATCCAGCAGGGTTCCGGGCACCCTGGCATGCCCCGCCCCTGACCGCCGTACACAGCAACCGCCGGAAGCGGCCACCAGCAAAGTCCTGCAAGAGCCCCGGTGAAACCCCAAGCCGCGGTCCCCAGGCAACGCTGCCCCCAGCTCGCCCAGAGGTACGCCGACCTGCAGGCCTTTGCCTCCTGGGTCGGCGGCCAGTCCCCTGGTCCACGATTTCCTTGGACACCTGGTTGGGATGACTGCGCATTCCGGGCAATTCGGGGTTCGAGGTCTCCTGCGTCCGGCTGCGCAAGGCCTGGCTCCTGGAGCAGATGGGCTCCATGACCGAGCTGCAGGTCTTCCTGCGGGGCGCCGGTTTGAAGTCGATGCATGGTCTGGAGGACCTGCTCGCCCGCTGCCCCAAGGTGGAGCCGGACGCTGGATGGGAAGCCCGGGTTCTGGGGGCGGTGGCAGCCGCCAAGAGGGGCTCCTGATGGACCCCACGTTGCTGTATGAAGTCGTCTCCCACTTGGGGAGGCGCACCTTCCCCTTCCTGAAGAAGTTGGACGGAAAGCTCAAGCCGAGGCGGGGCGCGCCCCTGTTGGAGAGCCGGGTCCTGGTGATCGGGGGCATCTGCCTGGGGGAGGAGCCGGGTCCGAAGACCATCACTCACATGGCCAGGATGTTCGCCCGCGCCAGCCAGGGCCAGCTCCACATGCTGTACGGGAAGCCGGTGCCGCCAGCCCACGAGACCCGCTCGGACCTGAAAGCCCCCAGCGAGGCCCAGTTGTACCGCCTCTACGACGCCATGGCGACCGTCCTGGGGAGGCAGCACCGGCCGCGTGAGCTGAACGGGCTCGCGGGCCGGAAGTTGCGGGCGGCCCAGCGGTCCTGGGAGCGGCGGAAGAAGGAGGCCCGAGAACTGCTGGGCACCGACAACGACCTGGACACCCAGATCAGGCTCTCCATCCAACTGCTTCAGGACACCGCCCCACCGCAACCGGAGGGTGCCGAGTACACCACCGACACCACCGATCTCCCCGCGGACTGCCGGCCCATCTCCCAGGCGAGGATCAAGCGGGGGGAGAGGGCCGCAGACCGGGATGCCCGCTGGCGGGTCAAGAAGGTGGGGGAGAGGGATCCCGACGCGCCGGGGGAACAGGAGCGACGTTCTGGCGGGGGTGAGTCCAGGACCAAGCGGGTCTTCGGCTTCGGGGACGACACCATCAGCGGCACTGCCGAGAATGCCGGCTACGTGTACGCCCACGCCCTGTTCGCCGCCAACGCCTACGACGTTCCGGTGTCGGTGAGGCTGGTGAAGCTGCTACAGGAGCACGGAGTCGGGGTGGCTGACCTCATCGCCGACCGAGGCTTCAGCCAGGACGGCAAGTGGCTGGCGGAGGTGCGGGCGCTGGGGGTCATGCCCTGCTTCGACCTGAAGGCGACCCAGCAGCACGCGTACCCGACCTGGAAGAAGTGCCTGATGCTGCCCAGCGGGGTGTATCTGCCGACGCTTCCTGAGCGGCTCTGGTTCATCGAGAGGCCGGGCCCCCAGGCACCGGAGGAGAAGAAACGGGCGTACCGGGCGGCGATCAAGGAGCGGTCTCTGTATGCCCTGGTGCCCCACGGCAAGCCGACCCCGGACCAGGTGCGGCTCAGCTCTCCGGTCCTGCGGCGCAAGGCGGTGAACGCTCTGGGGTGTCCCAAGGTGCCGGGGTCGATGAGGCGTCGGGACCCGAGGCTGGCCGTCTGCGACGGCAACCATGGCTACGACGAAGCCTGCTGCATCAACGCGGCCACCCTGAAGGCGGAGGAGATTCCGAGCATCTTCCAGTTCCCCTTCTGGGGCACTCCCGAGTGGGAGGAGAAGTACGCCAAGCGGACCAACGTGGAGCGCGGCTTCAGCTCCTTCAAGAACCCGGACGTGATCGGGATGACCAAGGGCCAGTTCCACTACCGGCACGTTCCCAACGTGGCCCTGCTGGCCACCTTCATGTGGGGCGCCCACAATCTGCACATCTGGCTGAAGCGGGCGAGGGAGGCCGCCTTGGCCGCCGCTGCGGCGTTGAGGAAGCACCGGCTTCGCCCCCGACGCAGCTCCCAGGTGGCGGTGGTGGTCGACCCGGGCTCCGCCCTCCTCGAGCAGCTGGCGGTAGCCGAAGACTCCCGGGCGCCGTAAGGGCAGCTCCGGCACCCTCCACCGACCGGGATCCACTCTTCCTGGATCAAACGCGCCCTGAGGCCGGCCCAACCGCCGTCCCGAGGCGCGTTCTGCGTGTCATGAGGCCCTGATTTTCACTTCCAGGGGCCCAGAGGACAGCAAAACGCCCGGAGATTGCTCTCCGGGCGTTCGCTTCGCGAAAGTCGCAACCGTTTTGCGACTTATTCGCAAGACCCTCCCTTTCATGAGCAACCAGAAGTGCTGCCGCAATTCATGCACTTGTAGCAGGCGCCGTTGCGGACCATCAGCGCTCCGCAGTCGGAGCAGGATGGAGCGTCCTCTTGGTTCCGAAAGGTCAACTCCGCCGCCAATTGCTTGGCATTGGCTTGGTTGGGGGCCGTTGTGAGATTCGCCACCGCCTGCGGAGCAATTGCCCCCAGGGTCACGGGCGGGTCTATGCCGCTGATCGTCTCCTCGCGACGACTGATGATCCCGAGAGCGTCGCGGTCTTCCGCTGAGAGGAATCGAGCGGCGAGCCACCGGAAGATGTAATCCACAATCGACTTGGCGATCGGAATCTCTGGGTTTCCGGTGTACCCCGATGGCTCGAAGCGGCTGTGAGCGAACTTGGCGCAGAAGAGGCGCAGCGGGACCCCATACTGCAACGCCACGGAGACGGCCGTTGCGAACGAGTCCATCATCCCGCTGAGGGTGCTTCCCTCCTTAGCCATTTTGAGGAAGATCTCGCCGGGCTGCCCGTCCTCATAAAGGCCGACTGTGAGGTAACCCTCATGACCCTGGATGTCGAACTTGTGGGTTATTGCAGCACGCTCGGATGGCAAACGATGGCGAGCGGGACGGACCTCGGCGACCTCCTGCCCGGTATAGGTCGCCTGCTTGTGTGAGGTCGACAGCGGCTGGCTGCGTTTGCTCCCGTCGCGATACACCGCCACGGCCTTCAGCCCCAGTCTCCAGGCATCGGTGTAAGCCTGTTCAACATCGTCCGGGGTGGCCTCCTTGGGGAGGTTTACCGTCTTGCTGATGGCTCCTGAGATGAAGGGTTGGACCGCTGCCATCATTCGAATGTGCCCCTGCCAGCTGATGGAGCGTTGTCCATTGGCTGGAGGGAACGCGCAGTCGAACACCGCCAGGTCATCCTCACGGAGGTGAGGGGCTCCTTCGATAGTGTCGTGTTCGTTGATGTAGGCGGCGATGTCGGAGAGCGCCTCCTCCCCATATCCCAGCCGCCGCAGCGCCGCCGGCACGGTGCCATTGACCATCTTCAGCAGGCCACCGCCCACAAGCTTCTTGTACTTGACCAGCGCTATGTCGGGTTCGACTCCGGTGGTGTCGCAATCCATCATGAATGAGATGGTTCCGGTCGGCGCCAGCACCGTAACTTGAGAGTTGCGGTACCCGTGCATGGCACCCAACTCGTGGGCGTCGTCCCAAGCCTTGCGGGCCGCGGCCAGCAGGGGTGCGGGTGTGAGATCATCCGCAATCTTGTAAGCGGCGGCGCGGTGCTTTTCCATCACCCGCAGCATCGGCTGGCGATTGACCTCGTACCCGTCGAACGGTCCGACCTCCTTGGCGATTCGAGCGGACTGCGCGTAGGCCTCACCACTCATGATGGCAGTCAGCGCCCCCGCATAGTCTCGAGCTTGGGGGCTGTCGTAGGGGAGCCCCAGCGCCATCAGCACCGCGCCGAGGTTGGCGTACCCCAGACCGAGGGGGCGAAACTTGTGGCTGTTTGCGGTGATCTTCTCGGTGGGATAGGTCGCGTAGCCGACCATGATCTCCATGGCAGTGAGCATCACGCGGGCGGTATGGCGGTAGCCGTCGATGTCGAAGCTTCCGTCCTCTCCGAGGAACTTGAGTACGTTGATGCTGGAGAGGTTGCACGCGGTGTCATCGAGATAGAGGAATTCCGAACAGGGGTTGCTGGCATTGATCCGACCGGAGTTGGGTGAGGTGTGCCACTCGTTTATGGTGGTGTCGAACTGGAGGCCCGGGTCGCCGCAGGCCCAGGCCGCTTCCGTTATCTGCGCCATCAGGTCGCGGGCCCGATAGGTCCCGATCACCCGGCTGCGGTCGGTCACCGCGTAGGTGCGCCACTCCTTATCTTCCAAAACTGCGCGCATGAACTCATCGGAAACCCGGACGGAGTTGTTGGAGTTCTGAAAGAAGACCGAGGAGTAGGCCTCGCCGGTGAAGGAGCCGTCGTAGCCTGCCTCGATCAGAGCCCATGCCTTCCGCTCTTCGCGAACCTTGCAGTTGATGAAGTCGACGATGTCGGGGTGGTCGGCGTTGAGGATAACCATCTTGGCCGCGCGGCGGGTGGTGCCTCCAGACTTGATCACCCCGGCGAAGGCATCGAAGCCTTTCATGAATGAGACCGGGCCGCTGGCCGTCCCGCCCGAGCCCAGGTTCTCGACAGAGGAGCGGATGGTGGACAGGTTGGTGCCCGTCCCTGATCCCCATTTGAAGAGCATCCCCTCGGTCTTGGCCAGTGTGAGGATGGCGTCCATGGTGTCGTCGACCGAGTTGATGAAGCAGGCGCTCACCTGCGGGTGCGGCTCGGCGCCAAGGTTGAACCAGACCGGGCTGTTGAAGGCGGCTACCTGATTGACCAGGATGGCACTAAGTTCGGCATGGAAGGTGTCCAAGTCCTCCTCAGAGGCGAAGTAACCGCCCTGCCAGCCCCAGTCGCGGATGGTGTCAGCAACTCGAGAGATCAGCTGGCGCACGCTGGTCTCTCGCTGGCCGCTACCTTGCAGCCCTCTGAAATACTTTGAGACCACCACGTTGGTCGCCAGCTGCGACCAACTGGCAGGGACCTCCACAGCCTCTTGGGTGAAGACTGTCTCTCCCTTCTCGTTGGTGATGGTGGCCGTCCGCATCTCCCAGGCGATGGCGTCGAAGGGATGGATGCCTGGTTGGCTGAAGTGACGCTCAACCTTGAGGCCCCGTGCCCCGGCCGCGGGCGGGGAAGTCTGGCGAGAGGGGGTGCGGGATTGCCCCTCGGATGGGTCGCCGGCCGGTTCTGGGTCGCTGGCGGATCGGTCCACGGAATTTCCTCCTGGCAGGACGAGCTGAGGGTGACTGAGGCTTTCTAGGTGGCTGCCGAACCATATGTAGCGGTTGTCGCAGGGCCTAGGCGCAATATCTTGGGCCTTTGACGCCCAGGAGTCAAGCGGTTGCCATCTCTCAGGTTAACCTTCCCTAGAATCGTATATAGAAGTAACTGGGGTTGTGAGCTGCTGTTGTTCAGCTGCGCTCGCCCAGAAAGTCTTGGAGAAGCCTTGCCGAGTAAGACCCTTGCCGTGACGCTGCCGCAGATGGGGGAGTCGGTCACCGAGGGTGTGGTCGGGGCGTGGCGCAAGAAGGTGGGCGACCAGGTCTCATTGGGTGAGACCCTGGTGGAGATACAGACCGACAAGATCGACGCGGAGGTGCCGGCTCCAGAAGCAGGGGTGCTGGTACGCATCGTGGCGGCCGAGGGCGAGGTGGTGATGGTCGGCGCCCCCCTGGCTGAGATCGAGGTGGGTGTTGGTGTCCCAACTGCTCCGGACCAGGATTCACCAGCGCCGGCAGACCCACCGGCAGACCCACCTGCGGCGGCGCTACGCCAACCGGTGCCGGTTCCGCTCCCCGCCTTGGGGGAGTCGGTCACCGAGGGGGTGGTCGGGGCCTGGCACAAGAAGCCCGGCGAGCAGATCGCGGCCGGCGAAACGCTGGTCGAGATACAGACCGACAAGGTGGATGCAGAGGTGCCATCACCGATCGGCGGGACCGTCACGGAAGTGCTGGTTCCGGAAGGAGAGACCGTGGCCGTCGGGACGGTGATGGCGATGATCCAGCCCGGAGGGGCTGGCAGCTCGGCCCCGAACCCAAGGGCTGAAGCCATGCCACTGCCTACTGTCGGGCCGACGCTGCCCGCAGGCGGATCGCTGTTGGAGGCGGATGCCACTCCCATGGCCCGTCGGGCAGCGGCGCTCAATGGAGTGGATCTGGGCCGAGCCGCTGGGACCGGTCCCGGAGGGTTGATCCGCCGTAACGACGTTCTGAGAGCGGGAAACGGGGTCGCCGGGACGAGCCCCGCTCCGGATCTGACCAGTCAGATCAAGGGGTCCTCGGTCAAGCTGGTGGAGGCGATGGAGCGAAGCCTCACCATTCCCACCGCCACCAGTTTTCGCACCATTGAGGTGCCGGTCCTCGAAGCTCGGCGCCGGCAGATGAACGAGGCGCTGCGGGCGGCGGCGCGAGCCGAGCTCAAGGTCTCCTTCACCCACCTTCTGGCCTTCGCGTTGGTCAGGGCAGCCCGCGAGATGCCGACCTTTTCGGCCAGTTTCAAGGATGTCGACGGCAAACCTCACAAGCTTGTGCGGGACGGGGTGAACCTCGGCCTCGCTGTCGACGTCGAGCGCGCCGACGGCTCGCGGTTTTTGTTAGTGCCGGTGATCAAGCGAGCGCACCAGCTCGACTTCCCCGCCTTCCGAAAGGCGTATGAGGAGCTGGTTTCCAGGACCCGGTCGGGCGGGCTGTCTGTGGACGATCTGGCCGATGCCACGATCACCCTGACCAATCCTGGTGGAGTCGGCACCGTGGCATCGGTGCCGCGTCTGATGGCGGGTCAGGCCGCGATCATCGCGGTGGGTGCGATCGGGAACCCCCCTGGCTTCTCCGGGCTCTCACGGGAAGCCGCGGCGGCGATCGGCGTTCGCCCGGTGATGACGGTGACCAGCACCTATGACCACCGGCTGGTCCAAGGGGTGGAGTCCGGGATGCTCCTGAGACGGCTGGAGGGGCTTCTTGCCGGAGACGACGGCTTCTATGAGGAGGTCTTCGCGAGCATCGGCCTGCCGGCTCCGGAGGCCACTCCGATAGCCGGCTCGACTGGGCTGGCGCTCCTGGCCCCTAGCTCTGGGGCGGTGCCGGGTGAGCAGCTCATGCGGGCGGTCGCAGCCGGCATGTCGCTGGTGAAGGCATATCGAACTCATGGGCACCTGGCCGCTCATCTTGACCCGCTCGGCAGCGAGCCGCCCGGGGATCCTTCTCTGGATCCGGACACGGTGGGGCTGACGCAGACGCTCATGGCTCAGGTGCCGGCGGAGATCCTGAGGGTTGCGGTGCCAGGAACCACCCTGGCCGAAGCGCTTCCGCGCATGCGCCAGACCTACTGCGGCACGATCGCCTATGAGATAGAGCACATCAGCAGCCACGAGCAGCGCACCTGGTTGCGCAGCCAGATCGAGTCGGGAGCCCATCTGACCCCGCTGACCTCTGAGGAGAAGGTTCAGCTGCTTCACCGGCTCGCCCAGGTGGACGCGTTCGAGCGGTTCCTCCGCAAGACGTATCTGGGGCAGCACACCTTTTCAATCGAGGGGGTGGATGCCCTGGTGCCGATGCTGGAGCATTTGATTGAACTTTTCGCCAAGGATGGGGCCCGGGAGGTCGTGCTTGGCATGGCCCATCGAGGGCGGCTCAATGTGACCACCAGGATCGTCGGCAGGAGTCTTGAGGACATCATCGCGGAGTTCGAGAGTGGCGCCTACCTCGGCGGTGCCTCGACCGGGGATGTCAAGTACCACTACGGTGCGGAGGGGGTCCTTCGCACCAGGGACAACCGAGACGTCGGGGTTGTCCTGACGCACAACCCGAGCCACCTGGAGGTGGTCAATGCCGTGGTGGAAGGCAGGACCCGGGCCCGACAGACCGCAGACGGGACCACCACCCCGGTGCAGGACACCCGGGCCGCGGTCCCGGTCCTTATCCACGGGGACGCCGCGTTCACCGGCCAGGGGGTGGTGACGGAGACCCTCAACCTGCAGAGCTTGGAGGGCTACCGGGTTGGAGGCACGGTGCACATCATCGCCAACAACCAGATCGGCTTCACGACCGAGCCGACGGACGGGCGCTCTACCCGGTACGCCAGTGACGTGGCCAAGGGCTATGACATCCCGATCATCCATGTCAATGCCGACGACGTGGAAGCCTGTTTGCAGGCGGTCCGGCTGGCGGTGAGCTACCGGGCGACCTTCGAGCGAGACTTCCTGATCGACCTCATCGGATATCGGCGTTTCGGACACAACGAGGGGGACGAGCCAGCCTACACTCAGCCGCTGATGATGGCTCGGATCCGCAGCCATCCCACTCCGGTTCAGGTGTACGGCGCCCGCCTGATTGCCGAAGGAGTACTGGCCGGGCCCGACCTCGAGCGGGAGCAGGCCTCCGCCTATCAGGAGATGGTGGAAGCTCACACCCGGGCGATGGCTGACGGCTTGGAAATGGCGGCCGCAGCCCACCCGGCGGGAACAATGTCGGAGCCGTCGGGACTACCTCAGGTCGCTACCGCGATTCCTCTGAAGCAGCTGGTCGAGCTGGATGCGCAGCTGGCCGCACTACCGGAGGGATTCCGGCTGAACTCCAAACTCAACCGTTTCTTCGCCCAGCGACCGGCGGCCTTCCAACCAGGTGGCCGCTTGCTCTGGGCCCAGAGCGAGGCGCTGGCTTTCGCCAGCCTCATCGAAGAGGGGGTCGCCATCCGCCTGACTGGCCAGGACACAGAGCGAGGCACGTTCAGTCAGCGCCATCTGGTGCTGCACGACGTGGAGACCGGGTCCGCCTGGGCCCCGATTCAGCATCTGGCGGGAGCGCGAGCCACTTTCGAGGTGCACAACAGTCCTCTCTCCGAGGTGGCGGCGATGGGTTTCGAGTACGGCTTTGGAGTCACCAAGCCCCAGTCGCTGGTGATTTGGGAGGCCCAATATGGCGACTTTTTCAACAACGCCCAGGTCGTTATAGACCAGTTCGTGGCCGGGGGACAGGCCAAGTGGGATCAGGAGTCGAGGTTGACACTGCTGCTTCCCCACGGCTATGAAGGCAGTGGCCCAGAGCATTCCAGCGCCCGAATCGAGCGGTTCCTTGAGCTAGCGGCGGAGGGGAACATGCGCCTGGCCTATCCATCGACGGCGGCCCAGTACTTCCATCTGCTCCGGCTCCAAGCGCTGGCCGGGGAACGTAGACCGCTTGTGATCTTCACCCCCAAGAGCGGGCTCCGTTTGCAGGCCGTGATGTCGAGCCCGGACCAGATGGCGGCGGGTTCCTTCCAACCTGTGCTTGACGACCCATCTGTTCCAGATGTAACCCAGGTGACCCGCCTCTTGATCGCGACCGGCAAGGTGGCCCATGAGCTGATCGCCCTCCGCGACCGGGAAGCGCAACTGGGTGTGGCCGTTCTGAGGCTGGAGCTGCTGTATCCCTTTGCCGGGAGCGAGGTCTCCCAGATGATCTCCCGGTACCCCCATCTGGAATCCATCTCCTGGGTTCAGGAGGAACCGCGCAACATGGGAGCTTTCGCCTACTTGGCACCTCACCTTCGGGAGCTGTTGCAAGGTGGGCCGGAGATTGAGTACGTGGGGCGTAGGGCCCAGGCTTCTCCGTCGGAGGGTTCGATGAGCGCCCATTTGGTGGAGCAGGAGCGGCTGCTCAGAGCAGCGGTTCTAGGCGCCGCAGCGCGTTCAGATGTTAAGGGGGGAGTCGCATGACGGCCGCAAAGGTTGTGGTGCTCGGCGGCGGGCCCGCGGGGGACGTCGCTGCCCTGAGGGCCGCCCAGATGGGCGCCGATGTGGTACTGGTCGAGCGACGTGAACTCGGTGGTACCTGCTTGAACCGTGGGTGCGTGCCAAGCAAGGCACTGCTTGCCATTTCAGCCCTGGCGAGCAAGATTCAACGGGCCGACGAATTTGGTTTGGTCGTGAGCGGTCTGTCGTTTGATTTCCCCAGGATGCAGGCTCGAAAGGACGAGATCGTCCTCAAGATGAGGCGCGGGGTCGAGGCCGCGTGCCAGCGCCATAAGGTGCGGGTTGTGCCCGCGCAAGGGCACTTGGAGGGCGCTGAGGTAGTCGCCGGAGAGGAGAGGTTCGCCTACGACCAGCTGATCGTGTGCGTGGGGACCGAGCCATCCGGGCTTTCCGGAATTGACATGGCGCATCCTCGAGTCATCACCTCAGACGGTGTCTGGACTCTGACCGAGATCCCCCAAGAACTGGTGATCATCGGCGGCGGGGTCATTGGCTGCGAGTTCGCCAGCCTTTTCGCTCCGCTAGGATCCGATGTGACCGTGGTCGAGATGCTTCCGCAGCTCCTGGCTGGAGTGGACCGAAGGACCTCTCAGCAGTTCCAACGGCTGCTCGAAGCCCGGGGTGTGAAGGTGCATCTGGATAGCAAGGTGGAGGAGGTGCGCTACCGGGAGGACGCCGTGACCGCGGTCCTCAGCGGGGGGGTGGAGATCGACGCGGACACCCTGCTGGTCGCGGTTGGAAGGACTCCACAGACAGAAGGAATAGGGCTCGAAGAGGCTGGAGTTCTGGTGTCTCCAAGGGGGCACATCGAGGTCGACGAATATCTCAGGACCGCGAACCCTGCCATCTGGGGCGCTGGAGACTGTATTGGGGGCCTTCAGTTGGCACACCTGGCCAGTGCCGAGGCGGCGCGCGCGACCGAGAACGCGCTGGAGCCCACTCGGATGAGACCGATGGATCGGACAGTTGTCCCCAACTGCATCTTCACGAGCCCGGAGATTGCCACGGTTGGTCTGACCGCGGATCTGGCGCGAGAGACCGGCCACGAGGTTCGGCTCGGGCAGGCGCGGTTCGTGGGCGAGGCCAAGGCGCTGGCGGAGGGGGAGCCCGAGGGGTATGTGCAACTGGTAGCGGATGCCGTCGACGACCGGCTCCTGGGCGCAACGATCATGGGTCCGCATGCGGTTGAGTTGATTCATGAGGTTGGGGTTGCCATCAGCGACGGCTTCACCATGGCCGAACTGGGCGATGTCATCCACGCCCACCCAACTGTGAGCGAGGTGGTGATGGACGCCGCTCAGCAGGGTCACGGGATAGCTCCCTACCTGAGCTGATCAGCACCCCTGGAATGGGGATTGGGGGGACTCTGAGCGAGGGGAGGGTCGGGGCGGGGCCCTCCCCCTCTTCGAGCCGGCGCCGCCGCATGGGAGTGGTCGCATGGACACTTCGGCCTCTAACCCCGGTTCGGGGCGGCCACCCCGAGACCTATGGCCCAGCCCTGATCGGCTCTGGCGGGCCAGCGAGGAATCCGGCCCAGGTGTGCCGGCGGCCGACGATGCATCAGACGAACTTGAGCTATTCGGCTACCTGGGTTTGCACCTCAAAACCGATCTGCTCATGGAGCGGCTGCGGGGTCCGGTGGACCAGCTTTGATCACCGCCATCGATTCCAACATCCTGATCGACGTACTCAGCCCTGACCCGGCACTTGCCAGCCCATCCTGGGAGGCGTTTCAGGAGAGCCGGAGCCGTGGTCCGGTAATCGCCTGCGACGTTGTCTTCGGCGAGGTTGCGGGCCTGTTCGCGACAGTGGAGGAGGCTAGACGGGTCCTGTCCCGATTCGACGTTCGCTATGAGCCGACCAGCGAGAGGGCGGCTCTCCAGGCCTCGCGCATCTACCGGGAGTACCAGCGCCGGGGCGGCGACCGCCGACGGTTGGCCCCGGACTTCCTGGTCGGCGCCCATGCCCTGGACTCTGCAGATCGCCTTTTGACCAGGGACAGAGGGTTCTATCGCGCCTATTTCCGTGATCTGCCGGTGGTTGAGCCAGCGCACATCCACCGAGACAAAATCGAACTCGGGCGCGGCCGGAGCGGGCTCACTCCACAGCGAGGCAGGTGATCGTTCGTGCGACGCCGCTGAAGCTCTGGATGCGGTCCACGATCAGAGTCCCGATGCCCTTGACGTCTTCGGCCTGAATCTGGGCAACCGCGTCGTATTCCCCGGTGATGGCGTCGACCTGAAGCACCCCAGCCTCCCTTCTCAGCCGTTGGACGACGTCCATCGCCTTGCCGGGTTCGAGCGTCATAAGGATGTACGCACGCACCATCGCTTCCCTCCTCTTGACTTTCGCCACGCCACAGTAGGCGTTCTTGCGGCCACCATAGCCGATCTCTCGCTCCGAGGGAAGGGGCTGACCGCGGAGATTGGGCCGGAGGGGGTTCAACCGCCCACGACGTCGGGTCTCGCCATCCATCGCTTGGCCGTGGGCCAGCGGGCTCGCTGCCGGATGCGGAGTCTCAGGCGCGACAATTGGCGCAACGGTGGAGTCACCAGGGCGGACGGGCTCGGGGAGCGAAGGCCGCCATGTCCGCCCGATCCCGGTCCTCAGGTTGGGCCAGCACCTTCGGTTGAGTCCCATCATTAGGCTTTCGGTCCGGCTCCAAAGGACCGTCAGGGAGGCAGATCATTGCGCGCAGTTCTGAAACGTCGTCCAGGTCCCGGGGCCGAGTTGTCGGAGGTTCCGGATCCCAGGCCGGGCGCGGGGGAGGCCCTTCTGAAGTTGGTGGCAGCCGGGATCTGTGGAACCGACCTGCACATCTTTGACTGGAACCCGTGGGCTTCTGCTCGGGTGCTGCCGCCACGGGTGATGGGGCACGAGATGGCCGGACTGGTGATGGCGATCGGGGAGGGGGTTGATCATCTGGCGGTTGGGGAGATGGTCGGGGTCGAAACCCACGTGATCTGCGGCAGCTGCCCGCAGTGCCTACGAGGAGACTTTCAGGTCTGCCAGAACACCCGGATCTTGGGAGTTGACCTCGATGGCGCCTTTGCGGAGCAGGTGGTGGTCCCTGCCCGAAACTGCAGACCGGCTCCCTCGGGACTGGACCCGTCGGTGATCGCTTTTCAGGAGCCGATGGGCAACGCTGTGCACGCGGCATCGCAGGGGAGCCTCGGGGACCGGGTGGTGGTCGTCACCGGGTGTGGACCAATTGGGTTGGCCGCGGTCGGCATCGCAAGAGCGGAGGGTGCGCGTCGGGTGGTGGCGGTGGACCGGGTTGGGGCCCGCCTCAAGATTGCCGAGGAGATGGGCGCCGACCAGGTGGTGGACACTACCGGTGTCGTCGACCTGGCCGCCAAGCTCCGAAGTGCCTGCCAGGGGACTGCCGATGTGGTGCTGGAGATGTCGGGCCACCCCGCGCTGATCCAGGCCTCGCTCGAGGCCATGACGCCAGGTGGCTGGGTCAGCCTGCTCGGTCTCGGCGACGGCCCGACTCCACTAGACCTCTCCACCTTGGTGGTGATGCGCGGGATCACCCTGTTCGGTGTAACCGGGAGGCGGCAGTTCGAGACCTGGGAGAGTACCTCGGCGTACCTCAGCTCAGGACGGGTCGACGTTCGGCCGATCCTCACCGACCGGGTGTCAATCACGGATTTCGAGCGGGCGGTGGAATTGGCCAGGGCCGGTGCAGTTGGCAAGGTGGTCCTATATCCTCCGGAGGGCGAATGGGCATGACGGATCTCGACATCAGCCTGGGGGCGGAGCTGGAGCAGCTGCGGGCAGAGGGCCGCTTCCGACCGCTGGTGGTGCTGGACAGCCCTCAGGACGCCGAGGTGGTGATCGAGGGCAGGCGCCTGATCAACCTCTCCTCCAACAACTATCTGGGGCTGAACACCCACCCCCGGCTGAAGGAGGCCGCGATCGAGGCGGTTCGGGTCTGGGGTGCGGGATCGGGTGCCGTGCGGACCATAGCCGGGACTCAGTCGATCCACGAAGAGCTCGAGACGCGGCTGGCACAGTTCAAGGGGACAGCCGCAGCGCTGACACTCCAGAGCGGGTACACCGCCAATCTGGCGGTTTTGGGAGGGGTGCTGGGAGAGCAGGACGCGGTGGTGAGCGACGCCCTCAACCACGCCAGCATCATCGACGGGATCCGTCTGACCAAGGCCGGGCGCTATCTGTACCCCCACAGCGATCTGGATGGTCTGGAGCAGAAGCTGGAGGAGGCCCGCCGCGATGGCCGGCGCCGAGTGCTGGTGGTCACAGATGGGGTCTTCAGCATGGATGGAGACATCGCCCTCCTGCCGGCGATCGTGGAGAGGGCGGAAGCGGCCGGGGCTGCGGTCATGGTTGACGACGCCCACGCGTCGGGAGTCTTGGGAAGAGCAGGGCGGGGGTCGGTCGATCATTTCGGGCTGGAGGGTCGGGTAGCGATCCAGGTCGGCACACTCAGCAAGGCGGTGGGGGTCCTCGGGGGCTATGCGGCCGGCTCTCAGGAGCTCCGCGACGCCCTTATCCATCTCGGCCGACCGTTTCTCTTCTCGACTTCACACCCCCCTGCGGTGGTGGCGGCCTGCCTGGCAGCCCTACAGGTGATGGAGGATGAGCCCAACCTGCTGGAACGGCTGTGGGAGAACACTCACTACTTCAAGTCCGGGCTGCAGAGGCTGGGCTTCGACTGCGGCAACAGCGAGACCCCGATCACTCCGGTGATCGTGGGGGAGGCCAGGGCTGCGATGGCGCTCTCCGATGAGCTCAGAAACCGAGGGGTGTTTGCACAGGGAATCGGATTCCCGACCGTCGCCCGCGATCGGGGCAGGGTCCGAACGATCGTGACCTCCAGCCACACCCGAGACCAGCTGGATCGCGCCCTCGACGCGTTCGCGGACGCTGCGGCTGCCCTCTCCCTCGATCTTGCTCCGCGCGGTGACGGATCAGGCTCAGCGTAACCATGGCCGGTGCCCCTGAATTGAGGTCAGTGCGGGGTGTGGAGTCAGGAAGGTCTGACTCCACACCCGTTGCGCCCCACCGGGGCAGCCGATCACCCGAGGAACTGGAGGAAGAGCGCCAGCTGGTAGAGGCGGCCAAGACTGACCCGGCCGCGTTCGCCCAGCTCTACGACCGCTATGTCGACGCAATTCACGCGTACGTGTACCACCAGACCGGCAGCTGGGAGCGAGCCGAGGATGTCACGGCCACAACCTTCATGCGGGCCTACGCGGAGATCGGCAAGTTCGAGTGGCGCGGGGTTCCCTATTCCGCCTGGCTGTATCGGGTCGCTTCCAACCTGGTGCTGCGCGACCACCGGCGTCCTGGGTGGATCGAGCTTCCAGAAGGGCTCGTGGACCCTGGGGAGGGGCCGGAGGATGCGGCGGTCAGGTCTGAACAGGTCCGACGTATTCAGGCGGCGGTCCGGCACCTCACCCCGGACCAGCGCCAGGCGATCACCCTGCGGTTCGGCTCCGGTCTGCGCAATGCGGAGGTGGCCCAGGTGATGCGCAAGAGCGAGGGCGCGGTGAAGCTGCTCGTCTTCAGGGCGCTGAACTCTCTGGAGCAGAGGCTCGGGCCAGAGCTAGAGGCCAACCTTCCCCCTGATCTGCGCCTGGCCGTCCCCGACGAGTCGGAGGGACTTTGAGATGACCAGCAGGGAGGAGAAGCGGTTGGCCGGGGCGCTGGCCGGCTGGCTCGAAGGCGATCAGGCGATCACAGAAGCTGACTCGACCAATCGAGCTGTGGCCAGAACCGCGGTGCTGCTGGTGGACGCCCTGGCTCCTCGGCCGCTGCGGCCGGACACCAGGGCACACATCTACGAGAGGGCCCTCTCCGAAGCCCGAGAGCGGTCAACGGAGGATGGGCTGGCCGAGGTGCTGCGGGTGGCACGTCAACTGCCAGCACCGGCGTGGCTCGGGCTCGGTGGAGTAGCCGCCGGAGTGGTGGTTGGACTGGCGCTCTTTCGTCAGCGCGAAAGCCGGGTTGGCGCCTAGGTTCGAGTTCGATCGGGGCTGAGTTCATGGCAGCCCCCTTTAGAATCCACCTCTGTGAGTTCCGTGACCACGGTGGTGGTGCCGGCCGGAGGACTGGGCACCCGATTCCTGCCGGCGACCAAGGCCCTGCCGAAGGAGATGGTGCCAGTCGGGGACCGACCTGCAATTCAGTGGGGGCTGGAGGAGGCAGTGGCGTCCGGCGTTCGCCGGGCAGTGATCGTCACCGCGCCGGGCAAGGAGCTCATCCGAGCGCACTTCGCGCCCGACGAGGAGCTGGAGAAGACTCTCGAGGGCAGAGGCAGCGCGGAGCTGGCCCGGCGGATCCGGGAGATTGGGTCTCTCTGCAACGTTGAGTTTGTGGAACAGGCCCAGCCTCTGGGCCTGGGACACGCGGTTCTGTGTGCGTTGCCCACCATAAAGGGCGAACCGGCGGTATCGGTCCTGCTTCCCGACGACCTTTTCTCCGGTTCTCCGCCGCTGCTGGCGCAGCTCATTGAAGCTCACACCTGGGAGGGGTGCACGGTGCTGGCGCTGCGCCGCTGCCCCAAGGAGCAGATCTCTCGCTACGGGGTAGCCGCGGTGGAGGGAGAGGGGCCGGTGTTCCGGGTTACTGACGTTGTCGAGAAGCCGGCCGCCGAGGACGCTCCCAGTGACCTGGCCCTCATGGGCCGGTACGTGCTGACAGAGGATGTCTTCACCGCGCTGAGGACCACCCAACCGGGAGCGCTCGGGGAGATCCAGCTGACCGACGCAATTCGGGAGGTGGCTCGAGGGGGTCGGGTGGTTGGGGTGGAGTTCACCGGCGAGCTGTTGGATGTCGGGACCCTGGACAGCTGGCTCGCGACAAGTGTGTCGATCGTCTGGAGGGATCCTGAATTGGGACCGGCGCTGCGGGCCCGAATCGCCGAGCTCGAAGCCTCCGAAAGCTGACCCATGTAGAGGCGTGCCGTGGGACGCCGACCGTGGCGGGGTGCGGATACGGCGCTATACTGCAGGGCCAGATGTCAACAGAGGCGGAAATCCCCGTCCCCAGTTCCGAACTCCATCAGGTAGTGCAATGGCTATGCAACGCCCGCGGCGCGGTGATGACCTTCTGCGCTACCGCAGCCAGGAGGGAGACTTCGAAGTAGAGGTCTCGCACACCCTTAACAAGTGGTGTGTTTCGGTGATGCGCCTTTCCGACTCCAGCATCGTCGCCCAGGACTTCTTTCCCGAGCGGTGGAAGGCGATGGCTCGCGCTCAGGATTTCCTGAGAATCCTCAACATGCGCAATCGTCCCGGGCAGGAGGACTCCGACAATCCCGACGACGACGGCGCAGGGACGAGGGGACCGGGTCTCTGAGCGGCCAGGAGGCTCCATCGGCAAGTCCGCCAGGCAGGGCCATCATTCCAACCGGCCACGGCGTGGCTGACCCCCACGCCCACACCCTGGCGAGTGACGGGATGGTGGCATCCAGAGAGCTGGTGCGTGCTGCGGCAGCTGCCGGCGTCAGCGTCCTAGCCGTGACTGACCACGATACCTTCGCCGGTGTGGGCGCGGCGTTGGAGGCGGGAGAGGAGTTCGGGGTGGCGGTGGTGGCGGGGGAGGAAGTGACCACGGAGCCCCGCGCCAATGTCCACGTTTTAGGTCTCTTTCTGGAGGGCCCGGTGCGGATGGGCATGTCGGTGGCCGATACCATCAGCGCCATTCATGACCGGGGGGGGCTGGCGGTGCTGGCGCACCCGTTCATGCCCACCTACTTCGCTTCGATCACCCCCGGCGCCCTGAGCCGACTCATCTCCAGGGTTCCGGTCGATGGGATTGAGCTGCGCCACACCGCGCTCACCTGGGCAAGTCGGGTGCGCCAGTTGGACGCCTTCTATGAGCTGCACTCCGACCGCTTGGGAGCGGCTCTGGGCTCGAGCGACAGTCATTTCGGAGCCAGCGACCTGGCTCGCACCGTCACCGTCTTCCCTGGGAGAACCGCATTGGACCTGCGCCGGGCGATGGAGGCTCGTCAGACTAGACCGCTGGAGGGCTACCGGCGGCCCGCCGCTCCGGCACTGGGCACCAGGTTGCAGCAGCAGGCGCGGAGCATGGGCTGGCTGACATGGCAGCGGTGGCGTGGCAATATCGGACGCGAGGGAGCCTGATCGTTGAACCGGAACTTCCTGAAGCACGAGTGGGGTGCGGCGGCATTCATCGGAACCATCATCCTGGGTGGTGTCGTGGTGCTGGTCTGGCTGCTGTTCAAGGCGGCCTTTGCCGGCCCGGTCCCTCCAACCCCACCCTGCCCGAAAGAGACCCCGATAGTTATCCATGCAAATCCCAGTCCGAGTGCCGGGGTCTCAGTCTCGCCGACCCCCCAGGTCACCCTTCCCACAGTTCCCTTCGGGTGCTCCGAGCCGAGCGTCGTGGTGATCACTCCGACCCCCTCTCCCACACCCAAGACCAGCGCCTCTCCTTCGTCGTCCGCGTCGCCCAGCGCCTCTCCGACAAAGTCCCCGACTACTTCGCCGACCCCCTAGACGGGCGGGGGAGGGGTCAGGGCGGCTGGAGGCAGATACTGCCGTTGGTCGGGACGATATCCTGAACCGGCAGCGCCAGTTCGATCTCCGGAATCTCCTGGGAGCCGATCCTGACCGAGATCACGGCGCTGAGACGCAACCCCCCGACCCGAACGCAGTCCCGGAGGAAGGGAAAGGCGAGCGGGACCATCTGGTTCAGGAGCCGGTTCCGATATGCGCGGACGGGGTCTGATCCGGGATCGGAGAGGCTCCGATCCCGGAAAGCCATCACGATCACCTCGTCACTGAGGCTGATCGGTTCGGTCCAGCTGTAGGCCTCGCCAGTTCCGCTGCAATCGACCACGGACTCTCGGCTCGGGAAGCGTCGCAGCTGTTCTCCGAGCGGTGCCATGAGCCGGGCGTCTCCCTCGACGAAGAACGGCACATCGGAGGGGGCGGCATCCACTGCTCCGTACCGGACCGAGAAGCCCACGGTTTCCACCCCCCAAAAGGGATTGGGCACCTTGATCCACAGGTCGGTCTGGCTGGCCACCTTGGGTATTGAGCATAGCGCAATCGACCTGGAATGGCGGCACAGGAGCGGTTTTGCGCGTCTCACCCACCGGCCGCGCTACGATCGAAACGGAGCCGCTCCGGCTTCTTGTCGTCAGGGAGGATTGAGGTGAAGGCAGCACTCTACGACCGCATGGGAAACGCTTCCGAGGTGATCCGGGTGCAGGAGGTGGAGACACCAGAGGCTGGGCCGGGAGAGGTCAGAGTGCGGATGCGCCTCTCGGGAGTCAATCCCACCGACTGGAAGTCTCGAAGTGGGGTCACCCCAGGTCGGATGGACTCCTTCCAGATCCCCCACCACGACGGTTCTGGGGTGATAGATCAGGTTGGTCAGGGGGTGGACCCCTCGCGAGCGGGGCAGCGGGTGTGGCTCTGGATGGCTGCCTCAGGTCGCCGCTGGGGGACTGCTGCGGAATGGAGCGTAGTCCCGGAAGGTCAGGCGGTCCCGCTCCCGGCCGGAACCTCAGACGAGCTGGGAGCCAGCCTCGGAGTTCCCGCAATGACCGCCCACAGGTGCCTGCTGGCCGATGGGCCGATCGCGGGGGCGGATGTGCTGGTCGCCGGAGGCGCCGGGGCGGTCGGCCACTTCGCGATCCAACTGGCCAAGCACCTAGGGGCTCGGGTCGCGACCACGGTGAGCGGACAGGAGAAGGGGGAACTTGCAGCCCGAGCGGGTGCCGACCTGGTGGTGAACTACCGTGAGGATGGCGCCCTGGAGAGGCTCCGCGACTTCTCCACCGATTTCGCGCGGGTGGTGGAGGTCAACCTCGGGGCTAACCTCGCCCTCGACCTGGCCCTCGCCACCCCCCGCACGGTGATCGTGACCTACGCCGCCACCGGGCCCGACCCGAACCTTCCGGTGCGTGCCTGCATGACCGCAAACACTTCCCTCAGATTCGTGCTCCTCTATGGGGTGCCCCGGCCGCAGCTGGAGTTGGCGGTCTCCGACATCAATGACGCCCTCCGCAGTGGGGCGTTATCGGAACTACCCATCCATCGGTTTCCCTTGGAGAGGTGCGCCGAGGCCCAGATGGCGGTGGAGGAGGGTGCGGTCGGGAAGGTCGTGGTGGAATTGCCCTGATTCGAACCGCGACGGTCGGAGGGGTCCGGTGCAGGGTCAGTCGGCCGCGGTTGCTCGGAGCTCGCGCCGCCACAGCCGGTCCACTGCGGCGCGAGTCGCCTCCAAAGGTCCGCTGTTGTCGATGACCCAGGTGGCGCGCTCGGCCTTGGCCGCCAGCGGCAGCTGAGAGCCAATGCGATCGAGGGCGGCCTTTCTGTCGAGGCCCGACCTTTGCATCAGCCTAGTCAGCTGCTGCGCCGGGTCGACCTGGACCAGAATCGATCCCGAGAACTCCCTCTCCCTGCCGGTTTCAAAGAGAAGCGGGATCTCATACACGACGAGTGGTGCTCCCTCCTTGAGGGCTTGCGCTATCTGCTCCTGACTCAGCTCCGCGACCCTCGGGTGGACTATCGCCTCCAACCGTCGTCTCGCGTGCTGGTCCCGGAAGACGATCTCACCGAGCCGGCCGCGGTCCAGCTCCCCGTTCTCCCCCAGGAGCTGGGCTCCGAACTCTCTCAGCACCTCCCGAAGCCCGGAGGTTCCAGCGCCGACCGCCTCGCGAGCCAGCAGATCGGCATCGACGACCGACGCGCCAAGGTCGGAGAGCATTCGGGCCACCGTTGACTTCCCGCTGGCGATCCCCCCGGTAAGGGCAACCACCCGAGGGTCTGACCGCAGTTCAGCCATCCGCGGCTTTGGCGGCTGGCCCCCGACCGGTAAGGGGTCCGTCCTCGGTCTTCAGGCGAGCTCTCACAAAGCACTTCTCCGGCTCCAGGAGCCGTTCCAGGCGAGTCCCGGGGGTGTGGACCCTGACCCCGCGCCGGGCCGGGACCCCGAAGTCCCAGCCGAGGTGGAAGAGGCGCCTGGCCTCTTCCAAGCTGGCGACGGTGGCGACCGCTGCGCCGTCGGTCATCTGCAATGTCGGCAACCGGCTCCCCGGGTATCCAAGAGCGATCACCCCTCCGGTCTCCAGCAAAAACTCCAGCTCGCCGAAATTTCCCGGCTCAATATCGGTGGGCTCAGGAGACTCGACCAGCTGCTGGATGGACGGAGCGTCTCCCTCCTGGACCTGGGAGCGGACCTCTCGTCGTTTGGCCAGCTGCCGTTGTCGCTCTCGCCGACGGCGCTCGGTCGCGATGAGGGCGAGCCTTCCGGCCAGTTCCCGCTCTCTTAGCCTAAGCGGCGCCATCTCCAGCCTCAGCGCCCGTTCTGCCTCCGCAAGCCGGTCTGACTCGGCCGCCAGCCGCTCGTCGCTCAGCGCCGAGAGTTCGGCACCGCCTGGTCCACCGGAGTTGGGGCTAGTTTCGTTGGCAGTGGCCATCCCATTAGCCTACAGTCAGTTCGGCCCCAGGCAGGGCCGGTTTGAAGGAGGGCTGAGTGGACGAGCTGGTTACCCTGAGCAGACAGGGCCCGGTCGCGTGGGTGGTGATCGACCACCCCCCGGCAAATGCCCTGAACCGGGCGGTGCTCGGCGGTTTGCGCAGCTGCTTTGAGGAGTTGGAGCAAGACCCGGCGATCCGTGCCGCGGTGGTCACCGGCGCCGGTGACAGATTCTTCGTGGCCGGAGCCGACATCGGTGAGTTCGCTCAGGAGGGTCCGGAGGCGACGCGGGAGAAGATCGCCGACGGGCAGCGGCTGACCCTGGAAATGGAGCGGTCCCGGGTTCCCTTCGTCGCCGCGGTGAACGGGTTCGCTCTTGGTGGGGGGCTGGAGCTGGCGATGGCCTGTGACATCAGGATCGCCAGCGACTTGGCGCGACTCGGCCAGCCGGAGATCCTGCTTGGGATAATCCCCGGCTGGGGAGGGACCCAGAGGCTTCCGCGATTGATCGGGAGGGGGCGGGCGCTGGAGCTTCTGCTCGGCGGTGACCCCATCGACGCCGGGAGGGCACTGGAGATCGGCCTGGTGAATCAGGTGGTGCCGTCAGAGCGGCTGAAAGAGCAGGCGCAGGCTCTGGCGGAGAAGCTGGCTCAGCGGGCCCCGCTGGCGGCGGCGGCCATAAAGCGGTCGGTTGCGGAGGGGTTGGACGGCACCTTGCGGGAGGGGTTGACCGATGAGCTCGACGCCTTCGATCGGGTCTTCAGGAGCGCGGATGCCGCAGAGGGTATCGCCGCCTTCCTGGGGAAGCGGGCTCCGAGGTGGTCGGGCCGCTGAACGGGCGTCGTCACGCCCTACCATCACCTGCGTGACCAGCTCGCAGCAGGGGCTTCCGCCCGCAGATGGGAAGCGAGCCTCGCGCCCCGCGTCCTCTATCGGGCGAAGGGTGGGGCCGTTCTGGATTGAGGAGCCCCCCTGGTACTGGCTGGCGTGGGGGCTGACCCTGGCCTTGGCTGTGGCTCTGCTCCTTCTGGCGCTGGGATTTGACCATCCGTGATCTGGCTCAACAGCTTTGCCGCGCTGATTCTCCTGGCCGCGACCGGGTATCTGTTCTGGCGGAGGATTCGGCCCCTCCTGGATTCGATGCTCAGCGCCGAGCGTGAGCGCCGGACCGATTCACCCGGCGCCAGGATGCGGGGAGTTGTGGTCTTCGTCCTGGGCCAGAAGCGGCTTTTGCGCTGGCCGTTCTCCGGGGTCGCGCACCTCCTCATCTTCTGGGGCTTTGTCATCCTCAACCTGGAGATCCTCCAGGCCGGACTCGAGGCGCTGGTGCCTCCGCTCAACCTGGAGGAGCAGTACTGGTGGGGGCCGATCGCATTCGTGCAGGACCTGCTGGCGGCGGCGGTGCTGGCCGGCCTGGTGTTGGCTGCCCTGAACCGATACGTCCTGCGGCCCCGCCGGTTCCTTGGGAGTCATCAGCGGGACGCGACCGTGATCCTTCTCCTGATCGCCCTGGTGATCCTCACCCAGCTCGGGATCTACGGAACGCAGATCGCCGCGGGAGCGGACCATGTGGTCAATATGCGGCCGGTCTCCGACGCCGTCTCCGCGCTCTTTCGCGGGGTCCACGGGGAGTCGATATGGGCCTGGCATGAGCTCTTCCTCTGGGCTCACCTGCTGCTGATCGCGGGTTTTTTGGTCTATCTGGCCCGCAGCAAACATCTCCACATCCTCACCGCTTTGCCCAACGTCTACTTTCGCAGCCTGGAACCGGCGGGCCGCCACCTCCCGATGCTCGACATCGAGGCGGCGGATCACTTTGGGATCTCGAAGGTCGATCAGCTGAGCTGGAAGCAGGAGCTCGACCTGGCGACCTGCACCGAGTGTGGGCGTTGCCAGGTCCACTGCCCGGCCTTCAACACCGGCAAGCCTCTGTCCCCGAAGCTGTTCATCACCGACCTCCGTGACGGCTGGTACGCGCGGGCGCGCTCCGAGGAAGCTCCGAGGAGCTTCTGGGCGACCGGAGATCCTCCTGGACAGGCCCCGACGGACGGATCCCTCCTCGACTGGAGCGTCTTGGAGGAGACCCTTTGGGCCTGCACCACGTGCGGGGCCTGCGTGGAGCAATGCCCGGTGCTGATCGAGCATGTGCCCGCGATAGTTCAGATGAGGAGGTCTTTGGTACTGGAGGAGTCCCGGGTGCCCAAGGAGGCGCAGCGGGCGCTGGAGTCTTTGGAGCAACGCGGCAACCCCTACCAGATGGCCCAGTCCTCGCGCATGCGCTGGGCCGAGGGGCTGGATGTCCCCCTGATCGCGGACCGGCCAGACGCCGAGTACCTCTACTGGGTCGGATGCGCCACCGCCTTTGACGAGGCCAACTGGGCGGCCGCCCGAGCCACGGTCGCGATCCTGAAGGAGGCAGGAGTCAGCTTCGCGGTGCTGGGCCAGGAGGAGGTCTGCAACGGGGATCCCGCCCGTCGGCTGGGTAACGAGTATCTCTTCCAGACTCAGGCCCAGGAGGTGGTGGGCAGGTTGGCGGCCCGGGGAGTTCGCAAGATCATCGCCAGCTGCCCCCACTGCTTCAACACCTTTGCCAGGGAGTACCCCGACCTGGGGGGGAACTATGAGGTGCTACACCACACCCAGCTGTTGAGCCAACTGCTTGACCAGGGCCTCATCCACCTGACCAGGGAGATCGCCGATGGGCGTCTCACCTACCACGACCCCTGCTATCTGGGCCGCTGGAACGGGGAGTACGACGCCCCGCGCCGTTTGCTCCAGGCAATCCCCGGAGTCGAGCTGCTGGAGATGCACCGCAGCCGAGGGGAGGCGATGTGCTGTGGCGCAGGTGGAGGCCGGATCTTCATGGAGGAGACCACCGGAAGCAGGATCAACCGGGTTCGCGTCCAGCAGGCTCAGGAGACGGGAGCTGCCCAGGCAGCGGTCTCCTGTCCGTTCTGCGCAACCATGTTCACCGAGGGGATCTCGTCGCAGGAGCTGGGTGGTCAGTTCGGCAGTGCCGACATAGCGGTGCTGGTGGCCGAGGCTATGGGGCTGGACTATCTACCGCAGCAGTCCATCGTGGGGTCACCCGAGGCTCCGCCACCCCCATAATCTGCAGGTGGGCATCACCGGAGCCTTTCCCCGATTCGATCATGTGGGGATCGCCGTGACCGACCTGGATCGGGCGGTCGAAGATTTCTCCAACCGGCTCGGGGTCAAACCCGAAAGCCGCGAGGCGGTCCCGGCCGACGGGATCGAGGCGGTCTTCTTCTCCCTGGGCGCGCAATCGCTGGAGCTGCTGGGCTCGACCAGGACTGACTCCGCCATCGCCCGCTTCCTGGAACGCCGTGGGGAGGGGATCCACCACGTCGCCTACGCGGTATTCGACATCGAAGCTGAGCTGTCTCGGTGGCGCTCCGGTGGCAGCCAGCTCATCGATTCGACGCCACGGCTGGGTTCGCGGGGGAGGCTGGTCGCCTTCATCCACCCCACCACCGAGCATGGGGTGCTGACCGAGCTGTGCCAGCTGCCGGGAGGCGACGGCAGTGAGTGAGCAAAGGGCGCCGGGACCGCCCAGGACCGCCTCCGGCCTGCCGCTGGAGCCCTTCTATGCCCGATCTCCCACACGGCTCGACTGCCCCGACCCTGGCGAGCCGCCGTTCACCAGAGGTCTTCGACCAGGGGGTTACCGTGAGCGGCTGTGGACGATGCGGCAATATGCCGGCTTCGGCTCCGCCGAGTCCACCAACTCGCGCTTTCGGTATCTTCTGGAGCGTGGCCAGACCGGCCTGTCGGTGGCATTCGACCTTCCCACCCAGATGGGATACGACTCCGACGCCGAGGTGTCGGCGGGGGAGGTTGGCCGGGTTGGAGTGGCCATCGACCAGCTGGGCGACATGGAGATTCTCCTGAGGGATCTGCCGCTGGACGTCGTCACCACATCGATGACCATCAACGCCCCCGCCAGCCTGCTGCTTTTGCTCTACCAATTGGCGGCGGAACGCCGCGGGATTCCGGGGGAGAAGCTCGGCGGCACCATCCAGAACGACGTCCTCAAGGAGTACGCGGCCCGAGGCACCTACATATTTCCTCCCCGGCCCAGCATGCGGCTGGTGACCGACACCTTCGCCTACTGCCATGAGGAGCTTCCACGATGGAATCCGATCTCCATCTCCGGGTATCACATGAGAGAGGCCGGTGCGACCGCGACCCAGGAGCTGGCGTTCGCGATCAGCAACGGGATTGCGTATGTGGAGGCGGCGCTGGCTGCGGGACTTAAGCTGACGGAGTTCGCCCCCAGGCTGAGCTTCTTTTTCAACGTGGACAACGACCTCTTCGAGGAGGTGGCGAAGTTCCGAGCGGCGCGGCAGCTGTGGAGTGGGATCATGACGCAGCGGTTCGGGGCCACCGACCCCAGATGCCGCCAGCTGCGGTTTCACGCCCAGACCGCGGGAGCGACCCTGACAGCACAGCAGCCGCTCAACAATGTGGTGAGGGTGGCGCTCCAGGCTTTGGCCGCCGTTTTGGGCGGTGCCCAGTCACTGCATACCAACTCCTTCGACGAGGCGCTGGCGCTGCCCTCGGAGCAGGCGGCGACCCTGGCGTTGCGAACCCAGCAGCTGTTGGCCCACGAATCGGGGGTGTCCAAGGTCGCAGACCCCCTGGGCGGCTCATACCTGGTCGAGGAGCTGACTGAGCGTCTGGCGGCCGAGGCGGCGTCGCTCATCCGGGAGGTGGATCGGCGAGGTGGAGCGGTGCAGGCTATCGAGGACGGCTACTACCAGGCCCAGATTGAGGAGGCCTCCTACCGTCACCAGCAGATGGTGGAGTCTGGAGAGGTGGTGATCATCGGGGTCAATCGCTTCCAGGACCAGCTGCCGATCGAGGTGCCGCTGCTCAAGGTGGACCCAGAGCTGGAGAGGGGTCAGATGGAGCGCCTACGCCAGCATCGTCGACAAAGGTCCAAGGCGCAGGTTGAGCGGACCTTGGAGAAGGTGCGACGGGCGGCCGAGGGGACTGAGAACCTCCTCTGGCCGATGCGGGAAGCCCTTCTGGTGGGAGCCACGGTGGGGGAGGTGTGCCAGCGCCTGGTCAACGTCTTTGGACGCTGGAGGCCAACAAGCTGACGGGTCGTTCAGGCGGTTCGGCGGTCCGCTGAGATGAGGTGGGGCCGGGCTCGGACCACCCGTCCGGCCCCGGGCCCCGCGGCCGGTACCACCTGTGGCGGAAGGCGGAGCCATGCCGTCATCGCATCGGCTCTCAGTGGCTTGGAATACCTGTACCCCTGGACCTTGTCGCAACCGTAAGCCCTGAGGGCGGCCTCCTGGGCCTCGGTCTCCACCCCTTCGGCGACGACTTCAAGCGCCAGATCTCTGCCCACTGAGAGGAAGGCCCTCACCACTGCGGAGCTGCGCCGATCCTGGGGCAGACCCATCACGAACAGTCGGTCCACCTTGAGGATCTGGACGGGGAGATCCACCAGACGAGCCAGGTTGGACTGCCCGGCACCGACATCGTCGAGGGCGCTGAGCACTCCTCGACCCGCAAGGAGTTGCAGCGCCGCCGCGACCTTGGGCTGCATCTCAGGCAATAGGTCGTACTCGGTGATTTCGATCACCAGCCGGTCGCAGGGAACCCCGGCTTCCTCCAGGGCCGAGAGCGTCCGCTCGGCGAACCTGGGGTCCGTCAGCTGTTCCGGGACGAAGTTGACCCCCAGCTTCAGCTCCTGCATTCCGGCTCGCATCCACTCCCTAAGGTCGGAGAGAGCTTGGGCGAGCACCCAGTCGCTGAGCCTGTCAAGCTCGTGGAAGCGTCTGGCAACCTCCACCACCTTGGGTGGCGGCACCGCTCCCAGCCTCGGGTTATCCCAGCGCAACAGTGCCTCCACTCCGGTGCACCGCCCGGTGACCAGGTGGACTATCGGCTGGTACGCGAGATAGAGTCCGTTGGCTGCCGGGTCGTCCAGCGCCGCCTGCAGCTCCCCGCTCAGCCGCAGGTCGGCCAAGGCGGCGTCGTGAAGGTCCGATTGGTACGACCTCCAGCCGTTGCCTCCGGCGCGTTTGGCAGCGTACATGGCCGAGTCCGCCTCGCGAAGCAGGCTGGCAGGGTTGGACCCCGGCCTGCAGAGCGCAAAGCCTATGCTCGCCGAGAGCCGCACCGACTGACCATCCAGCACGACCGGATCCACGAAGGTCTCGAGGAGCCGCTCCGCGAAGGATGGCGCCTCGGCCTCGGAGATCGGCTCCACCAGGGCGATGAGCTCGTCGCCTCCGTACCGGGCCACCAGGTCACTGGGCCTGACCCTTGCCCTGAGCCGGGTGGCGATCACTTGAAGAAGCTCGTCCCCCGCCTGATGGCCCAACGCGTCGTTGACTGTCTTGGTTCCGTCGAGGTCGATGAAGTAGACCCCGACAGTCCCCTGGCCGCGTCCCTCCTCGGTGAGCTCGGTCAGCCGTCGCTGAAGCTGATGCCGGTTGGGAAGTCCGGTCAGGTCGTCATGCTCACTCTGGTGGCGGAGGCGAGCGATCCAGCGTGCCCGCTCGGTCGCGTCCCGGGCGGTGAGGATCCAACCAGGACTGGGGCTGGCTCCGTACTCGAAGCTGTTTCGGGCCAGCGAGATCACCCGGGGGGAAAGATCGGAAGCCACTTTGGTAATGAGCTCCATCTGGTCGTTCTCCCAGCAGAGCTCATCCGCCGACACCGATGTCGTTCCCGTGGCCGCGGCGATCACCGAGTCCACAGACCTTCCGAAGAGGTGGGAGGCCTCCACCGAGAACAGCCCGCCAAAGGCGGCGTTGGCGTAGAGGATTATTCCCTGGCCGTCCACCAGAGAGAGTCCCTCCCTGACCCTCTCGACCATGCTGGAAAGGAGATCCGCCCGCTCCTCCTGGATCCGACGGTCGGCAAGACTGTTGTACAGCTCCCGTTCCCGCGCCGTCGCGGTTATCGCGGCACCGGCGACGCCGGCCAGCAGATTGAGGGTTCGGATGCTGCCGCTGCCGAACCGGTCCGGCTCTCGGGCGAGCGCTCCCAGCGCTCCCAGGAATGACCCGTCAAGCGGATCTCGGATCGGTACGGCCGCCAGAGACTCCGTGCCCCGAAGCTGTGCCGCCGCGCGCATGGCGGAGCGCGGGTAGCAGCGCCCGCCGCTGACACTTCGCACCAGCACTGAGCGGCAGTGCTCCAGAACCCAGCCGCTCACTCCCTCGTTGACAGAGCGCACTTTGCCCCTGCCGAGGCCTGGCCGACCGGAGCCAGCCGCGACTTCGGTGGTTCTGCCGTCCGGGCTGAGCAGCACCAAGCGAGCAGAGTCAGCATCGGTGGCAGCTTGAGCAGCGCTTACGACCATCTGCAGTAGCGCCGCCTGGCGAGCGGCGCGAGAGGCGGGTTCGGTAGAGGCCAGGGGCGGCTCGGGGAGCCGGGCCCCTACTGGCGGGCGAGTCCTCCCATCCGCCTGCCTGGACACTCATGCAGGGTATGTCCCCGGTCCGGCCCCGTAACCGTCATTCACCGGACTGCGACAGGAGTTCGGTGCTACCCGGTTCCGGAGGACCTCGATTCCCCGGCCGGAAGCGCTCCCCCGAGCACGCTCCGGAAGTGGATGTCGTGGAAGAGCTTGGCGGTGAGTGGACGTCTTTGGCCGGCCAGCTTCAAGAAGCCGAGAGCCGCCACCGTCGCCCCCAGGGGTGGTCCGACGAAGTAGACCCAGAGCAGCTTGTAGCTGCCGAAGACCACAGCGGGACCGAGGCTGCGGGCGGGGTTCAGGCTGCAGTCGGTGTAGGGGGCGCCCTGCCAGACCAACACCGCGATGAGGATCCAGAGGACCACAGGGGTCATGCGAGCGGTCCGCGGTGATGAGGTGCAGGTGAAGATCGCCAGGATGAGGATGGCTGTCATCAGTGCCTCGATCCCGGTCGCCGCAGCGGCCGACACCCCCTGCTGGGGTGCGGTGAGCCCATCTTGGACCGAATTCGCCACCGGCCCCCAGAGCAGGTGCAACACCAGGTCTCCAGCGATCGCGCCGGCGAACTGGCCGATCCAGTACCCGACGAGGTCGGCTCGGGAGATATGGCCTCCAACCCAGAATGCCAGAGTTACGCAGGGGTTGATGTGGGCGCCGCTCAGCCGTCCGAAGGGCGAGATCGCGACCAAACTGCCCGACCCAGCGAACAGCAGACCGGTGATGAGCAGCCGAAGGCTGGTCGAGGGCAAAAGGTGAGGGACCGGTGAGCCGACGCCGAAGTCGAGGCAGACCGCGCTGAGACCGACCAGGACCAGCAAAAAGGTTCCGAGGAACTCAGCGCACCACTCTGGAAGGTGCCATCCCCCGGTGGGAGGATGCTGCAGCGAGGGGGGGGGCGCCGCCCGCCAGATGCCCTGCGCCCATGCCGGCCAGCGCTCGGCTCTTCGACTCAAGGTCGCCGTCGCGGTCCGCGATCGGAGAAGATGAGTCGGTGCCCAAGCCAGTGACCCAGAGGGCGGACCAGTCGGGGGGCGTTCCCAGCGAGCCCACCCAAAACGACCGGCTGATAAACCAGCTGCGTAAGCGAAAGCACGATGCCGTACACCGGGGCGGGGAGCCGGAGCACATGCAGCGTCGCAAGGGCAAGCTGACCGCGAGGGAGAGGATTCGTCGTCTGCTGGACGCTGACAGCTTCACCGAGCTGGACACCTTCGTGGTGCACCGCTCGGATCAGTTCGACATGGCGGAGCGCCGAGTCGCGGGCGATGGGGTGGTGACCGGATTCGGAGAGATTGGGGGGCGCCGGGTATTCGTCTTCTCCCATGACGCCTCCTTCATGGGTGGGTCGCTGGGCGAGGCGTTCGCCGAGAAGGTGGTCAAGGTGATGGAACTCGCGGAGCGGACCGGCTGCCCATTGATCGGCATCAACGACAGCGCGGGGGCGCGGATCCAGGAGGGGGTGGTCTCGCTTGCCGGCTACGCCGACATCTTCTTCCGGAATGTGCGCTGCAGCGGTGTGGTCCCTCAGCTCTCGATCATCGCCGGGCCCTGCACCGGGGGGGCTGTCTACTCTCCAGCCATCACCGATTTCACCTTCATGGTGAAGGGGGTCGGTTACATGTTCATAACCGGCCCGGAGGTTGTCAGGGTGACGACGGGAGAGCAGGTCGACTTCGAGCAGCTGGGGGGGGCAGACATCCACTCCGTCAGAAGCGGGGTGGCTCACTTTGAGGCCGCCGACGAGGACGAGGCCTTCCGCCAGGTTCGTGAGCTGCTCTCCTTCCTGCCTCAGAACTCCAACCAGACCCCTCCAAGGGTACAGACGGAGGATCCGGTGGGGAGGGCCGACCTGGAGCTCCAGGAGATCATCCCAGCTAACGAGCGCGAGCCCTATGAGATGCGCGAGGTGATCCGTCGCGTGGTGGATGACGGCCACTTCTTGGAAATCCAGCCGCTCTTCGCCCCCAATCTGCTGATCGGACTGGCCCGGCTGGATGGCGTGAGTGTCGGGGTGGTGGCC
The DNA here is from genome assembly GCA_027313505.1 of Candidatus Dormiibacterota bacterium. GTDB lineage: Bacteria > Chloroflexota > Dormibacteria > Aeolococcales > Bog-877 > AG-12. Next base: position 30,709 of record DAHVDN010000015.1, read on the forward strand.
AACCAGCCCAAGCATCTCGCGGGCGCGCTTGACATCGATGCGTCGGTCAAGGGAGCCCGCTTCGTGCGCTTCTGCGATGCCTTCAACATCCCTTTGATCACCCTGGTGGACGTTCCCGGGTTTCTGCCGGGTACCGACCAGGAGTACCGGGGGATCATCCGCCATGGGGCCAAGCTGCTCTACGCCTTCGCGGAGGCGACGGTACCCAAGTTGACCGTGATCACGCGCAAGGCCTATGGCGGGGCGTATGACGTCATGTGCAGCAAGCACCTCGGCGCCGACTACAACGTTGCCTGGCCGACCGCGGAGATCGCGGTCATGGGAGCCGAAGGGGCGGCTCGCTTCCTCGGCCCCCGGGGTGCTGGCGAACCAAAAGCCAGTCTGATCTCGGCCTATCGGGAGCAGTTCGCCAACCCCTACCATGCGGCGGAGCGCGGCTACATCGACGACATAATCGAGCCGCGGCAGACGCGCCCCCTCCTGATCCGCGCGCTGCACATGGCTGAAACCAAGCGGGTGGAGCGCCCCACTCGCCGCCACGGGAACATTCCCCTCTGAAAAGGCCTTTCAAGCGCTGCCTGGCGTGAGTCCTAAACTCTTGTGGTCGCTCCCATCGCCGGTCACCCGGCTCACAGGAGGTGCCCGTGAAGCTCCTCGAACACCAGGCTAAGGCTCAGTTCCGCCAGGTCGGCATCGATTGCCCCATGGGGCGAGTCGCCCACACCCCAGAGCAGGCGGCTCACGTGGCGAGGGAACTGGGCAGGGTGGTGATCAAGGCACAGGTGCCGATAGGCGGACGGGGGAAGGCTGGAGGGGTGAAGCTGGCCGGGAGCGAGGAGGAGGCTAGGCGAGCCGCCGAGCAGATCTTGGGGATGGACATCAAGGGTTACACCGTCCCCGCAGTGCTCTGCGAGGAGGCGCTAGAGATTGCTCGCGAGCTCTACCTGGGAGTCGCTCTGGACCGAGATCGCCGCAGCCTGGTGGTGATGCTGTCCTTCGCCGGCGGAATGGAGATTGAGGAGGTGGCTGAGACCGCCCCTGAGAAGATCGCAAAGCTCTGGCCCGACCCCTTCGCCGGCCCCCAGCCCTACGAGATCCGCCGTCTGGCGCTGGATGCGCTGTCGGCGGTGGGCGGAGACGAGGCGATGCCCAAGTCCAGGCTGCTGGTGCAGCTGGTCCCGTTGGTGCAGAGCCTGTACGCCCTCTGCCAGAGGCTGGACGCCACCCTCTGCGAGATCAACCCGCTGGTGATCACCGCGACTCAGCGGCTGATAGCCGGGGATGGCAAGATCGAAATCGATCAGAATGCGGAGTTTCGCCACCACGACCTGGTCAAGGAGCTTGGGGATGACCAGGGCGCGGCCGATAGCGGGGAGGACAGGTTGGAGGTGGAGGCCAAGCGGCGCGGACTGACCTATGTCCACCTGGGGGGCGATGTCGGGGTCATCGGCAACGGTGCAGGCCTGGTCATGAACACCCTCGATTTGGTGAAGCAGCACGGTGGTGAGCCGGCCAATTTTCTCGACATCGGGGGAGGGGCCAAAGCCGAGGTGGTGCGCAACGCCCTGGAGATGGTCCTTCTGGACCCCCAGGTCAAGGGGATCTTCGTCAACATCTTCGGTGGGATAACCAGGGGGGACGAGGTGGCCAACGGTGTGATCGAGGCCCGGGATCAGCTGGGAATCAGGGTCCCGTTGGTGGTCCGGATGACCGGAACCAGGGAGGAGGAGGGTCGAAAGATCCTTGAGGAGGCGGGCATCGTTCCGGCGATCTCGGCCCCGGAGGCCGCCCAGAAGATCGTGGAGCTGGTCGCCAGGTCGGGGGAAAGAGGGTGAGCATCCTCCTTAACCGGGGCTCCAGGGTTCTAGTGCAGGGGATGACCGGAAGCGAGGGCACCTTCCACACCCAGCAGATGATCGACTTCGGCACCAAGGTTGTGGCGGGGGTCTCCCCCGGCAAGGGCGGCACCGAGCACCTGGGCCTTCCGGTCTACGACACCGTGGCCGAGGCGGTCTCCGCGACCGGCGCTGATGTGGCGGCGGTATTTGTGCCCCCCCCATTCGCCGCCGACGCCATCATGGAGGGATCAGCGGCGGGGGTTCGGCTGGTGGTGTGCATCACCGAGATGATCCCGGTCAACGACATGGTTAGGGCCAAGGCGATGATCCAGCGCCGCGGGACGCTGCTGGTGGGGCCCAACTGCCCTGGGCTGATGTCCCCGGGAGAGCGTGCCAAGGTCGGCATTATTCCCAACCAGAACGGGAAAGAGGGGTCAGTGGGGATCGTATCCCGCTCGGGCACCTTGACCTACGAGATCATGCAGGCGCTGGGGCGCTCGGGCTTTGGCCAGTCGACGGCCGTCGGGATCGGGGGCGATCCGATCCTCGGGCTCAGCTTCTCCGACGTTCTGGAGCTGTTCGCGGCCGATGGGGCTACCGAGCTGGTGGTCATGGCCGGAGAGATCGGTGGAGCGGACGAGGAGCGTGCCGCGGAGCTCATCGGGCGGGGCTACCCCAAGCCGGTGGTCGGCTTCATCTCCGGGAGGACCGCTCCTCCTGGCAAGCGCATGGGGCATGCCGGCGCCATCATCAGTGGCAACACCGGCAGTGCGAAGTCCAAGGTCGAAGCGCTGGAGCGTGCAAGGGTCGAGGTTGCGGACACCATCGAGCAGATAGTCGAGGTGGTGGCACGGCAGCTCCGGCCGCCGAGCGGGAGCTGAGCTCTTGGGCCTTAGCTTCGAGCTCTCTCCGGAGCAGGAGGCGATCCGGCAGACCTGCCGGGAATTTGCCGACCAGGTAGTCGCCCCACAGGCCGAGGAGTCGGACCGGCTGTCGCGGTTCCCATACCCCGTCGTGGCCCAGATGGGAGAGCTCGGCCTGTTCGGGCTCCCCTACCCGGAGTCGGTGGGCGGAGCAGGTGCGGACTACATCAGCTACCTCCTGGCGCTGGAGGAGATCTCGAGGGCGGATGCGGCGGTGGGCATAACCCTGGAGGCGGGGGTGTCGCTGGGGATCGCGCCGATCTACAACTACGGGACCGAGGAGCAGAAGACCAGCCTTCTGCCCGACCTCTGCGCCGGTCGCTCGCTCTGGGCCTTTGGGCTCACGGAGCCGGAGGCGGGGTCCGATGCTGGAGGCACCAGGACCAAGGCGATCAAGGCGGGAGATGAGTGGCTGATCGATGGCAGCAAGTGCTTCATCACCAACGCCGGAACCGATATCAGCGCCGGGGTGACGATAACCGCAGTCACCGGCGAGAGCGATGGCCGCAAGCAGATCAGCGCGATCCTGGTTGAGCGGGGAACGCCGGGATATACCCAGGCGCCGCCCTATCACAAGTTGGGGTGGCACGCGAGTGACACCAGGGAGCTCAGCTTTTCCGGCTGCCGGGTCCCCCAGGGCAACCTTCTGGGGCGCGAGGGGGGCGGGTTCGGCCAGTTCCTCAAGGTGTTGGAGTCGGGGCGCGTGGCCATCGCCGCTCTTTCGGTGGGTGTGGCCCAGGCCTGTCTGGACGCCTGCCTCGGGTACTCGAAGCAACGCCGCCAATTCGGCCGGACTCTGAGCAGGTTCCAGGCCACCCAACTAAAGCTGGCCGACATGGAGACCCAGATCGAGCTTTCCCGGCTCATGGTCTGGCGGGCCGGGGCTCTCATCGAAGAGGGCCGGCCGGCCGGCAAGTTTGCCGCCATCGCCAAACTCCACGCCTCTGAGACGGCCACCTGGTGCGCGAACCAGGCCGTCCAGATCCACGGTGGAGCAGGCTTCATGGAGGATCTGCCGGTCGCCCGCTTCTATCGCGACGTCAAGATCAACGAGATCGGAGAGGGCACCTCCGAGGTCCAGCGGCTGGTCATAGCCTCCCATCTGCTGGGATTCGGCGGGTCGGTCAGCCGCATGCTCGACCCCAACCCTGAGAGCTGATCCAAACTCAGAGAACGGGCGATCTGCCGCGGCGTAGGATAGAGATGTGAGCGATTTGGATCCGGTCATCGTCTCTTATGCCAGAACTCCCTTCGGGAAGCTGCGCGGCAGCCTCGGCTCGCTGACGGCGGTGGATCTCGGTGCGGAGGCGATCAGGGCCGCCCTTGGTCGTGCCGGGCTGGAGGGCGGCCAGGTGGACCAGTGCATCCTGGGAACCGTGATCTCCGCAGGGCTGGGGCAGGTGCCGGCCCGTCAGGCTGCGCTCAGGGCTGGCATCCCATCTCAGGTCCCAGCGCTCTCGGTGAACAAGGTCTGCGCGTCCTCGCTCAAGGCGATCAACCTTGGCGCAATACTCATACGCTCCGGTGACGCCGAGGTCGTGGTGGCCGGGGGCATGGAGTCGATGTCCCAGGCGCCGATGCTCTTGCGTGGCACCCGCGAAGGGGTGGCCATGGGCAACCTGACCATGTACGACTCCATGATCTGGGATGGGCTCACCTGCCCGGTCGATGAGGTCCACATGGGGGAGCACGGTAGTGCGGTCGCGAACGAGCTCAACGTGCCCCGGGAGCAGCAGGACGAATACGCCTTGCTCTCTCAACAGCGATACGAGCGAGCCCGGGAACAGGGTTGGATCGCAGATGAGATCAGTCCGGTTGAGCTGTCCACCAAGAGGGGTCCGGTCATGGTTGAGCGCGACGAGCAGCCCCGCCCGGACACCACCGCCGAAAAGCTGGCCGCGCTCAGGCCGGTGTTCGGTGGGCCAGGGGGCAGCGTCACCGCGGGAAATGCGCCGGGTATCAACGACGGAGCGGCGGTGGTGGTGCTCATGAGCCGGCGGCGGGCCAAGGAGCTTGGCATAGAGCCTCTGGCAACCTGGCTCAGCTATGGGGAATCGGCCGCCGACCATCCCTACCTGGCGACCGTGCCGGCGCTGGCCATGCAGCAGGCCCTGGACCGTCGGGGCGGAGGACTCACCACCGAAGACCTGCGCGTTGTCGAGATCAACGAGGCCTTCGCCTCTGTGGCGCTGACCAGCGCCCGGATGTTGGAGGTCGAGCTTGACCGGATCAATCCGAACGGAGGGGCGATCGCAATCGGTCATCCGATAGGTGCCTCGGGCGCTCGAATCCTAGGGGGGCTGGTGCTGGAGCTGAGGAGGCGTGGGGGCGGTTTCGGCGGAGCCACCATCTGCTCAGGGTTGGCCCAGGGAGAGGCGACTCTGGTTGAGGTGGCCTGAGGGCAGGTCGGTCCCACCGATCTGAAGGGGTCGGGGCTGTACGGGATTGGCGCGGTGGCATCTAAACCCGCCCAATCCTGGTCTGAGGGCTCAGAACTCACCGACGCCGGCGGCATCGGCGATCGGATGGTGTCCATGGCCGCGACCGTGAGAGTGCGGATCCGATCTGGCCCCGTGCGCTCTTCATCCCTGTGGTCTGGACCCTCCTGGACCTGGGCTAGGCCATATGGCTTTCCAGCCTGACGGGATTCACCCCCAGCGGCAGCTCAACTTTGAAGCGCCGTCCCTCCGCACCGCGCCGGGGATTGAGAAGGGGAAGCGAGGATCAGGGAATGACCTCATTCTCAGCTGCCAGATCACCCCCATCAGCTTCGGATTCCTCATTCGCCAGCGCTGATCCCTCGGCCGGTCGGCTGAGGGCTAGAATCGAACCGGGCCATCGCATCGGCCCTGTGGAGGATGGCTGATGGCAGTGGAGTTGGAAGTCGAGCGGGAGGCCATCCGTTCCAGCGTTCGAGAGCTGGCACGGGACCGGATAGCGCCCCGAGCGGCCGACATTGACCGCAGCGGAGAGTATCCCTGGGACATCGTTCAGCTCTTTCGCGACCAGGACACCTACGCCGTGGCATTCCCTCCCCAGTACGGCGGTCTCTCCGGTTCGGCGCTCACCCTCTCCCAGGTCGTCGAGGAGGTTGCCAGTGTCTGCGCCACCTCGGCGCTCCTGCTGGCGGTGCAGGCGCTGGGTGGATATCCCATCCTTCTGGGGGGCAGCGAGGAGCAGAAGCGGACCCACCTGCCGGAGCTGGCCAGCGGCAGGAAGATAGCCGCCTACGCCCTGAGCGAAGCCGATGCCGGCAGCGATGCCGGGGCAATGCGCACCAGAGCCAGGCGCGATGGAGAGGACTACATCCTGGACGGAAGCAAGATGTGGATCACCAACGGCTCGGTGGCCGACTGGATCGTGGTCTTCGCCAGCACGGATCCCGGTGCCGGGACAAGGGGCATCACCGCCTTTCTGGTGGACGGTGACTCGGCTGGCCTGGAGCGCCGCCCGATCCACGGCAAGCTCGGGATCAGGGGGAGTGACACGGCAGAGCTGATCTTCTCCTCCTGCCGGGTGCCGGCGGAGCGCAGGCTCGGGCAGGAGGGGGATGGGTTCAAGATCGCCATGGGCGTCCTGGACCGTTCGCGTCCGCAGATCGGAGCTCAGGCGCTGGGAATAGGGGCGGGAGCGCTGAGGTATGCCCTGGGCTACGCCAAGCAGCGCCAGCAGTTCGGCCGCCCCATAGCCGAGTTTCAGGGACTGCAGTTCATGCTGGCCGACATGGGAGCTCAGCTCGAGGCGGCCCGCTGCCTGGTCCATGAGGCTTGCCGGGCCATCGACTCCGGTGACCAGCGCGCCACCGAGCTCGCCGCCATGGCCAAGTTGATTGCCTCCGACACCGCCATGAAGGTGACCACAGACGCGGTCCAGGTGCTGGGTGGCTACGGGTACGTGAACGAGTTTCCCGTCGAACGAATGATGCGCGACGCCAAGATCACCCAGATCTACGAAGGGACCAATCAGATTCAGCGGCTGGTCATCGCCAAACGGCTGCTGGCCTAGGTCCTCATGGCTACTGGCCCAAGCTCGCGTGGTAGAGCAAGGGGGGCACCGGGGTTCGCGGGCAAGGAGTCGAGGACGGCAGTTGGTACCTGGGTTGGGCATCATGCGGGGGCGGTCCGATCTGGACCGACGGGGCAGGTGGCGACGAGGGGCAAACTCGATTCTGCCCAGGAGGTCGCGAAGCACAGGTTCCAGGCGGTGTCGGGAGGCTGCTCGGGACCCAGCTTCGGTGAGCTTCACCGGCTCTCAGCTTCCTTGGAGTGCTCTTCCAGTCCTCGGCGTCCGTGCGCCAATAGGGCAGTTCCTCGGGAATGCGGGGTTATGATGCCCCGATGAAGGTGGCCGAGATCCGCCGCTGGCGAATCCTGGCGGGGGACGGGCGGGCAAGGTTCTGGCTGACTGTGCTGCTCTTGACTGGAGGCTTCCTCTTGGTCACCGCCTTGGCCGCATAGCGTCCAATCACCCACCCTCCCCGCTAGAACAGTGCCCCGCCAGCCCTACCATGTTGCCGTGGACCGAGTGGACTTCGAGGCGCTGGTGGGGGGGGACATCCGCTCCCTGGCCCGGGCGATCTCGCAGGTGGAGTCCGCAGGGGCAGGCACCGGGGAGCTGCTGGAGCGGATCTGGGCGGCCCGGGGTGCCGAGCTAGGGGCCCCATCCCACGTGGTGGGGCTGACCGGTCCACCCGGGTCGGGCAAGAGCACGATGGCCGACGCTCTGACCAGCCTCTGGAGAAGTGACGGTAGGCGGGTGGCGGTGCTGGCGGTGGATCCCAACAGCCCGTTCACCGGTGGTGCGATCCTGGGGGACCGGGTGCGGATGCAGCGCCATGCGCTGGACGCCGGGGTGTTCATCCGCAGCATGGGGGCCAGGGGCCACCTGGGCGGGGTGTCGCTTGCCACCCGCGGGGCGGTTCGCCTGCTGGATGCTCTGGGCTGGGAGATGGTTGTGGTCGAGACCGTGGGAGTCGGCCAATCGGAGTTGGAGATTTGTGAAATCGCCGACTCGGTGGTGGTGGTCACAACCCCCGGCACCGGCGACGGGATCCAGGTGCTCAAGGCGGGTATCACCGAGATCGCCGACATCTTCGCGGTGAACAAAGCCGACATGCCGGGACTTGATCGGGTCGTAAGAGAGCTCCGGGATATGATCCGCCTCTCAGCTTCGAGGGCGCAGTGGAAACCCCCGGTTGTTCCGGCCACGGCCGCCGAAGGGCCGGAGGGAGTTCGGGCCCTCGCCGAGGCCATCGACCGGCACCGCCTCCAGATGCAGGAGTCCGGTGAGCTGGCCCAGCGGATGGTCAGGAGACTCCGGGACGAGGTGGTCGAGATCGTCGCTCTCCGAGCCCGCTCATTCGCTCGGGAGCAGCTCGCCGGGCAGGGCCTGGGACTGCCGGCAGCCGAGGCGCGCCGGGCTGATCCGGAAGCCGCCGCCGATCTGCTCCTGGAACGCTTCCGGCAGCAGGGGAGCAACATAGGCCAACAGGGGGCAGTGACTGCCGCACCGCGGAGGGACCGATGATGCTGGACCAGAAAGAGACGGCCCTGGTGGACGACCAGGAGGCACTCACCCGCTGGGCGAAGCGATATCGCGCGTCGCGGGAGAGGGCCGGCCGCACCGGCTTCCTGCCCCCTCCGGAGACGCTGTCCGGGCTCCCGGTAGAACCGCTCTACACCCCGTCGAACTTGGCCGGGCACGGCTACGCGCAGGAGATCGGGTATCCGGGGGAGTTCCCATACACCAGGGGGGTCTACCCGTCGATGTATCGGGACAAGGTCTTCACAATGCGCCAGTTCGCCGGCTTTGGGACGGCGGCCGAGACCAACCAGCGCTACCGGTTCCTCCTGGAGCAGGGGCAGACCGGTCTGTCGGTGGCCTTCGACATGCCGACCCTGATGGGACGTGACTCGGACGACCCTTTGGGGGAGGGCGAGGTGGGTCGGTGCGGGGTCGCGATCGACTCGATCGAGGACATGGAGCGGTTGTTCAGTGGAATCGACCTCGGACGAGTCACGACCTCGATGACGATCAACTCGCCCGCCGCGATCCTTTTGGCGATGTACGTGGGGGTCGCGGAGAGGCAGGGAGTGGCGATCAGCCAGCTGGGAGGAACGCTCCAGAACGACATCCTCAAGGAGTACATCGCCCAGAAGGAATACATCTACCCCCCGGCGCCGAGTCTCAGGTTGGTGACCGACGTGGTCGCATTCTGCGCTCGCAACGTCCCTCGCTGGCACCCGATCAGCATCTCTGGCTACCACATCAGGGAGGCGGGGTCGACGGCGGTGCAGGAGTTGGCGTTCACCTTGGCCGACGGCTTCGCATATGTCGAAGCAGGTGTCGCGGCCGGGCTTGAGGTGGACGCCTTTGCGCCCCAGCTGAGCTTTTTCTTCAACAGCCACATCGACTTCTTCGAGGAGATCGCCAAATATCGGGCGGCGCGGAGGATCTGGGCAAAACGGATGCGCGACCGCTACCGGGCCAAGGACCAAAGGTCATGGTTGATGCGCTTTCACACCCAGACCGCGGGTTGCTCACTCACGGCTCAGCAGGTCGAGAACAACGTCGCCAGAACCGCCCTCGAGGCGCTGGCCGCAGTTCTCGGGGGGACCCAGTCCCTGCACACCAACGCCATGGACGAGGTGCTGGCGCTGCCCACCGCCAAGGCAGCCCAGATAGCCTTGCGGACTCAGCAGATCATCGCCTATGAGACCGGAGTCACCACCACCATCGACCCGCTCGGTGGCTCCTACTTCATCGAGGAGCTGACCAACAGGATGGAGGCGGAGGCGGAGCGTTACTTTGCGGAGGTCGACGACCGGGGTGGTGTGCTCGCCTGCATCGAGGACGGCTTCTTCCAGCGCGAGATTGCCGACGCCGCATTTCGCTACCAGCAGCAGCTGGACCTCGGGGAGCGGATCGTGGTTGGGATGAACGCCTTCCAGTCCGAGGATGGCGAGGCTCCACAGCTGCTTCGAATTGACCAGTCCGCCGAGGTCGATCAGAAGTCGGCTCTCACCACTCTCAAGTCGCGCCGCGACGGGCAGGCGGTTGGCAACGCTCTCGATGGCTTGCGAGAGGCGGCTCGTGGCGACAGTAACCTGATGCTTCCGATCTTGGACTGTGTCAAGGTGCTGTGTACCGAGGGGGAGATCGTCTCGGCCCTCCAGGAAGTATTCGGCACCTACCGGGAGTCGCCGTCCTTCTGAGGTCGTTGGGACCTACCCGTTGTTCGACTGGCGTTGAACTGACGCAGCCACGCTTCCGTGTCCTGCGTGGAGGGCGAGGGCTTATGAGTCGCCGGGACCCGGTCCCTATCGGACCTTCCCGACTGCATCGGTCGGCCCTCCAATCTGGCCAGCAGTTCCAGCGCACCCATGGTGGTCGCCCCCAGCGCACGCGCGGCATCCCGGAGGGCCCGATCGCTGCTGGCCAGTGAGATCCCGTTGCCGCTGTGTCGCCGCTGCCCGATCAGCTCCAAGATCCGGTCGTCGGCCGTCCTGCCGAAGTCGGGGTGGAGGACCAGCACACCTCGACTGCTGGACGGTCCGCCGGGCGTGGGCGCCCCGTCGAAGACGATCAGGAGCTCTTGGTGAACAGCTCTAAGAGGCGATTCCACCAAGGCTCTGACCAGCAGCATCTGGGCGGAACCATAATCGCGGCGGATCATGTGAGCTCGGCTGCGGGGCCACGCCCAGCTCACGTTGGTTCCGTCCACCACCAGGGCGCCGCCGGCCACTGAGATCAGCCGACTCTGGGCGGCTGCACCCAGACGGGGGGGAGGGGGTCGGAGGCGTGCCGGCCGCTGAACTCCACCAGATCATGGGCGAGGCTCCGGAGTTGCGACCTGAGATCACCAGCCAGACCGTCGGCCAGCTCCCCGGTTCCCCAAACTGCTCCCGAGAGCGCCCCGGTCAGGAGCACGGCCTGATCGTCACCGCCCCCTCTGGTCGCCGTGGCAAGGACGGCATCCTCCCAATTTCGGCTCACGGAAAGCGACTGGACCACGGCCGACAGTATTCCGACAGCGTCGTTGCCCGAAGGGACAGCCTCACCGGGGCCGAGCGGTTTAAGCGCCTGGATCAACGACTCAGGAGCGTCCTCGCGGAGCGCCTGGGCGGTTCGGGCCAATGCATAGTCCAAAGTCCTGCCCAGCAGGTCCTGGGACAGGCGAGCTACCGCGAAGGCCGCCATCTGCGAGAGATCATCGGAATGCGTCGCTGATACGACGCTCCGGCACCATCGGCGGAGCATGAAGCCCTGGCCGATGCAGCCGATCGCCAGCGGGATGGTGCGGAGCAGTGGCGGGTCGTACTCGGGGCGAGCCGCGAGGCCGCTGGCGGCCCGCGCGACGGTCCCAAGTTGGTGACCATTTCTGGCCAGCTCAAGCGCCCGCTCTGTGACCGTGAATGGTCGTCTCCCGACCGGGACGGGGAGCTCGGACCAGCTCTTCAGCAGCTGCGTGCCATCCATACCGCCATCCGCCAGCAGGTGATTTGCGACGGGGATGACGAGCCTGGCCTCGGTGGGCCAGTCTTGAGGGTTGCCAGTCAGCCTGCCGCAGGCCAGCGCCAGACCAAAGAGCATCTCCTGTGACCTGGTCGCGACCGTCTCTTTTGCCACGGTTGGATTCAGCACCCCTCGATTATTGCCGCAGCTGCAGGGAGCGTGGCGCAACAAGACCGAGGGCCGAGATGTCCAAGCCTTGAAACGGTGGTCCACCGGCGCAGCGGGGTGACCGGCTCCTGCGGCTTTAAGACTCGCACTGCCGCGGACTGAGCCCTAAGAGGGGGACGGCGCGTGCCGCCAGACGCGCCTCGAGGGCCGGACTGGCGGCTCAGTCCTCCGAGTAGGCGCAGCCGGGGTCCTCTCCCAGTGGGTCACCGCTGGCCGCGAAGGCTCGAGATCGGGACCCACCGCAGAGGTCTCGGTAGGAGCACCTCCCGCAGCGCCCACCGAACTCAGCCGCGCGGATCTTGAGCAGCAGCCGGTCATTCCGATAGATGTCGGCGAGATCGCGTTGCTTTACATTCCCGAGCGTCTGCGGCAGGAACCCAGATGGGCGGACGGAGCCGTCGTGGCCGACGAACACCACGCCCATTCCGTCTCGGGTCGAGACGCTGGGGGAGAGGGCTCGATGGGGCGGAGGCCCCAACAACTCCGACAGCCGCTGCACCAGACTCGCGTAAAGGGGGCCGTGGGTGACGGAGTCGGGGCTTGAATCCGCGGTTGCCCGGGCGTTCCGCTGGGCAACGACCCGCCGAAAAAATGGGGCCTCCACCGTGCGGACCAGAAGCGAATACCGAGAGGCCTCGTAGAGGAACTGGCACACCCCCTCGTTCTCCTCCGCGTCCGGAGCCAACAGGAGGGTACCGCGCCCGACATTGACCAGGAAGAAAACCTCCCAGATGGGGACTGCGAGCCGGCGCAGGATGGCTGCGATATCAGCCAGCTCACCAACGTTGGCGCGCATCACGGTGGTGTTCACCTGAACCTTGAAGCCGGACTCCGTTAGCCACTCGAGGGCTCGAACCGTCGCTTCAAAGTGGCCCCTCACTCCACGCACCCGGTCATGGGTGGAGGAGCAAGCCCCGTCGAGGCTGATAGACACGCTGCGCACACCCTGGTCCGCGAAGGGCGCCAGGGACTCGGGGGTGAGATGGGGGGTGACGGAGGGTGAAAGGGCAACCACTATTCCAAGGTCCCGCGCCCTGGTCGTGAGCTGGAGGAGGTCCGGGCGTGCCAAACAGTCGCCACCAGTCATGACCAGGATCGGCGCCGGACGACCGAAAGCAGTCAGCTGGTCCAGGAAGCGCAACCCCTGGTCGGTGGTGAGTTCCCCCGGTAGAGCTGCCGACACCGCCGTCGCTCGGCAATGTCGACAGCTGAGGGAGCAGGCCTTGGTGGTCTCCCAGAAGACCAGGATCGGGCGGTCATCGAACCGTACCGGGGATCTGGGGTGCTGGTTCCCAATTGCGGTTGGCACTTAGGTTCACTCTGCGGCCCGAGGCCGCTTCACACCTGCGTGATTTCGTCCGTTCTAAGGGGGTGGTATCCCGGTTGAGGGGCCTTGCCCCAACCGGAGAAGGCCCGACGGGGAGGTGCCTGCCAGCCAGTCGGATCGGCCTGTGCTGTGCTGTCTGACGCTCATGGCGCCGTAGACTGGGGCTATGAGGAACAGGCCAGTCAGGATCCTCACCGCCAAGGTGGGGCTCGATGGCCACGACCGCGGGGTCAAGATCATCTCCCGGGCCCTGCGCGACGCCGGAGTCGAGGTCATCTACACGGGCTTGCATCAGACACCCGCCCAGGTGGTGGATGCGGCGATCCAAGAGGATGTCGACGGGATCGGAATCTCGCTCCTGTCAGGAGCCCACATGACCCTGTTCCCTGAGGTCATCCGGCTCCTCAAGGAGCACAACGCCGGGGACATCGTGGTGTTCGGCGGGGGGATAGTCCCACCCGAGGATGTCGCAGCCCTCAGAGCGATTGGAGTCGACGAGGTCTTCACGCCCGGCACTAGCATGCAGGCGATCGTCGAATACGTTAATCGGAAGTTCGGCGCCGTACCCATCAGCGCCCGCTGATCTTGCAATTTGATAAGATCCGGCAGCACTTGCCGGTTCATTCCGGGCAGGTCAGTTTGCTCAAGAGATTGAGGTCACATGAGTCTGAAGCTTGAGGCCGCTCGCCGGTCAACCAGCGGGCGCCAGGTCGGTCAGCTCCGGCGCCAGGGATTGGTGCCAGGGGTCGTCTATGGGCACAAGGTGGCTACCATCCAGGTCGAGGTTCCGGTCAAGGAGCTGGCGCGGATGGTCCACACCGTTGGGAAGAGCCACCTGCTGCAGCTCAAGGTCGAAGGGGAACGCAATCTCCGACCGGTCCTGATCAAGGAGCTGCAGCTGAACCCGCGCACCAGCGCCGCGGTACATGTGGACTTCTTTCAGGTCAACCTGACCGAGAAGCTCACCGTCCAAGTGCAGATCGTGCTCACCGGTGAATCTCCCGCAGTGAAGTTCAACGTGGGAGAGCTTCTCCATGTGGTACACACCCTTGAAGTGAGCTGTTTGCCCAACGCGATTCCTGGTGAGATCGTGGTCGACGTCTCCGGGCTCGCGGAGGTGGACGACGCCGTCCGGCTCTCTGACATCGTCCTCCCCGATGGGGTCGAGGTTTCGGCCACCATCGATCCCACCGAGATCTTGGTCAAGATCGCTCAGGCGCGGGTCGCCGTGGAAGAGCCCGTGGCGGAAGCGGTTCCGGCAACTGAGGAGCCTGCGCCGGTCGCTGCCGAGTAGGGATTCCCCTACTACGGGCCGATCTAGGAGCGCCGTCAGCTCGGTCGCTGATCCCCTTCCCCGTCGGATTCGAGCGATCTTCTCTTGGAGCGGGAGGTCTCCAACCTCGCCCTCATCTCGACCTCTAGGCCGTGGTCCGTAGGTTGGTAGTAGCGGTGATGCCCGATCTCCTCTGGGAGGTGCCCGTGCTCAACTAGTCCATCGTCGGTCTCGTGGGCGTACTGGTATCCCTGCCCAAAGCCGCGGTCTTTGTCCCGGGCTGTGACCGCATTGCGCAGGTGCAGGGGAACCGCGAGCTGCAGATGCTCCGCGACGTCCTGGGCGGCCAGGGAGTAGGCACGATAGGTGGCGTTGCTCTTGGGGGCCATCGCCAGGAAGATCGCTGCCTCGGCAAGGGGGAGCCGGGCCTCTGGCAGCCCGACCACGGCCGTCGCCTGATGAGCCGCCATCGCGACCTGAAGGGCGAGGGGGTCCGCGAGCCCGATGTCCTCAGCGGCCAGGATCACCATCCGGCGCGCCGGAACCAGGGGGTCCTCCCCGGACTCCAACAGCCGCGCCAGCCAGTAGAGGGCGGCGTCCGGGTCACTTCCCCTCATGGACTTTATGAAGGCGGAGAGAATTTGATAGTGGAGGTCCCCCGCCCTGTCGTGTAGCAGGTGAGGGCTGTTGAGCGCCTGCCGGACGACGGCGAACGGGATCTCGCCACCGTCAATCACCCCCTCCGCCGCTCTCTCCAGCGCATTGAGCATGGCTCTGGCATCTCCCCCGGATCTTCGGACCAGAAGCTCTCGACCAGGGTCGTCCAGCTTCAGCTGTCGTGATCCCAAGCCCCTCACTGGCTCCGCCAATGCTCGGTCGAGCAGGCTGTTGAGGTCTTCTTTCGTAAGCGGCCTCAGATCCAGGACCTGGACGCGGGAGAGCAGCGCTCCGGTGAGCTGGAAGCTGGGATTCTCCGTGGTGGCTCCGACCAGAGTCAGCAACCCGGACTCCACGTGGGGCAGGAGAGCATCCTGTTGGGTTCTTGTGAAGTGGTGGATCTCGTCGAGGAACAGGAGGGTCCGCTGCCCCATCCGCTGGCGCTGACCGGCCTCGGTCACCACCCGCCGGATATCGCCTACACCGGCGCTCACAGCCGACAGGGAGACCAGGTGAGACGACTGCGCGGCCGCCAGGAGCTGGGCGATGGTGGTCTTCCCCGTTCCCGGCGGACCGACGAGCACGAGCGACGGCAGCCGTCCTCCCGTTAGCGCGGAACGGAGCGAACCTGTCTGCCCCAGGAGGTGGCCCTGCCCCAGGACCTCGGCCCAGCCCTGAGGGCGCAATCTGGCAGCCAGGGGTGCGGCCCCCGGTCGGTCTCGAGCCGACTCTGGAGGCTGAGCATTCTTGCGATCTCCGTTGGGCACCGAATCAGGTGAGTCGTCGAAGAGCTCTCTCACCCACCCATCTTGACGCCCCGTCACCCAGCGGCGGTGAACTCGTCGCCACTGGAAGGTGAATCCCACGCACCCCCGCCCGGTGGTTTCGCCCGTGCAGGGGTGGTACCCGGGAGCGCACGCTAACTGAGAGTCGAATGGAGCCGGGACGGATCGATCTGGAGTTCAGCACCCAGGAGGAGAGGATGTCAGTGGAGATCAATACTGGTGGTGGTTTGGCGGCGAGGGCACTCACCGAGGTGGGGCTGAAGACCCTGTTCACGCTGCCGGGAAGCCACATCGGGCAGTTGTTGGAGCGCATCCGTGCCGAGGGCAAGCAGGTGATATCGGTCCGCCATGAGGAGAACGCGATCCTGATGGCGGAGGGTTGGGCGCTGGCGACCGGGATGGCAGGCTTTGCTGCGGTGACCGCCGGACCGGGTCTGGCCAACTCGCTGCCAGGGATCGCCGAGGCCAACGCCGCCGGAGTGCCCATTCTGGTACTGGCCGGCAGGACCGCTCTGGCCAGGCGTGGTCGCGGTGCGGTGCAGGACATGGACCAGCTGGCAGCGGTTGAGCCGATCACGAAGTGGCGCGGGGAGTGCCTGGAGGCGGGGCGGATTGGAGAGCACATTGTCCGGGCTTACCTGCAGGCGACCAGCGGCAGCCCCGGGGTTGCGTACCTGGAGATCGCCGAAGACCTCTTGAGTGCTCCGGTCGGGGAGGTCGCCACGCCCCAGATGCTAAAGATCTCAAGGGCAGTTCCCGAGGGTGCTGCGCTGGCCGAGGCATTGCAGCTGCTGCGTGGCGCCGAGCGCCCCATCGTGCTCGCCGGCTCCGGCGCCTTCTTCTCCGGGGCCGGCCCCGAACTGGAGGCGTTCTGCGAGGTTTCTGGAATCCCCGTAACCACCACCAGCGCCGCCAGGGGCTTGCTGGATGATGATCACCCGCTGTGCCTCGGCAGCCTGGTTCATGGAGGTGCCGCCTTGATCAGCGCCGATCTGGCCCTGGTCATAGGATCGGGATTCAACGCCAACCTCATGTATGGCCGGCCGCCGCTGTTTGGCGAGGAGCAGGTCGTGATCCAGCTCGACATCGCGGCCGAGAAGCTGGGCGGTGAGCGGGTCCCCAACCTGGGCCTGGTCGGCGACGTCGCCGCCACCCTGCACTCCCTTTCCATGAGCTGGGAGGGGGATCCCGACCGGTACCGAGACTGGCGGGTTCAGGCCAAGGCGGTGTCCGCCACCAGCAGGGAGATCTGGACCGCGGAGACAGAGTCGGACGTGGCGACAGTGCATGCGGGCTGGTTGGCACGGGAGGTGGCCGAGCGCTTCGAGCAGGAGGGGAGTGGCATATGGATCTCGGACGGCGGCGACAGCGTCACCTGGGGGATAGCCTTCTCGAAGGGCCATCGGCCAGGATCGAACATGCTCATCGGATCGGCCATGGGCACCCTTGGGGTGGGACTCCCATTCGCAATAGCGGCGAAGTTGGCCAATCCCGAGGCGCTGGTCGTTTTATTCACCGGTGACGGGGCCTTCGGCTTCTCGGCTATGGAACTTCACACCGCGGCTCGGCAGGGACTTGGGCTGGTGGTGGTCGTAGTGAACAATGGAGTTTGGAGGGGACCTGGCTCCTCCAAAGAGGAGCCCGTCGGTGACGTCGACCACGCGGCGCTCGCCGTGGCCCTGGGCGGATGGGGGGAGCGCATCGCGGTTAGGGAGGAGCTCTCTCCAGCGCTGGCCCGGGCCCTCGGGGCAGCGAGATCAGGATTGCCCGCGGTTCTGGATGTCCGTTGCGATCCGCGGGTAGTGAGCAACCTACTTCGCGGTCTCGACGACCTGGGCCTGATGTAGCCAGGATAGACCCAGTCGCGAGAGGGGAGGTGCTGGTCCTGTTGCCGTCCGGCAGGCGGTGGAGCACTTGAAGGCCCGGTGACGAATCGCCGCTCGGTCGGGTAGGGACCGGCCGCTGGGCGTTTTCAGATACAGGCGGCCATCCACCGGCCGACGCATAGGCAAGGTGCCCATCAAGGAGGACTCCCCGAGATGACCGGAATCGCACTGGGACTTCGAGCGCTGCTGAGCATGCTGGCGACCAAGGGCATCGCCATAGTGGCCGTCGGATTGGCGTTGGGGACCGGCGGGGCTGTGCTGGCTTCCAGGGAACTCTTCAGCCCTTCGTCTTCGACCCACGGCGCAGCAGTCGTGGCGGCCATCCACGGCACCTGCGCTCAGTTACTTCCGGGTGCGAGCACCGCGGGGGCGGCGGCCACCGCTTCACCTGGCGCCTTCGGGCAATGCGTCAGTCGGGTGGCCCGCAGCAATCACGGCTCTCCACCAGTCGACGGGAATCAGGTCCGAGGCGCAAAGGCCAGCGCCGGGCGCGGGGCTGCTACCGGTCCACCGTCGTGGGCTAAGGGGCGCGGGAACGGACGTCATCGGGGCCCGGGCATGGCCCTTCCTTCGGCTCCGTGACATGGCGTCTCGGGGTAGGAGGTACTGATCGCAGCGGGCTGTCCCGACTCCTGGATGCGCGTACGCCCTGGACTGTCGATCGGCGTGTCCCAGCACGAAGTCGGCTGGACCTAACTCCCGGACTGACTCCACCTCCGACCCGCTCAGGAGCTCACAGTCATCGGTTGTCGCTGCCTCTATCGCCTCGTAGGGAACAGTCCCGGCCGCCCGGCACCCCCCCTGCCCTTCCGAGGGCTCTCGCTCCTAGGTTGGCGCCCTAGTGCGGCAGGAGTCAGTAGGTTGCGCCACTCAACCAGAGCTGCTCGAACTCCTCTTCTGGAAGGGGGCGTGCCATGAGGAATCCTTGACCTGCATCGCAGCCGAGCTCGCGTAGCACCTTTAGCTGTGCTGAAGTCTCTATACCCTCGGCGGACGCGGTGAGCCCCACCGCATGAGCCAGCTGTATCAGGCCCCCGACGATGGCCGCATCCTTCTTGTCGTTGGTGACCCCATCGATGAAGCTCTTGTCGATCTTGAGCTCGTCCAATTGAAAGCGCCGAAGGTGAGATACCGACGAGTAGCCGGTCCCGAAATCATCCAGAGCTAGGCGCACCCCCAATTCCCGCAGCCGCGAGATGCCAGACACGGCCGCCAGCGAGTCCGCCAGGACGGCGGTTTCGGTGATCTCCAGGCAGAGGCGTCGGGAGTCCAGCCCTGTGGTTCTCAGCGCCTCCTCGACTACCTGGTCGACGTTCTGGGCCAGCAGCTGTCTTGTGGAAAGGTTCACCGAAAGGGTAAGCTGCTCACCCGGGCGCAGGTCGCTCCAGCGCTTGCCGCACTGGACGGCCTGGCGAAGAACCCAAGCGCCGATTTCTATGATCGCGCCGGTCTCCTCCGCCAGGGGAATGAACTCCCCTGGCGGCACCAGCCCACGGGCCGGGTGGTTCCATCGGACAAGCGCCTCCGCACCGATTATGGCTCCGGTTCGCAGGTTCAGGCAGGGCTGGTAGTGGACTACGAACTCCTCCTGCGCCAAGGCGCGTCGGAGGTCGACCTCTGTTCGAACCCGATCTCCAAAGACCGCTCTCATGTCGGCGTCGAAGCTGACCGCCTGTCGTCCACCCGCCGACTTGGCGTGATACATGGCGATGTCAGCGTCCCGAACGAGATCTTCCGCGGTGGAATTGGGATTCTCGCAGGAGACGACCCCAACACTCGCGGTGACCACCACCTCCCGGCTTCCAGCCGGAATGGGCGGCTCTAGGGCCAGCACCAAACGGTCGGCCATGAGCAGCGCTGCCGCAGGGTTGTCGAGGTCGTCGGCGAGCACCACGAATTCGTCCCCGCCGACCCTGGCCACCGTGTCGCTGGGCCTAAGGGTGTTGGTGAGGCGGGTGGCAACCGTCCGGAGCACGTCGTCCCCCACGGAGTGCCCCATG
>DAHVDN010000015.1:50178-52808 GCA_027313505.1 Candidatus Dormiibacterota bacterium
GTGTCGCTGGGCCTAAGGGTGTTGGTGAGGCGGGTGGCAACCGTCCGGAGCACGTCGTCCCCCACGGAGTGCCCCATCGTGTCGTTCACCTCCTTGAAGCGGTCGATATCCACGAACATGAGTGCCATCGGGCGCTGGTGGCGGCGCAGGCGCCGCACTGCCAAAGCGATCCGGTCAAAGAGCAAGGCCCGGTTGGGAAGGCCGGTCAGGGAGTCGTGGAGGGCTTGGCGCTGCAGCTCGGCCTCGGCCTCATTGCGGGCGATCGCCGCGCCCAGCACGTGGGCGATCCCCTCGGCGAAGTTGAGGTCGTCGGCGCTGAAAGGGTGGACCTCCGAAGTGAACGCCGCGAGGACCCCGTAGGGTTGCTCCCGGGCGCTGATGGGAGCTGCGAGCGCTGATCGGACTCCGTACTCCTTGTCCAGGAGGTGGCTGTCGAACCGGCACTCCGACCTACTGTCGTTGAGGATCACCGAAGTCCCAGAGGCCAGCGCATACCCGGCCAAAGAGCGCATACCTCCAGGAATCAGTGCGGCCCCTACGACTCCTGGCGCCCAGCCCACCCCGGCAATCACCAGAAAGCTGTCATGGTTCTGGTTCCAACGCAGGACTGATGAAGCTTCTGCCCCGAGCTGCTCTGCCAGGATGGCGGTGGCACGGTCGACCAGTGGCGCCACGTCGCGCATCTCCAGCGCCTCCCTGCCGAGGCGAGCCACTGCAGCTTGCTGTGCGGACCGCATCGTGGCCAGCTCCTCGGCGCGGCGCTGTGCGGTGATGTTCTGCGCCTGCCACACCAGGTGGCGACCCTCATCGTTTCGAGCCGGCATCAGAGTGCAGGAGGCCACCACCCAGTGGTGCTCTCCGGTGGCTGAGATCAGTCGCTGCTCGAATTTGACAGGCCCGCTCTGCGCTCTGGCGGTGAGTCGGCGCCGTCGCTGTCGCAAGGCGCGCCGGTCATCCGGGTGGACAAAATCCAACAGGCTACGCCCCAGCACCTCCCGATCTGGTGCGCCGAGCAGGTCGCAAAGCGCGCCGTTCACCTGTCGGAGGTTCCAATCTAAATCGGTGATGGCGTTGGCGATGCCGCTGTGGGCGAAAACGTGATGGAAACGGGTTAGTCTCTCGGACTCCTCCAAAGCGGACCTGGCCTGTCGCTCACGGAGGTCCAGCGCTTCCCAGGCGAAGGAGACATTCGCTGTCAGACGCTCAAGTAGTGTCATCGTCTCCGGATCGAAGAAGTTGGGCTCCCGAGAATAGACGGAGAGCACGCCGCGGACCTGCTGTCCGCTGAGGAGAGGAAAGGCGGCGACCCCACGGATGCCCACAGTGCGGGCACGCTCCAGCCACGGCTCGAACCGCGGCTCTACAAGGATGTCCTGGAAGACCGCGGGCAATCTGGCCCGTATGGCCAGACCCACCGGTCCCATCCCTTCGGGGGAGTCCCCGCTGGCGGAGGTCCTCAGACGGTCCAGGTAGCCGTCGGCCGAGCCCCAATGGACGTTCGGAACTACCAGGTCATCGTCCCCGACAAGTCCGACCCAGGCCATCTGCAGCCCGCCGTGCTCCACCGCGATCCGGCATGCATCCCGCCACAACCCATCGACATCGGAGGCTCGCAACATTGCCTCGCTGCTGTCCGCCAGGGTCGCGCGCAAGCGGTCGAGCTGCTCTACTCGCCGGCGCAGCTCCTCTTCCTCGCTGATGTCCTCAGCCAGGCTCATGACACAGAGCGGTTTGCCACAGCTGTCCCGAACCAGGGTGGTGGTGATTCTGGCCCAGACGGAGCTCCCGTCGGGCCGGAGGTACCGCTTTGCTAGCTTCCGGGGCTGCCGGCCCCTCCGCGTGTTCCAAGAGGTGAGCTGACTGGATCGACGATCATCCGGGTGGGTCACTTTGAGGATGTGGGTGCCGATCAGCTGCTCCGGAGAACGATCCAGAAGCCGGTCAAAGGCCGCGTTAGTGCGCTTGATCAGATGATCGAAGCCGATCAGGACCATGGGGACCGTCGCCTGGCTGAAAAGGTCCCCCAGGACCGCATTCAGCTCGGCGTCGGTGGGCTGACGACCAGCGTCGAGGCGGTGGGGAGCGGGGGACGTAAGCATGCTGCGGCTGCGAATTCTAGATCGTGTCCCTCAGGAATGCTGTGATGCCCGGGTCGCGGGACGGTCACAGTGGGGGTGTCGCCACCCACGCCCGGACCCTGTGAGACTGCATTCAGAGGAACATGGCCAAGCTCGGAGCTGACCATTTCGGGTGCAATCCTGACCCGTTCCTCAAGGCGTGACAAAGGTGCCGAGGGGGTGAGGAGTCCTGGCGGAGCCAGGACGCTCCGGGGCGGTCCCGGTTCCTGTTTCACAGCCATCTGCCAGGCAAGCGCTGGACCTACGGTTGGCTCCACAGGCGTTTTGCGTCTCCCCCGCACTGGAGGCGAAGGTCGGGTGGGCCCACCCGGCGAGGTTGATCGCGGCGTTGAGGTCTCGGTCGATGGCCAGGCCGCAGCTCCGGCAGCGGTAGGTTCGCTCCGAGAGCGCGAGGTCCTGCTCGACCGTCCCGCAGCCCGAGCAGCGCTTGGAGCTGGGGAACCATCGGTCGGCGACGACCAGCCGGCTCCCGTACCACTGGCACTTGTAGCC
>DAHVDN010000160.1:0-277 GCA_027313505.1 Candidatus Dormiibacterota bacterium
CTGGCCTGCTGCCCCTGGGCGATGCCCGCCCCGCACTCGCCCGGCCCGGTGCCGGGATGCAGGCAGGACAGCACGCCGCTGCTGTCCTTCGCCCACCCGTTGCTGCTGAGGAGCGCTCGGGCGGCGGTCGGGTCGTAGGGGTAGGGGTTGCTGCTCTCGTACTTGGTCAGGTAGGGGGTGACGGGTGACAGAGGGACCGGGCCGTAGGTGGGCACGGCGTACCCGCCCCAGAACTGCTTGATGTACTGGGCTTGGTCGACCATCTTCTGGAGGGCCT
>DAHVDN010000160.1:287-1007 GCA_027313505.1 Candidatus Dormiibacterota bacterium
GAAGTAGAGCTGGCTGAAGATCGGCCCCACGGTCGGGTTGGTGAAGTTGTACACCGCGTAGGCGATGCCCCAGAGCGGCCACGAGGCGACGGTGTAGCCGTGGGCCTTGAAGTACGAGGCGTTGTTCACCTCGGTCGGGGGGAGGTAGCCGTAGTCGATGGCGCCGCTGCGCAGCCCGTTCAGCTCCGACGCGTAGCTGGTGAAGGGCTGCTCCACCAGACGGCCGATGGTCGCCTTGGGCGTCCCCGAGTAGTTGCGGTTGGGGACCAGGACGGTGTAGGCGTTGGCCGCGTTGTAGGTCTGGAGGCGGAACGGCCCGTCGACCACCTGCCAGAGGGGGTTCGTGGCGTAGCTGAGGAGGTCCTTGGACTGCCCGTTGAGGTAGGTGTAGACCGCCGCGGCTCCGCTGGCGGTCTGGTCGTAGTTGCCGACCGGGGAGCTGGTCGCCGTCTTGTCCCAGGCGTACTGAGGAAGCGGGGTGATCTGGCTCAGCTCGTTGTACAGCAGCCACTGCTGCCCGTAGGTTTGGTTGAAGGTCAGGACCACCTGCCGGGCGGTGGGGTAGCTCTCCGAGACCAGGTTGTCGGGAAAGGCGCCGGGCACATATCCGTACCAGTTGTCCTTCTCCGCGATCAGCTCGTTGATCCAGAACTCCACATCGCGGCTGGTGATCGGGTGGCCCGTGGACCACTGCCAGTTCTTGAGGTTAATGGTCACGGT
>DAHVDN010000161.1 GCA_027313505.1 Candidatus Dormiibacterota bacterium
AGCCGACATGACCCGACTTGCCTGGGCCATCGTGGACAAGGCCAGGGATAAGAACCGCGACCCTCTCGAGCTTGGCCTTGACCGCTCCGAGCGGCTCGCGAGCGGTACGGTAGCCAGCCACGGCTCCCATGGGGTTCACAGGATGCCACCGCTTAAGCCGCCACCGGCCTCCGGCGCCCTCATGAGCCCCAGGGGTCTCGATGGGTATTTGATCCAACCGTTGATCCAACCCGGCTGGACTCTGGGAGACGCCCATGGACTGCAACCTCGCTTTTTGATCTCGCCAGCGACCCCGGGAGGCACCCGTAGACCCCCCCATTCGGGTCTGAAAAACCCGGTGTCGGCGGTTCGATCCCGCCCCTCGGCACCACATAATGGATCTCAAAGACGGCCAAAGTTGGCCCATTCAGGAGCCAAGAACCCGCCTACTACCCCAACCCAACCTCAGCCCATTCCCCTACCCGGTGCGAACCGATGGACAGCCGGGGCCGGAGACTGGTGGCGTCCGCCGATGTTAGGGTTCCCATCTCTGCGGCTCGACGGAGCCCAGGAGGTGGCGCGATGAGCGGAGCTCAAGCATGGCGAACCGCGTCCGGTCGGTGGATGATTGCGCTGATCGTCTTGGCAACAGCGGTGGCAATCCCGGTCGGTCGGTGTCCAGCGGCGACCGATGCCAAAGCTGGCGGGATTGTGGTACCGGGGAGTCAGGCCCCAGCGACTCACGGTTGCTCCGGGGCCCCGCGCCGCCTGACCAGCCATCCACGTTCGTCAGTCGGCTCGCGTTAAGATTCGACGAAATGAATGTGGCCCTTAGCGCCGTGTTCCTGCTGCCCCTCGTCCTGTACACCATTGGCGCGCTGCTAGTGTCGTTCTTCATGGGCTTCGGTTTCCGGAAGGGCTGGGACTTCGCCGGCCGCTGGCCCCGCCAGAGGCCGTAGTCGGAGGCGTCACGCCAAGCGGCCC
>DAHVDN010000162.1 GCA_027313505.1 Candidatus Dormiibacterota bacterium
GAGGGTGAGGCCCAGGCCAACATCACCCGGGCCACGGCCCAGAAGCAGGCCACGGTGCTGGCCGCGGAGGCCAAGAAGCAGGCCCAGATCCTGGAAGCCCAGGGCCTTCGCGAGAGCCAGCGGCTGGAGGCCGAGGGCGAGGCGGCGGCGATCGCGGCGGTCGCCCAGGCGGTGCATGAGGGGCGGGCCACCAGCGACGTCCTCGCCTACTGGCAGCTGAAGAACCTGGCCCGGCTGGCCGATAGCCCCAACTCCAAGCTGGTCGTGCCCGCCGACTTCGCCGGGCTCATGGGAGCGGCCGAGGCGCTGGCGGGAGCCACCCGTGGCGGTGGAGCGGAGCCCTCCGCCAACGGCACCGCCGGTGTCGCCTCATCCGTGGCACCCCCGGAGCCGCCCCGGCGGGGCAGGCCCAAGGCGGGATAGGTCACCCCGGGACCCGAGGCGGCAGTCCGAATGGTCGGCGAGTCGTGCTGAACGGCATCGAGGCGCTGCTCGGGGAGCAGGGGGTGGTCTCGTCCCCGATCCCTGGGTCGATCCACCTCGGCGCGGTCCGGGCTCGGGGGGAGGACTGGCCGGCCGTCAGCGCCGTGGGGAACCCCATCGCCGAGGGTGAGGTGGTCCTCATCCTGGAAGTGGACCGCGGTCACCTGGTCGTGGCCCCTGTGGGGGATCCGCTGGCCTGACTCGGCGGGGCCTCCCGGCCGCTAACATCCGCCGTCGTGGACGTCCTGGAATGGCTCCTCGACTCCGATCCGGCCATCCGCTGGCAGGTGATGAGAGATCTCCTGGGTGCGCCGTCCGAGGAGGTGGAAGAGGAGCGGGCCAGGGTCGCGGTTGAGGGCTGGGGCGCTCGCCTTCTGAGCCTCCAGCGTCCGGACGGGCAATGGGAGGGGGGCGAGCCCGAGTTCACCTCAACCGAGGCGGAGAGCTGGTGGCGCTCCCTGCCCCCCGATTG
>DAHVDN010000163.1 GCA_027313505.1 Candidatus Dormiibacterota bacterium
CACCGCCCTCCACCGCGGCTTTGCCCTGGCCTCGGCCGATAGGGCCTTCGCCGAAGTTGGGGGGCTCTCCCACCTCGACCCCCAGTCAGAAGGCTTCCTGGACGCGGCGCGGAAGTTTGGATGAGGCCCGGCCCATCTGGAGATTCTCCAGCTTGGGGGCAGAGCCCTGGGTACGGGCAGTTGCGGCGGGTGGGCTCGGGCCGCGTGGACTGCGACTCCGGCGGGATCACCACCCGCCCACATGCCGGCGATGGGGAGAGCTGCCAGCCGTGGATCCAGCGGGTGTTGACGCGGTCCTGTAAGGAGAACGGTGCCGGCCACAAAGCGAGGGCCGAGTCTGTCCCGCTCTCAGGTCAACTGACGCGCGTCTCGGGTCCGCGTGAGGCTGTGGCCGTCGCCTCGAAGGCCACAGCCTAGGTGGCGCCGAGCTAAACCAGCATCTACACCTTCCGCGTGCCGTTCACCTCCGGCGCGTGGCAGGCGCGGGGCCAGGGCGCAGCGCTCCGCGGCGGCCTTGCACAAGGCCTCCACCCAGGAGCTGGAGGACGGCAGCCCGGTGCACAGTTTCCCCACCCTGCTGCGCTCGCTGGCCACCGCCTGCCGCAACCAGGTGCTGCCCAACGGACTGCCAGAGGGACTGCCAGAGGGACTGCCCGAGGAGCCCGCCTTCGAGGGGGTCACCCAGCCCACCGAGCTGCAGTCCCGCGCCCTGGCCCTGGCCGGAGTCCGGCCCGAGAACGCGTAGCCAGAACTCCGCCCCTCGAACTGAACTCAGCCGAACTCCCCTAACACCCCGAACTTCCGATTAGTAGAGCCGCGGTGAGGTCAAGCGGCGCGCCCCGCTGATCTCTCTGCTGAGCGCCAACGGACGATGGCCAGCCGCACTCCGCACGACAAGGTTGGCCCCGTGATTCCAGCCGTGGAATACCCAGCGTCGCGGATGACGCCGTTGCC
>DAHVDN010000164.1 GCA_027313505.1 Candidatus Dormiibacterota bacterium
TCCCACGTCCAGCGGAGGGGTACTGATATGGCCGTAACCGGCTTCTGCATGAAGTGCAAGACGGCGAGGGAGATCTCCAACCCCCAGCCTACCCAGCTGAAGAACGGCAAGCCGGCAACCACCGGCACCTGCCCGGTCTGCGGCACCAAGATCTTCAAGATCGGGAAGGCAGCCTGATCCGGCACGGCGCCGGCCGGGGTCGAGCCCTGTGGCTGGGCCCCGGCCGGTGAGTGGCGGAGAGGAGCACGTCGCCGCCGCCATAGCGGCACGGGAACGTGCCCTTGTCGCGGGCTTGAAGCGGTGGGTGGAGATCCCATCGATCAGCACCGACCCGAGCCACGCCTCGGACTGTGTGCGTTCGGCGGAGTTCCTGAAGGAGTACGCGCTGGCGTGCGGCATGACCAGGGCCGAGATCTGGCCCACGGCCGGGCACCCGGCGGTATTTGCCGAGCGGCTGGAGGACCCCTCCCTGCCGACCGTTTTGGTGTACGGGCACCATGACGTGCAGCCGGTCGACCCGGTGGAGGAGTGGGAGGCGGCCCCCTTTCAACCGCTCGAACGCGACGGGCTCCTCCTGGGGAGGGGCACCGCGGATGACAAGGGCCACATCCTCATGCACCTGGAGGCGGTTCGGGGCATCCTCGACGCCGAGGGCCGCCTGCCAGTCAATCTCAAGCTGATCGCCGAGGGCGAGGAGGAGAACGGGTCCGAGCACTTCGAGTCCGTCCTGAAGGAGCACCTGGGCCAGCTCGCGGCCGATGTCGCGGTCATCAGCGACACGGGCATGCTGTCCAGGGAGCAGCCGGCGCTCACCATCGCCCTGCGAGGGATGGCCTACTGGGAGGTTCGGGTCAGAACCTCCGACACGGACCTCCACTCGGGCGTTTACGGCGGCGCCGTCCTCAACCCAATCGCGGTCCTGTGCCAGATGCTGGCGGGGCTCCACGAC
>DAHVDN010000165.1 GCA_027313505.1 Candidatus Dormiibacterota bacterium
GAGGCTTCAGCCAGGACGGCAAGTGGCTGGCGGAGGTGCGGGCGCTGGGGGTCATGCCCTGCTTCGACCTGAAGGCGGCCGGGGCGGCGGGGGCACCCCGGGTGCGCTCCAAGATGGCACTGGCGGTGAGCCTGGCCAAAGTTCTGGGCGGGTCCCGGGTGGCGGAGGCGCAGGGGAAGGCGGCAGCCAGCGGGCGGTTTGCGGACGGGGACTTGGAGTCCATCGTGGCCCACCTGACCACTTCCCAGGTGGGGCCGGTGGGGTGACCCCGTGCCGGTAGTCCACATCACCTGGACTGACAAATGGGGTCCCCTCAGTTCTTGCTGACCGGCCGGTCCCAGGCAAACGCCTGGCCGCGAACGAACCAGGTGGGATTGCCATGCCGCTCTCCCTCGGTGACCTCCGGCATTTTGGTGGCGCTCCGAGCCACGGTCTCAAGCGTCGCCACGGTGTGACCGCTGCGCCCGGTCACCGATCGGAGAGCGGACTGCCCAGGGAATCCCGCACCGTGTGGCTGCAGCGCCGTCTCCGGGGCCTTGATATGAGAAGATCCTCCCGGTGACCAGTGGCCTGCGTGCACTTGATGGTCGAGTCGTGCTCGTGACGGGGGCCAGTCGGAGGACCGCCATCGGGGCTGCCATCGCCCGCCGGCTCGTAGCTGACGGCGCCCGGGTGATGCTCCACTCCTGGTCGCCTCACGACGATGAGCAACCTTGGGGGGCGGATGTCGGCGGCCCCGAGGCGCTGCTCGAAGAGCTTCGAGCTGCCGGCGGCCAGGTCGAGCACTTCGCCGCTGACTTTGCCAATCCGGAGGCGCCCGTGGCCGTGATCGACGCGACCCACCGGGCCTTCGGCCGGCTCGACGTCGTCGTGGCCAACCATGCCCGGAGCAGCTCCCAGTCCCTCGAACAGCTCAGCGCAGCCGAGATCG
>DAHVDN010000166.1 GCA_027313505.1 Candidatus Dormiibacterota bacterium
GACCCGGTGGGCGTTGTGGACCAGGCGGTCCAGGATCGCGTCCGCCAAAGTGCGGTCGGCCAGGGCATCGTGCCACATCTCCACTGGGAGCTGGCTGGCCACCAGGGTGGAGCGCAACTGGGAGCGGTCCTCGACCACCTCGAGCAGGTCCCGGGCCTGCTCCACCGTCGCCGAGGTGAGCAGGAAGTCGTCCAGGACCAGCAGCGCCGCCCGGTTCAGCTGGCCCAGGAGGGTGTGGTAGCGGCCATCGCCCCGGCTGATGGCCAGGTCGTCGAGCAGCCGGGGCGTGCGCACGTACAGCGCCGTGTGCCCCTGCCGGATCGCCGCCTGGGCCAGGGCGCAGGCGAGGTAGCTCTTGCCGCAGCCGGTGGCCCCGGTCACCAGCACGTTGTGGTGGGCCTCCACCCAACCCGCCTGGGCCAGGCTCAGGATCACCGACCGGTACAGTCCCCGGGCCCCGCTCGGGCGGTCCCGGGGACTGTGTGCACTCCGAAAATCCCGCGGAATGCCACTTCGCAAGGGCACTCCGCCGGTTCTTCGCCTAGTTCAACACCCTGCTAGTGCGGCTAATGCTAGTCGATCCCGATGACGCCGACCACGCGCCCCGGGCGATCCGGTTGAGATCGCTGGCACGGTTCGCACGATCTGGTCGCGTCCGGGTGCTTCCGCGGCGGGGGCGCTGGAGTGTCCATCGAACCCAGAGCGTGTCAGAATCTCAATCGACTCATCACGCCCGCACAAAGCGGGGTGCTCGACAGGAGCGTCTAGATGGCTAATGCGTACGAGGTGGCCCGAGACACCTGGGTGATCCCCCAACTGGTCCTCGCCCCACCGATTGGTTATGTCTACTTCAACAGCGCCCTGATCCGCGGGCCCGAGCCGGTGGTCATCGACACTGGCGCACCGGTGCATCGCGACGATTTT
>DAHVDN010000167.1 GCA_027313505.1 Candidatus Dormiibacterota bacterium
CAGGCCACCGGGACAGCCTCGGATGGGATGGGGCCTGGGTCCTGTGGGCAATCAGCGAGATGGTGCTGGCCTTGGCGATCTCCTTCGAACTCATCACGACTGCCCAGCACCGTCAGCTACGGGGCGACATCCAGCGTCGGGCCATCGCGGAGAGGCTTGGCCGACTGGACCCCGCAGCACCACTGGGCCAGATCGCAAGCGCAATCTGCGCTGAACTGGTCCAACTTCCCGTCGTCGACTGCGCCGGGCTGGTCCGTTCGGACGACCCCGGGACGGTCACACCCGCAATGGCCTGCTCACAGAGCGACCGGGCGTGCCGCGAGATGGCGGGAGCGCCGTTGCCACGGCTCAGGGCCAGGGACCTGAAGGCACGTGCCGCGGCCGGGGCATTCGTCGAGCTCCTCGACCCGGACGACGAGGGCGATGTTCAGGTTCAGCGGTACCTGGCTGGCCTCCGAGATGCCGGCGTCAGGGCGATGGCCCATGCCCCGATCGTGGTCGGTAAGCGGGTCTCCGGGGTGATCAGCGTCTGCCGTTCAGTGGGGTCCAACGTTCAGGCAGCGAAGGACTTGGATGGGATTCTGCCCATCCTGACGGACGTGGCTGCCATCGCCGCGATGCTGCTGGCGCCGACCGTGCGGGACGCCCGCACCAGCGCTCGCACTCGCCGTGAGTTCGAGACGATTCTGGCTCGGCGCAGCTTCCGGCCCGTCTACCAGCCCATCATGACCGTTGACATCAAGCAACTCGTCGGGCACGAGGCCCTCACTCGGTTCGAGAGCGGCACCGCCCCCGACCTTGTCTTCACCACGGCCGCCACAGTTGGGCTCGACCTCGACCTCGAACTCGCTTGCCTCCGTGCCTCCGTGACCGAGGCCCGAAGCCTGGACTCCGGCGGCACGTGGCTCAGCCTCAA
>DAHVDN010000168.1 GCA_027313505.1 Candidatus Dormiibacterota bacterium
CCCAACCCCTCCGGCTGCTCAGACAGCTGGGGAATTTCGATGATCGAAAGTGGGGAATTTCAGTGATCGCCAGCACTTGAGCCTGGCCAAAGGTCACGGTCTTTGGCATCCCAGGAACAACGGCTTTAAGGGAAACCAACGGCGACGGCATCCCCTGCCCCTGCGGGCCGGTCACAGTAACATGTGTCGACACGGTTGCAATCGCGACCGCGGCGTAGGCGACCCCAGCGCTGACCACCAGAGCTGCCAGTGCCAGGGCGAGGCTGCGTCGAAGCTTCTGTGGACGTTCCAGGCTCCTGGGCAAGACGGACCGATACAGCCGGAGTGGCCCAGACTGTGTTGCCGCTCTCGGCGGTCGCGCGATGGGCGTCCTTGCAGCAATGTCGGCCGCAGCGCGTTGGAATCGGGAAGAAAAGTCTCCATCCTGCGCGTTATCTTTCATCGAATCTCCTATTCTCAGATGGTGTTGTATCGATCGCCGAGCATGCCTCGCAGCCGGGCCCGGCCTTCACGGAGCCGATGCTCGACGTTTTTTGCAGAACAGCCGAGCAATGTTGCTATTGAAGCGATGCTCTGGTCTTCAAGGTGGGCCAGAACTACTGTGGGGACCCCGTTGACTGGTCCAGTCGGACGATATGTCGGTGCTGGTGCGATGCATTATGGACGGGGGCAGTTCGCGAAGAAGTCGGGACCGGAGCCGTGCCGATAAGCGCACGGCGGTGGTGCGCAGCCATGGCCAGGCAGGGTCCGTCAGATAGCCTGGGTTGCGCCGTTCGTTCGTGAGTGCTATGAGAAACGTCTCCTGGGCGATCTCCTCGCCCAGAGCGTGGCCCCCGGCCAGCAACGATACTAGGCCGACGAGGCGTTGATAGTGGGCGGCATAGAGTTCTGCTACCCGT
>DAHVDN010000169.1 GCA_027313505.1 Candidatus Dormiibacterota bacterium
TCCACACTTGGGCTGCGAGGACAACGGCGGAGCCTGCGCCCCCCGCCTCCTCGTCAGTAGGGGGGACGGCCCCGTCGTGATTGGGGGAGAGCCCCCGAATGATCCGAGGCCAAGGCGCGGTCAGGCGGATCGCGACGCGGCTGGCACATATCTCCTATCCGGGTCTGCGGGGCTCATGAGCCCGCAATCGTGACCGTCAGGATCTGCCACGATCGCGTAACGGGATCCCCAGAAGGCATCGTATGGCGGTTGCCGCCCCGTGTGCCCCGCCGCGGTCAAACGGGCATAGAGGTCGTCGACCGCATCTCTGGAAGCAACCGAGAAGTTGATCACCACAGGGCATCTAAATCCACCGAGGTCCGCGTGCCGCCAACCCTGGTGATAGAGCCTCGCCATCGCCTGGTTGTCGAGTTCCAGGATCGGCCCGTCACCGTTTTCCAACGCCACGTGCCTCGCTCCGCTCCCGGCCGGCCACTCCCCACCGTCGAACCGAACCGACATTCCGAGCGCCCGGTAGAAGGCAACCGCCGCGTCCACGTCTTCGACCACCAGATTCAACTGGTTGAAGTGCGGGTTGGCGTCCGACATGGCGGGTCCTCACCGATTGTGGACCCCAAAGATACCACCACAGTTGGTCGAATTCGACACGGTCCCGGATCCCCGGTGGCGACGGGGGCGGTCCCCCGGACCGGGCCCAACAGCACGGACTTCCTGTCCTGAAGGGCTGCCCGCGAACCTACGGCGGGGAGTGGCAGCTGCAGGAGTCCTCGCCCAGGGGCGGATGGCCGGGGGAGAGGCCGTCCCAATCCCGACCGAAGCATGGGCTGCGGCTCCGTTGGCGATGCTGACATGTCCCCACCTGGGCGGGGGCGGGCTAGAGCCAGAGGAATTGGCGTG